>NZ_JBIVIF010000058.1:0-35698 GCF_044749595.1 Pseudomonas sp. NPDC089392
GCGTTCGCGCGCAAATCCCACAGGAATAATTGGCCCGAAACAAACGTAGGAGCGGCTTTAGCCGCGAAGCGCCGCGCGGGCGGCGCTCGATCTCATAGGCGCCGAAAATACATCGGCGAACACCTGTGGCGCTCGATTTCACAGGCGCTGAAAATACATCGGCGAACACCTGCGGCGCTCGATCTCACAGGCGCCACATCTCCACCGCCGGCCCCCTCCCGGCCCCACACAATCCATCAAGCCAAAAACTGGCATAACACTTGCTCACCCCAAGCCATCCTCCCTTGAACCCCCGATGGACGACGGATTATTGGCATGGCGAAGAGCGAAGCAGTCAAAGACCCCGCCACTAAAGGCAAACTCAAGCTGATCCTGCTGGCAGTCGTGGGCCTGTTGCTGGCGATCGGCCTTTCGGTGGGCGCTACCTGGTTCATCATGCACAAGAGCGAGCCAGCCCCGGCCACCGAGGCTGCGGCCAGCAACGTCAAGCCTGCGGCCATCTATCAGGCGCTGACCCCAGCCTTTGTGGTCAACTTCAACCAGAACGGCCGCCAGCGCTATATGCAGGTGAGCATCACCCTGCAAGCGCGCAGCCAGGCCGACCTGGATGCCCTCAAGGTGCACATGCCGGTGATCCGCAACAACCTGGTGATGATGTTCTCCGGGCAAGGCTTCGACACCCTGGCCGGCAGCGCGGTAGGGCAGGAAATGCTGCGCCAGAAGGCCACCGCAGTGGTTCAGGAAGTGGCGCAGAAGGAAGTCGGCAAACCGGTCATCGACCAATTGCTGTTCACCAATTTCGTATTGCAGTAGGAGTCCGCAATGGCCGTACAGGACCTGCTGTCCCAGGATGAGATCGATGCCCTGTTGCATGGCGTCGACGACGGTCTGGTGCAGACCGAGAGTGCATCCGAGCCTGGCAGTATCAAAAGCTACGACCTGACCAGCCAGGACCGTATCGTGCGGGGTCGCATGCCGACCCTGGAAATGATCAACGAGCGCTTCGCCCGTTACACCCGCATCAGCATGTTCAACCTGCTGCGCCGCTCCGCCGACGTGGCGGTAGGCGGCGTGCAGGTGATGAAGTTCGGCGAATACGTGCACTCGCTGTACGTGCCAACCAGCCTCAACCTGGTCAAGATCAAGCCGCTGCGCGGCACTTCGCTGTTCATCCTCGACGCCAAGCTGGTGTTCAAGCTGGTGGATAACTTCTTCGGTGGCGATGGTCGCCACGCCAAGATCGAAGGCCGCGAATTCACCCCGACTGAACTGCGCGTGGTGCGCATGGTGCTGGACCAGTGCTTCGTCGACCTCAAGGAAGCCTGGCAGGCGATCATGCCGGTGTCCTTCGAGTACATGAACTCCGAGGTCAACCCGGCCATGGCCAACATCGTCGGCCCCAGCGAGGCGGTGGTGGTGTCCACCTTCCACATTGAACTGGACGGCGGTGGCGGCGACCTGCACGTGACCATGCCGTACTCGATGATCGAGCCGGTGCGGGAAATGCTCGATGCCGGCTTCCAGTCCGACCTGGACGACCAGGATGAGCGCTGGGTCAAGGCCCTGCGCGAGGACGTGCTGGACGTGGCCGTGCCACTGAGCGCCACGGTTGCCCGGCGCCAGCTGAAGCTGCGCGACATCCTGCACATGCAGCCTGGCGACGTGATCCCGGTGGAACTGCCCGAGCACCTGGTGCTGCGTGCCAACGGCGTGCCGTCGTTCAAGGCGCGCCTGGGTTCGCACAAGGGCAACCTGGCGCTGCAGATCATCGACCCGATCGTACGCCGCTGACGGCGTGCCGGTCGCTCATAACGAATTGAATGCCTGTCGAGGAAACCATGGCTAACGAAAACGAGATCACCTCCCCAGAGGACCAGGCGCTGGCCGATGAGTGGGCCGCGGCGCTGGAAGAAACCGGTGCAGCCGGCCAGGCCGACATCGATGCACTGCTGGGTGGCGACACCGGTAGCAATGGCGGCGCAGGCCGCCTGCCGATGGAAGAGTTCGCCAGCTCGCCGAAGCCGAACGAGAACGTCAGCCTCGAAGGCCCGAACCTGGACGTGATCCTGGACATCCCGGTGAACATTTCAATGGAAGTGGGCAGCACCGAGATCAACATCCGCAACCTGCTGCAGCTCAACCAGGGCTCGGTGATCGAGCTCGACCGCCTGGCCGGCGAGCCGCTCGACGTGCTGGTCAACGGCACGCTGATCGCTCATGGCGAGGTGGTAGTGGTCAACGAGAAGTTCGGCATCCGCCTGACTGACGTGATCAGCCCCAGCGAACGTATCAAGAAGCTGCGCTGAGTGAAGGGTTCGATGCGCGCCATCGCGGCGTTCGCGGCACTGCTTGCCAGCCAGGCCTGCCTGGCTGCGGCCACGCCGGCAGCGACCCCGCCGGCTGCGCCTGGCAGCCTGGGCGGGCAGCTGGTGCAGATGGTTTTCGGTCTGTTGCTGGTGGTTGGCCTGATCTTCTTCCTGGCCTGGCTGCTGCGGCGCATGCAGAGTACGGCGGTGAAGGGCGGGCAGGTGATCGAGATTGTCGGCAGCCGTGCCATCGGCCCGCGTGACCGCCTGCTGCTGGTGCAGGTGGGCAATGAGCAGATCCTGATCGGCCACACCCCCGGTAGCATCGAGGCCCTGCATGTGCTGGCCGAACCCGTGCAAGTGCCGGACAGCGCCCGTCAGGCGACGCCGGAGTTTGCCCAGCGGCTGATGGAGCTGATGGGCAAGAATCCTAAGGACAACAAGTGATGAGCGGCGCGCTGCGTACGTTGTTGACTGTGGCGCTGCTGCTGGCCGCGCCATTGGCCCTGGCCGCCGACCCGCTGTCGATCCCGGCCATTACCCTGTCCAATACCCCGGACGGGCAGCAGGAATATTCGGTCAGCCTGCAAATCCTGCTGATCATGACCGCGCTGAGCTTCATCCCGGCGTTCGTCATCCTGATGACCAGCTTCACCCGCATCATCATCGTGTTCTCGATCCTGCGCCAGGCCCTGGGCCTGCAGCAGACGCCGTCGAACCAGCTGCTCACCGGCATGGCGCTGTTCCTGACCATGTTCATCATGGCCCCGGTGTTCGACCGGGTGAACCAGGACGCCCTGCAGCCGTACCTGAAGGAGCAGATGACCGCCCAGCAGGCCATCGACAAGGCCCAGGGGCCGCTCAAGGACTTCATGCTGGCGCAAACCCGGCAAAGCGACCTCGACCTGTTCATGCGCCTGTCCAAGCGTACCGACATCGCCGGCCCCGACCAGGTGCCGCTGACGATCCTGGTGCCAGCGTTCGTCACCTCCGAGCTGAAGACCGCGTTCCAGATCGGCTTCATGATCTTCATCCCGTTCCTGATCATCGACATGGTGGTGGCCAGTGTGCTGATGGCCATGGGTATGATGATGCTCTCGCCGCTGATCATCTCGCTGCCGTTCAAGATCATGCTGTTCGTGCTGGTCGATGGCTGGGCGCTGATCATGGGCACCCTGGCCAGCAGTTTCGGCGGCGTCTGACGCCGTCAAGGAGAGCCGCCGATGACCCCTGAAGTTGCTGTCGACCTGTTCCGTGATGCCCTGTGGCTGACCACCCTGATGGTGGCCGTGCTGGTGGTGCCGAGCCTGCTGGTGGGCTTGGTGGTGGCCATGTTCCAGGCGGCTACGCAGATCAACGAACAGACCTTGAGCTTCCTGCCGCGTCTGCTGGTCATGCTGATCACGCTGATCATCGCCGGGCCGTGGCTGGTGCAGAAGTTCATGGAGTACATCACCAACCTCTACACCAACATCCCGCAGCTCATAGGTTGATGCGGCGATGCTGGAGCTGACCGACACGCAGATCGGCACTTGGGTTGCCACCTTCATCCTGCCGTTGTTCAGGGTGACAGCAGTGCTGATGACCATGCCGATCATCGGCACCCGCATGCTGCCGGCGCGGGTGCGCCTGTACGTGGCAGTGGCCATTACGGTGGTGATTGTCCCGGCATTGCCGCCTTTGCCCGAATTCGACCCGCTGAGCCTGCGCGGCCTGTTGCTGTGTGCTGAGCAGATCATCGTCGGTGCGCTGTTCGGCCTGGCGTTGCAGTTGTTGTTCCAGGCCTTCGTGATCGCCGGGCAGATCGTGGCGGTGCAGATGGGCATGGCCTTCGCCTCGATGGTCGACCCGGCCAACGGCGTCAACGTCACGGTGATCAGCCAGTTCATGACCATGCTGGTGAGCGTGCTGTTCCTGCTGATGAACGGCCACCTGGTGGTGTTCGAGGTGCTGACCGAGAGCTTTACTACCCTGCCGGTGGGTAATGCGCTGGTGGTCAACCACTTCTGGGAGCTGGCCGGGCGCATGGGCTGGGTGTTCGCGGCCGGGCTGCTGCTGATTTTGCCGGTGATTGCAGCCTTGCTGGTGGTGAACATCGCCTTTGGCGTGATGACCCGTGCCGCGCCGCAGCTGAACATTTTCTCGATCGGTTTCCCGCTGACCCTGGTCATGGGGATGCTCATTTTCTGGGTAGGCCTGGCAGACATCTTGTCCCACTACCAGGCATTGGCCAGCGAAGCGCTGCAATGGCTGCGTGAGCTGGCGAGGGCGGGCTGAGCATGGCTGAAAGCGAGAGCGGTCAGGACAAGACAGAAGACCCCACCGAGAAGCGCAAGCGCGACGCACGCGAGAAGGGCGAGATTGCCCGCTCCAAGGAACTGAACACGGTGGCGGTGACCCTGGCGGGTGCCGGTGGCCTGTTGGCCTTTGGCGGCCATCTGGCCGAGACGTTGCTGGCCTTGATGCGCATGAACTTCAGCCTGACCCGCGAGGTGATCGTCGACGAACGGGCCATGGGCGCCTTCCTGCTGGCCTCGGGCAAGATGGCGATCTGGGCGGTGCAGCCAGTGCTGATCCTGTTGTTCGTGATCTCTTTCGTGGCGCCCATCGCCCTCAGTGGCTTCCTGTTCTCCGGCAGCCTCCTGCAGCCCAAATTCAGCCGCATGAACCCGTTGTCGGGGATCAAGCGCATGTTCTCGATGAACAGCCTGACCGAGTTGCTCAAGGCGCTGGCCAAGTTCTTCGTGATCCTGATCGTGGCGCTGGTGGTGTTGTCGAGCGACCGCCAGGCCTTGCTGTCGATTGCCAACGAGCCGCTGGAGCAGGCGATCATTCACAGCCTGCAGGTGGTGGGCTGGAGTGCCTTGTGGATGTCGGCCGGGTTGCTGCTGATCGCCGCGGCGGACGTGCCGTTCCAGCTGTACCAGACCCACAAGAAAATGAAGATGACCAAGCAGGAAGTGCGCGACGAGTACAAGGACAGCGAGGGCAAGCCTGAGGTCAAGCAGCGTATTCGCCAGCTGCAGCGCGAGGTATCGCAGCGGCGCATGATGGCGGCAGTGCCGCAGGCCGACGTGATCATCACCAACCCGACGCACTATGCGGTGGCCTTGCAGTACGACCCGGAGAAGGGCGGGGCGGCGCCGCTGTTGCTGGCCAAGGGTACGGATTTCATGGCTTTGAAAATTCGTGAAATTGGCGCGGAGCACAAGATCCAGGTCCTCGAGTCGCCAGCGCTGGCGCGGGCGATCTACTACTCCACCGAAATCGAGCAGGAAATCCCCGCCGGCCTGTACCTGGCGGTGGCGCAGGTGCTGGCCTATGTGTTCCAGATCCGCCAGTACCGCGCGGGTAAGGGCAAACGGCCGGAGCCGTTGAAAGAAGACCTGCCGATTCCGCCGGACCTACGCCGCGACAGTTGACCTTGTGCCAGGGCTTCTGGCCCTTTCGCGGGCGAGCCCGCGAAAGGGCCGGTACAGGCCAGCTGAGTTTCTGCTCGGCCAGCGCAGCATCAGTTGGCCTTGTGCCGGGGCTGCTGGCCTCTTCGCGGGTAAACCCGCTCCCACAGGAGTCTCACCGCTTTCAAGGGCGGTGCCGTACCTGTGGGAGCGGGTTCACCCGCGAAAGGGCCGGTACAGGCAACATAAATCCCCCGCCAGGCAAAGTTGGAAAGCTTCTTGCAAAGCCAGCGCCAGGCGCCCCGTGGGCGTCAAAGTTTTGCATCAAGAGGACTCGCGGTGGATCGCACTCAGTTAATCAGCAACGCCCGTAACAACCTGGCCGGGCTCGGCCGGGGCAACCTGGGTGTGCCGCTGTTGCTGCTGGTGATGTTGGCAATGATGATGTTGCCCATACCGCCGTTCCTGCTCGACGTGTTCTTCACCTTCAACATCGCCTTGTCGATCGTGGTCCTGCTGGTGTGCGTGTACGCACTGCGCCCGCTCGACTTCGCCGCGTTCCCCACCATCTTGCTGGTGGCTACACTGTTGCGCCTGGCCCTCAACGTGGCGTCTACCCGGGTTGTGATGCTGCATGGCCAGGAAGGCCATGGCGCCGCCGGTAAAGTGATCCAGGCCTTCGGCGAAGTGGTGATCGGCGGTAACTACGTGGTCGGCGGGGTGGTGTTCGCCATACTGATGATCATCAACTTCGTGGTGGTGACCAAGGGTGCCGGGCGTATCTCGGAAGTGAGCGCGCGTTTCACCCTGGATGCCATGCCCGGCAAGCAGATGGCCATCGACGCCGACCTCAACGCCGGCCTGATCGATCAGGCCCAGGCCAAGCACCGCCGTGCCGAGGTGGCCCAGGAGGCCGAGTTCTACGGCTCGATGGACGGTGCCAGCAAGTTCGTCCGCGGTGACGCCATTGCCGGCTTGCTGATCCTGTTCATCAACCTGATCGGCGGCATGCTGATCGGCATGCTGCAGCACGGCATGAGCTTCGGCGATGCCGGCAAGGTGTACGCTTTGCTGACCATCGGTGACGGTTTGGTGGCGCAATTGCCATCACTGCTGCTGTCCACCGCCGCCGCGATCATGGTCACCCGCGCCTCGGGCTCCGAGGACATGGGCAAGCTGATCAACCGGCAGATGTTCGATTCGCCCAAGGCGCTGGCCGTGTCGGCGGCGTTGATGATTGTCATGGGCCTGGTCCCGGGCATGCCGCACGTCGCCTTCATCGGCTTGGGTCTGCTGGCCGGCGGCGGGGCTTACCTGGTGTGGAAAAAACAGCAGAAGGCCAAGGCCCAGGCACTGCAGGAGGCGCAGCGCCAGCAAGACCTGCTGCCTTCGCCACAGCGCGCGCAGGAGACCAAGGAGCTGGGCTGGGACGACGTGACCCCCATCGACATGATTGGCCTGGAGGTCGGCTACCGGCTGATCCCGCTGGTCGACCGCAACCAGGGCGGCCAGTTGCTGGCGCGGATCAAGGGCGTGCGCAAGAAGCTGTCCCAGGACCTGGGCTTCCTCATGCCCACCGTGCACATTCGCGACAACCTCGACCTGCAGCCCAGCGCTTATCGCCTGACCCTGATGGGGGTGATTTTGGCCGAGGCGGAGATTTACCCGGACCGGGAGCTGGCGATCAACCCGGGGCAGGTGTTCGGCACCCTCAACGGCATTGCCGCGCGTGACCCGGCGTTTGGCCTGGAGGCGGTGTGGATCGATGTCGGCCAGCGCTCCCAGGCGCAGTCGCTGGGCTATACCGTCGTAGATGCCAGCACCGTGGTGGCCACCCACCTCAACCAGATCCTGCAGAAGCACTGCCACGAGCTGATCGGCCACGAAGAGGTCCAGCAACTGTTGCAGGTGTTGGCCAAGGCATCGCCTAAACTTGCAGAAGAGCTGGTGCCGGGTGTCATTTCCTTGTCGGGCCTGCTGAAGGTGCTGCAAGCGCTGTTGTCGGAACAAGTGCCAGTACGTGATATTCGCAGCATCGCCGAAGCTATCGCGAACAGCGCCGGCAAGAGTCAAGATACCGCCGCGCTGGTGGCCACGGTGCGCGTCGGATTGTGTCGCGCCATCGTGCAAAGCATTGTCGGCGTTGAGTCGGAGCTGCCAGTGATTACCCTGGAGCCAAGGTTGGAACAGATTTTGCTGAATAGTCTGCAAAGGGCCGGGCAAGGTCAGGAAGACGGTGTTCTTCTGGAGCCGAGCATGGCCGAGAAGCTGCAGCGTTCGCTGATCGAGGCGGCCCAGCGCCAGGAGATGCAGGGCCAGCCGGCCATCCTCCTGACGGCCGGCCCGATCCGCGCCATGCTGTCGCGTTTCGGTCGCCTGGCTGTACCGAATTTGCATGTTCTGGCGTATCAGGAAATACCTGACAACAAGCAAGTCACCATCGTTGCCACCGTGGGCCCTAACGGCTGAGGTAGTGGATAATGCAAGTTAAGCGATTTTTCGCCGCCGATATGCGTCAGGCCATGAAACTGGTCCGTGATGAGCTGGGCGCCGATGCCGCGATCATTGGCAACCGCCGCATTGCCGGTGGTGTCGAACTGACGGCTGCGCTGGACTACAAGCTGTCCGCCCTGGCCCCGCGTGTGCCCAACGCCGAGCTGGAAGAAGAGCTGCGCAAGACCCACACGCGCATCGCCACCGCCCAGGCCGAACTGGACCACCGCCAGGACAGCAGCGACAACAACCGCCAATTGTTTGCCGGGCAGTCGCTGACCGCCGCCGAGCCGCTGATCGAACCGCACGTCGATGCCCCCGAGGCCACTGCCGCAGTTGCGCCGGCGCCGGTCGACCCGCGCCTGTTCGACGCCATGCGTTCCGAGCTGTCGGGCCTGCGCGAGCTGCTGGAAGTGCAGCTTGGCTCGCTGGCCTGGACCCAGCTGCAGGGCAGCAAGCCGCAGCAGGCCAACCTCTGGCGCCGCCTGCAGCGCATCGGCCTGTCCGGGCCGATTGCCCGCGAGCTGCTGGACCTGACCTGTGAGATCGAAGAACCACGCCAAGCCTGGCGCATGTTGCTGGCGCACCTGGCGCGGATGATCGAAATCCCTGAGGTCGAGCCGATCGAAGAGGGCGGGGTGATCGCCATGGTCGGCCCTGCCGGCATGGGCAAGACCACGACGCTGGCCAAGCTGGCCGCCCGCTATGTGCTCAAGTACGGCGCGCAGAACCTGGCGCTGGTGAGCATGGACAGCTTCCGTATTGGCGCCCAGGAGCAGCTCAAGACGCTGGGGCGCATCCTCAATGTACCAGTAACCTACGTCGACCCAGGCCAGTCGTTGGCGGCGGCGCTGGAGCCACTGCTGCGCAAGCGCGTGGTGCTGATCGATACCGCCGGCCTGCAGGCCAGCGACCCGGCCCTGCGCATGCAGCTGGAAACCCTGGCCGGGCGTGGCATTGCCGCGAAGAACTACCTGGTGTTGGCCACCACCAGCCAGAAGCAGGTGCTGACCGCCGCCTATCACAGCTACAAGCGCTGTGGCCTGGCCGGGTGCATCCTGACCAAACTCGATGAAACGGCAAGCCTTGGCGATGTGCTGAGCCTTGCCATCAGTCATGAACTGCCAGTGGCCTACCTGACCGATGGGCCGCGCATTCCTGACGACCTGCACTTGCCACGGGGGCACCAGCTGGTGACGCGCGCGGTGAATGTGCAGCAGCAGGACGAGCCCAGCGAAGAGGCCATGGCCGACATGTTCGCTGATCTCTATCACAACCCACGGCGAGCGGGTTGATGATGAAGCGTATGCAAGGTAGCTATGCCAAGGGGTACGCAGAATTGCCCTACGTGTGGCCTGAGTCCCAGCGAGACAAGGTAAAGAACAGACATGGGTAGCATGCATCCCGTACAGGTGATCGCCGTAACCGGTGGCAAAGGTGGCGTCGGCAAGACTAACGTTTCAGTGAACCTGTCCCTGGCGCTGGCCGAGCTTGGCCGCAGGGTCATGCTGCTTGACGCCGACCTGGGCCTGGCCAATGTCGACGTGTTGCTGGGCCTCACCCCCAAACGAACCCTGGCCGATGTCATCGAAGGGCGCTGCGAGCTGCGTGACGTGATGCTGCAGGGGCCCGGCGGCGTGCGCATCGTGCCGGCAGCCTCGGGCACCCAGAGCATGGTGCACCTGGCCCCGGCGCAGCATGCCGGGCTGATCCAGGCGTTCAGCGACATTGGCGACAACCTCGACGTACTGGTGATCGACACCGCTGCGGGTATCGGTGACTCGGTAGTCAGCTTCGTTCGCGCCGCCCAGGAAGTGCTGCTGGTGGTGTGCGACGAACCCACCTCGATCACCGATGCCTACGCCCTGATCAAGCTGCTCAACCGCGACTACGGCATGAACCGCTTCCGCGTGCTGGCCAACATGGCGCAGAGCCCGCAGGAAGGGCGCAACCTGTTCGCCAAGCTGACCAAGGTCACCGACCGCTTCCTTGACGTTGCCCTGCAGTACGTGGGCGCCGTGCCGTACGACGAGTGCGTGCGCAAGGCGGTGCAGAAACAGCGGGCTGTGTACGAAGCCTTCCCGCGTTCCAAGTGCGCGCTGGCCTTCAAGGCGATTGCCCAGAAGGTCGACAGCTGGCCGCTGCCGGCCAACCCGCGCGGCCACCTGGAGTTCTTTGTCGAGCGCCTGGTGCAACCCACCAGCGCGGGTCCCGTGCTATGAATGCCAGCGGCTTCAAGATGTACAGCCGGGCGGCGAAAGACGCCCAGTACGAGCTGATTGAGCGCTATGCGCCGCTGGTCAAGCGCATTGCCTACCACCTGCTGGCACGGCTGCCGGCCAACGTTCAGGTCGAAGACCTGATCCAGGCGGGCATGATCGGGCTGCTTGAAGTGGCCAACAAATACGACGCCAGCAAGGGCGCCAGCTTTGAAACCTACGCCGGCATCCGCATTCGCGGGGCCATGCTCGATGAAGTGCGCAAGGGCGACTGGGCGCCGCGTTCGGTGCACCGCAACACCCGCATGGTCAGTGACGCCATGCGTGCAGTTGAAGCCAGAACCGGCCGTGACGCTAAAGATCATGAAGTTGCTGCCGAACTCCAATTGAGTCTCGATGATTACTACGGGATCTTGAACGATACCTTGGGCAGCCGCCTGTTCAGTTTCGACGACCTGTTGCAGGACGGCGAACATGAAGGGCTGCATGAGGATGGCGCCAGTGGCCAGGTCGAGCCTGCACGTGGCCTGGAAGACGAGCGCTTCCAGGTTGCCCTGACCGAGGCCATTGCCAACCTGCCGGAGCGTGAACGCCTGGTGCTGGCGCTGTACTACGACGAAGAGCTGAACCTCAAGGAAATCGGTGAGGTGCTTGGGGTCAGCGAGTCGCGGGTCAGCCAGTTGCACAGCCAGTGTGCCGCGCGCCTGCGCAGCCGCCTGGGGGAATGGCGGGCACGCTGAGCCCGGCCCGTAGCACATAGCCGTTTCACGTTGTACCGAATTGAATGAGTGCGTGCTCGCCAGGGCGAGCGCGTTTGAGACTGCTTGGAGGTCTAATTGGACAAGAACATGAAAATCCTCATCGTTGACGACTTTTCGACGATGCGGCGGATCATCAAGAACCTGTTGCGTGACCTGGGCTTCACTAACACGGACGAAGCCGACGACGGCACCACGGCGCTGCCGATGCTGGAGAACGGCCACTACGACTTCCTGGTGACCGACTGGAACATGCCGGGCATGTCCGGCATCGACCTGCTGCGTAAGGTGCGTGCCAGCGAAAAACTGAAAACCATGCCGGTACTGATGGTGACTGCCGAAGCCAAACGCGACCAGATCATTGAGGCGGCCCAGGCCGGCGTCAATGGTTACGTGGTCAAGCCGTTCACCGCCCAGGTGCTCAAAGAAAAGATCGAGAAGATCTTCGAACGCGTCAACGGCTGAGTCACGTCAGGGGGCGCGCCATGGATTCATCACAAACGTCTTTGGGCGAGTTCGAATCGACCCTGAAGAAGCATGCCCAGGAGTTGGTCGAGAGCCTGGAGCGGGGCCGTTTCGGCGAGGCGGTGCAGCTGATTCACGAGCTGAACCAGACCCGTGACCGCGGCCTGTACCAGGAAGTCGGCAAGCTCACCCGCGAGCTGCACAGTGCCATTGTCAGCTTCCAGATCGACCCGACCATGCCGCAGGCCGAGGAGGTGTCGCAGATTACCGACGCCACCGAACGCCTGTCGTATGTGGTCAAGCTGACCGAGGGCGCGGCCAACCGCACCATGGACCTGGTCGAAGAAAGCACCCCGGTGCTCAATGACCTGGCCAGCGAAGCCAAGGCCCTGAGCACCGACTGGCAGCGCTTCATGCGCCGCGAAGTGGCGGCGCCGGAGTTTCGTGACCTGGTCAAGCGCGTCGACAGTTTCCTGACGCACAGCGCCGCAGGTAATCGCAAGGTTGCCGGCCACCTTAACGACATTCTGCTGGCCCAGGACTATCAGGACCTGACTGGCCAGGTGATCAAGCGCGTCACCGCGTTGGTGACCGAAGTGGAAAGCAACCTGCTCAAGCTGGTGCTGATGGCCAGCCAGGTCGACCGTTTCGCCGGCATACAACATGACCACGATCAACTGCGCGCAGAAAAAGATCGAGAAAAACATCCGACTCGGGGTGAAGGTCCGCAGATTCATGCCGATAAGCGTGAAGACGTTGTGTCCGGTCAGGACGATGTCGATGATCTGCTGTCCAGCCTGGGTTTTTAAGGAGCACGTTTGATGAGCTTCGGCGCCGATGAAGAAATCCTTCAGGATTTCCTGGTAGAAGCCGGCGAAATTCTTGAGCAACTGTCCGAGCAACTGGTCGAGCTGGAAAGCCGGCCCGATGATGCTGACCTGCTCAATGCGATCTTTCGCGGTTTCCACACTGTAAAAGGGGGCGCCGGCTTCCTTCAGCTGAACGAGCTGGTGGAGTGCTGCCATATCGCCGAAAACGTATTCGACGTCCTGCGCAAAGGTGAGCGCCGGGTCGACGCGGAATTGATGGATGTGGTGCTCGAAGCACTGGACACGGTCAACAACATGTTTGGCCAGGTGCGCGAGCGTGGTGAAGTGACCCCGGCCACCCCAGAATTGCTGGCGGCTTTGTCGCGCCTGGCCGAACCTGGCGGTGCTGAGGCCGAAGTTGCTGCAGCAGCGGAGCCGGTTGCCGAGGTGCCGGTTGCGGCCCAGGCCCCGGCCGAAGAACAGCATCAGGACATTACTGACAGCGAATTCGAGCAGTTGCTCGATTCGCTGGATGCGGTCAAGGCACAAGCCGCGGCCGACGAGCAGATGCAGGGCGAAACCGTGACCGGTGCAGGTGATGAAATCACCGACGCCGAGTTCGAGTCGCTGCTCGACCAGTTGCACGGCAAAGGCCAGTTCAGTGCCGAAGTTGTCGCGCCATCAGCCACCGTCAGCGCCGAAGTGGTCAGCGACGAAATTACCGACGCCGAATTCGAATCGTTGCTCGACCAGCTGCATGGCAAGGGCACCTTCCAGGCAGACGCCTTGCCAGCCTTCAAGGCACCGGAGCCAGTTGCGGCTGACACCGCCGTAGCGGCCAGCGCCGCCAGCGACGAAATCAGCGAGCACGAATTCGAGGCCCTGCTGGACCAGTTGCACGGCAAGGGCAAGTTCGGTGGCGACGTTGCCGCCGTCGAAGCCCCGCCTGCGGCCAAGGTGCAAGCACCGGCTGCCGCCAAGGCTGAAAGCCAGCCGGTGGCCAAGCCAGCTGCCGCGCCAGCGCCTGTCAGCAAACCTGCTGCGGTCCCGCGCACGCCGGCCCCGGCTGCCGACAAACACGCGGTCAGCGAAGCGGAAACCACCGTGCGTGTCGATACCGCGCGTCTGGACGAGATCATGAACATGGTCGGCGAACTGGTGCTGGTGCGTAACCGCCTGGTGCGCCTGGGCCTGAACAGCGGCGACGAGGCTATGTCCAAGGCCGTGTCCAACCTCGACGTGGTCACCGCCGACCTGCAGACCGCGGTGATGAAAACCCGCATGCAGCCGATCAAGAAAGTCTTCGGCCGCTTCCCGCGCCTGGTCCGTGACCTGGCCCGCCAGCTGAAGAAAGAGATCAACCTGGAACTGGTCGGCGAAGAGACTGACCTCGACAAGAACCTGGTCGAAGCCCTGGCCGACCCGCTGGTGCACCTGGTGCGCAACGCTGTCGACCATGGTATCGAGATGCCAGATGAGCGTGACGCCGCTGGCAAGGCCCGCACCGGCCGCGTGGTGCTGTCGGCGGAACAGGAAGGCGACCACATCCTGCTGTCGATCTCGGACGACGGCAAGGGCATGGACCCCAACATCCTGCGCGCCAAGGCCGTGGAAAAGGGCCTGATGGACAAGGACGCCGCCGAGCGCCTGAGCGAATCGGACTGCTACAACCTGATCTTTGCCCCGGGCTTCTCGACCAAGACCGAGATCTCTGACGTGTCTGGCCGTGGCGTGGGCATGGACGTGGTGAAGACCAAGATCTCCCAGCTCAACGGCTCGATCAACATCTACTCGGCCAAGGGCCAGGGCTCGAAGATCGTCATCAAGGTGCCGCTGACCCTGGCGATCATGCCCACCCTGATGGTGATGCTGGGCAACCAGGCGTTTGCCTTCCCGCTGGTCAACGTCAACGAGATCTTCCACCTCGACCTGTCGCGCACCAACGTGGTCGACGGCCAGGAAGTGGTGATCGTGCGCGACAAGGCGCTGCCGCTGTTCTACCTCAAGCGCTGGCTGGTACAGGGCCAGGTGCATGAAGAGCAGCACGAGGGCCACGTGGTGATCCTGTCGGTCGGCACCCAGCGCATCGGCTTTGTCGTCGATCAACTGGTGGGCCAGGAAGAAGTGGTAATCAAGCCGCTGGGCAAGATGCTGCAGGGCACCCCGGGCATGTCCGGGGCCACCATCACCGGCGACGGTCGCATCGCGTTGATTCTCGACGTCCCGAGCATGCTCAAGCGTTACGCCGCGCGGCGTATTTGATTTCGGTGGCGCACCCTGGCGGGTTGCGCCGCCTAATGGAGTGTTTATGGCAGTCAAGGTCCTGGTGGTGGATGATTCCGGTTTCTTCCGCCGCCGCGTCTCGGAAATCCTCTCGGCGGATCCGACGATCCAGGTAGTGGGTACCGCGACCAACGGCAAGGAAGCAATCGACCAGGCGCTGGCGCTCAAGCCCGATGTCATTACCATGGACTACGAAATGCCCATGATGGATGGCATCACCGCAGTGCGGCACATCATGCAGCGCTGCCCGACGCCGGTGTTGATGTTCTCCTCGCTGACCCACGAAGGCGCGCGCGTCACCCTGGATGCGCTGGATGCCGGTGCGGTGGATTACCTGCCGAAAAACTTCGAGGACATCTCGCGCAACCCCGACAAGGTCAAGCAGTTGCTGTGCGAGAAGGTGCATACCATTTCCCGCAGCAACCGCCGTTTCGGCAGCTACGCCAGCCACGCGCCGGTTGCTGCGCCTGCGCCCGCCAGCAGCCACGCACCGGCCAGCAGTTTCAGCAGCCCGGCAGCGGCGCGCCCGCCCGTGCCTGCCCGTGTGCCGGCACAGGCAGCGGCGCCAGCGCATTCGCCGGCACCCAAGCGCAAGCCTTACAAGCTGGTGGCCATCGGCACCTCCACCGGTGGCCCGGTCGCCCTGCAGCGGGTGCTGACCCAGTTGCCGGCCAACTTCCCGGCGCCGATCGTGCTGATCCAGCACATGCCGGCAGCGTTCACCAAGGCGTTTGCCGAACGCCTGGACAAGCTGTGCCGGATCAACGTCAAGGAGGCCGAGGACGGCGACATGCTGCGCCCAGGCCTGGCCCTGCTGGCCCCGGGTGGCAAGCAGATGATGATCGACGGCCGTGGCACGGTGAAGATCCTGCCCGGTGACGAGCGCCTGAACTACAAGCCGTGCGTGGACATCACCTTCGGGTCGGCGGCCAAGTCGTACGGCGACAAGGTGCTGTCGGTGGTGCTTACCGGCATGGGCGCCGATGGCCGCGAAGGCGCGCGCCTGCTCAAGCAGGGCGGCAGCACGGTGTGGGCCCAGGATGAAGCCAGCTGCGTGATCTATGGCATGCCCATGGCCATCGTCAAAGCCAACCTGGCCGATGCGGTGTACAGCCTGGACGAAATCGGCAAGCACCTGGTGGAGGCCTGCGTCTGATGGACGTGCTCAGCCTGATCGGCTTGATCCTCGCCTTTGTTGCCATCGTCGGTGGCAACTTTCTCGAAGGCGGCCATGTGGGTGCCTTGGTCAATGGCCCGGCGGCGCTGATCGTGCTGGGCGGCACCTTGGCGGCGGCGTTGCTGCAGGCGCCGCTGTCGTCGTTCAAGCGTGCCTTGCAGATTTTGCGCTGGATCCTGTTCCCGCCACGGGTCGACCTGGCGGGCGGCATCGACCGCGTCGTGAACTGGAGCCTGACCGCGCGCAAGGAAGGCCTGCTGGGCCTGGAAGGGGTAGCCGATAGCGAGCCGGACCCTTATGCGCGCAAAGGCCTGCAGTTGCTGGTGGACGGCGCCGAGCCAGAAGCCATCCGCAGCATCCTTGAAGTCGACTTCCTGACCCAGGAAGGGCGCGATATCCAGGCTGCCAAGGTGTTCGAAAGCATGGGTGGCTACGCGCCGACCATTGGCATCATCGGTGCGGTAATGGGCCTGATCCACGTGATGGGCAACCTGGCCGACCCGTCGCAGCTGGGTAACGGCATTGCCGTGGCCTTCGTCGCCACCATCTACGGCGTGGCCAGCGCCAACCTGGTGCTACTGCCGGTGGCCAACAAGCTCAAGGCCATTGTCATGCGCCAGTCGCGCTACCGCGAAATGCTGCTCGAAGGCCTGCTGTCGATTGCCGAGGGTGAGAACCCGCGCTCGATCGAGTTGAAGCTGCAAGGCTTCATGGAGTAACCCATGCGTCGCCGTCGCCATACCGAGGAACACGAAAACCACGAACGCTGGCTGGTGTCGTACGCCGACTTCATTACCTTGTTGTTCGCCTTTTTCGTGGTGATGTACTCGATTTCCTCGATCAACGAGGGCAAGTACAAGGTCATCTCGCAGGCCTTGCTGGGGGTGTTCAACGACCCTGAGCGCGCCGTCAAGCCGATCCCCATCGGCGACGAGCAGCCACTGAGCGTGCGCCCGGCCGAGCCACTGGTCAAAGACAGCGAGCAGACCGAGGCGGGCCTGGCGGCGACCAATGTCGACCCGCTGAAAACCATCAGCGATGACGTACGCGATGCCTTTGGCGACCTGATCAAGAGTGACCAGATGACCGTGCGCGGCAACGAGCTGTGGATCGAAATCGAGCTCAACTCGTCGCTGCTGTTTGGCAGTGGCGATGCCATGCCCAGCGACAAGGCATTTGCCATCATCGCGAAGGTGGCCGGTATCCTCAAGCCGTTCGCCAACCCGGTGCATGTCGAAGGGTTCACCGACAACCTGCCGATTCGCACAGCGCAGTACCCGACCAACTGGGAGTTGTCGTCGGCGCGTGCGGCGAGCATCGTGCGCCTGCTGGCCATGGAAGGGGTCAACCCGGCGCGCATGGCGTCCGTGGGTTACGGCGAGTATCAGCCAGTGGCCAGCAACGACACTGCCGACGGCCGTGCGCGTAACCGCCGGGTGGTGCTGGTGATTTCCCGTAACCTGGAAGTGCGCCGCAGCCTGACCGGCTCGGGCAGCGCCAATGCCACCCCGGATGCCGCATTGCGCCGGGCTGGCACACAAAGTGCACCGGCAACGCCAGCAACGGTGGCGGGGCAGTAACTCGTCAATTCTCTGTCACTGGGTAATGGATTCGAGGGTTTACCGCTGGCCCTTGTGGGAGCGGGTTCACCCGCGAAGAAGGCGACTCGGTGTATGGCACCGGCTTTGCCGGTGTTCGCGGGTAAACCCGCTCCCACAGGGATCGGGCAAGCTTTCAAATAGTTGTTTCTACAGTGTCCCTGCCAAATCAATACATAGAGTTTGCTTGATGAGAGTCTGGGCAGTAGCCAATCAAAAAGGTGGCGTCGGCAAGACCACCACTACCATCGCCCTGGCCGGCCTGCTGGCCGAGGCCGGCAAGCGCGTGGTCGTCGTCGACCTCGACCCGCACGGCTCGATGACCAGCTATTTCGGGCACAACCCGGATGCCCTGGAGCACAGCTGCTACGACCTGTTCCTGCACAAGGGCGTGGTGCCCGAGGGCTTGCCCGGGCAATTGCTGTTGCCCACCAGTGACGAGCGCATCTCGCTGCTGCCGTCGAGCACCGCGCTGGCGGTGCTGGAGCGCCAGTCGCCGGGGCAGAATGGCCTGGGCCTGGTGATCGCCAAGAGTCTGGCGCAGCTGTGGCAGGATTTCGACTTTGCCCTGATCGACAGCCCGCCCTTGCTCGGTGTGCTGATGGTCAATGCCCTAGCCGCCAGCCAGCAGCTGGTGATTCCGGTGCAAACCGAATTCCTTGCGGTCAAGGGCCTGGAACGCATGGTCGGTACCCTGGCCATGGTCAACCGCTCGCGCAAGCAGGCGCTGCCTTACCAGATCGTGCCGACCCTGTTCGACCGCCGTACCCAGGCCTCCCTGGGCACGCTCAAGCAACTGCGTGACAGCTACGGCCAGCAAGTGTGGCAGGGCTACATCCCGGTGGATACGCGCCTGCGCGATGCCAGCCGCAAGGGTGTCACGCCTTCGCAGTTCGACAGCAAGAGCCGTGGGTTGGTTGCCTACCGGGCGCTGCTCAAGCACCTGCTGACTTACAAAACTGCAGTACAGGTGGCCTGATGACCCAGACCCGGCAAACCAGCACCCGGCCACAACTGGCCCTGCAATCGTACCTCGATGGCCTGCTGCAGGAGGCTACCGAGGCCGAAGAGCTGTTCGAGCCGCCGGCAGCGGCGGACGAGTTCGCCAATGCCGTTCGCGAGGAGCAGGCGCGTGATGCCCGGCAGGCGGCCAAGCCTGCGCCCGCCCAAGCCCCCGCCAGTGCTGCCCCACGGCCTTTCGCCGAGCCCAAGCTGGCGGTGCTGCCCAGCGTGATGCCAGTGGAAGCGCCGGTGGTGACGGTGGTCGAGCAGCAAGTGGTCGCTGAGGCCAGCATCCCGGTACTGGTCGAGCAACCCGTTGAGCAACCCGTCGTGGAGCCGGCAGTGCCGCTGGTGGATGTGCACCTGCCAGCCCCCAGCCAGGCGCTGCCGCCGGCCACCGACGATGGTCGCCCGGCCTGGGCCGCCGAGCCGTTCGAATGCCTGCTGTTCGATGTCGCCGGCCTGACCCTGGCAGTACCGCTGGTGTGCCTGGGCTCGATCTACAACCTGGCGGGCCAGGAGCTGACGCCGCTGTTCGGCCAGCCCGACTGGTTTCTCGGCATCCTGACCTGCCAGGCCGGCAACCTGAAAGTACTGGACACCGCGCGTTGGGTAATGCCCGACCGTTACCGCGATGATTTTCGCCAGGGCCTGCAATACGTGATTTCCGTGCAGGGCTACGAATGGGGGCTGGCCGTGCACCAGGTCAGCCGCTCGCTGCGCCTGGACCCGTCCGAGATCAAGTGGCGCAGCCAGCGTGGCCAGCGCCCGTGGCTGGCCGGCACGGTGATCGAACACATGTGTGCACTGCTCGACGTTGCCGCTTTGGCCGAGCTGATCGCCAGTGGCGCGGTCAAGCAGCTGCATGCCAAACAGAAATGACACAGAACACAACCGCGTAACAGCGGATTTAGAGGGCTAGGGGAATGAAAAAGTCGTCTGCACAAGGTTCCGAAGATCCGATCCTGCAGTGGGTTACCTTCCGCTTGGACAATGAGTCCTACGGCATCAATGTGATGCAGGTGCAGGAAGTGCTGCGCTACACCGAGATCGCCCCGGTGCCGGGTGCGCCAAGCTACGTGCTGGGCATCATCAATCTGCGCGGCAACGTGGTGACGGTGATCGACACCCGCCAGCGCTTTGGCTTGATGCCGACCGAAGTCACCGACAACACCCGTATCGTCATCATCGAGGCCGACAAGCAAGTGGTCGGTATCCTGGTCGACAGCGTGGCCGAGGTGGTGTACCTGCGCCAATCTGAAATCGAGACCGCGCCGAACGTGGGCAACGAAGAGTCGGCCAAGTTCATCCAGGGCGTGTGCAACAAGAATGGCGAACTGCTGATCCTGGTCGAGCTGGACAAGATGATGACCGAGGAAGAGTGGTCCGAGCTGGAGAACATCTGAGTTGATCCTACAGGTTGCTGTCATCTTCCTGGCGCTGGTCTGGGCGCTGAGCCTGTGGTTCTTCCTCAACTACAGCAAACGCCAGCGCGAACTGGCCGCGCAGCAGGCCGAAGGCGATGCCCTGCGTGACCAGCGCATCAAGGACCTGGCCAAACGCCTGGACGACTACCAGAACGGTACCGTGCGCATGGGCGAGGCGCTGCACGAGCTGAGCCTGGTGGTTACGCCGCTGCCCGACAAGATCCAGCAGCTGGAACAGCGCGACCCCAACAACGTCACTTTCAGCCAGGCGGCCAAGCTGGTGGGTATGGGCGCCAGTGTGGCCGAGCTTACCGAAAGCTGCGGCCTGACCCAGGCTGAAGCCGAGCTGATGAGCAAGCTGCACCGCAGTGGTTGATGAAACGGGCGACGCAAATCGCCCGTTTTGTTTCAGGGCCTGCCCCACGAGTGGTAGTTGCCGATAGTCGCTACGCTGCCCAGCGCCTGGTCGCTGTTGCGCGCCAAGGAAACAGGGTAGGTCAGAGCTGCTGTAAGGGAGCGATAACCAGTCTCCGGTATCGACTCCAGCTTGCTCAGTTGCCGCAGGAACTGCAGCCTGGGCAGATGCCGGGCAACCATATCGTTGAGCAGGCCCGGCCCGGTCATCCTGCTCAGTTCCTGGGCGTAGGCTTCGTACCCGTGGGTGCCTGCCAGCGGCCTGATGTCGTAGAACGACAGATTGCTGCGGTAGCGTGCGTTCATCTCTGCAGAAATCGCCCGCAGGGTCGGGTTGTTGGCATGGCTGCCGATCATGTTGCTGTTGTAGTCGCAGTGCATGCCCAGCAGTTCGTTGTCTACCGGGCTGCCGAGGACCAGGCCGTCGGGCGTGGTTTTCAAGGCCACCGAGCTGATCATCGCGAAGCTGTCGGGGTTGTCTTCGAAGCTGCGCAGCGTATCGTCGACGTCCATGTAGATGCCGCCCTCCGAATCGAGTAACGGGTAGCGCAGGATGTCGGAGGCAGACGAGAAGTTCGCTCCGTTACTGTCCAGAGCCTGCCGGTACTGATGGTAGAAGTCGGTTTGCTCGAAGGCTGCGTAGAAGGGTTGTTCTTCCAGTGTTCTGACCTGAAGGTTCGACGCCGCGGTCAGCTTTGCCCGGTTCTTCATGAACGCTTTAGGGTTGGATTTCGACAGGTAGAACTCATAGCTGAAACCCGTGCCCTCAAGGCGTTTGGCATTGCTGGCGATGTTCTCCACCAGCTCATCGGGGATGCTTTTGTTGCCGACCCAGATGCTGAGGATCTTCTTTGGCAGCGGAGTTACTTCCGAGCTGCTGACCGAAGGCACGCTGAGTGGCAGTTGCAGGTCGACACCCAGCTTGCGCAGTGTGTTCATGCGCATCGCATTGCTGGCTCCCCGCGTGGCCGGGTTGACCACATACAGGTCGCGAGTGCCCGCGGTCACCTGGTAGTAGTTGGGCAACACCTCGTTGGCGTCCTCTTTGAGGATGAAGGCATCGTTTTCGGTGTCGTAGAGTATTTCGACTTCGTTGCCGTCCTTGAGCGCCAATAGCGCGTTGGTACCCGTTGCGCGATTCAACGGGCCTCTGGCTATACGCGAGGCCTCGACCGGTAGCTCGGCTGGCACGAAGAAGTCTGCCAGGATCTCTTCGGGTAACCGGGGAGGGCTGTTGGGGCTCAGTGGGTAGCCCCACTGGTCGTTCAGCCGCGTGGGCATGACGAAACGTGAGCTCTTGCCTGGGAACAGCATTCGCGGGCGGGCTGCAGGGAGCAAGGCCAACGGGGCGGCATTGAGCAGGCCGAAGGCGATATTGCTCACGCCAGAGTCCTTGTCAGCAAGCGTCTTGCCGTTGATCGCCTGGTCAAGCCCCAGGCCAAACTGCGCGACACCGCCAACCGCCAGTAAGGGTATGAGCTCGGGCACTACCAAGGCCAGCGGTGCCAGCAGGTTGAGCGAGGCCACCAGGTAGCCGCGCCAGCGCGCCTTGGTCACTTGCGCATCGCTGGTAATGATGAAGTCGGCATCGCCATAGCTGCGTTCGCGCTGGCGCTGGGTGAGGGCTGCAAACAGGTCGCCCACCAGCTGCGGGCTGTACTGGTCGGCCTTGTAGTTGACGTACTCGCTCGGAGGCCAGTGACCATCAACGGTAAACCCAGGCCGGTTGGGTGAACGATGGTGCATGCCCGGATAGGCGCCAAGGCCGTCCAGGGCAGTGTCCAGCCCACTGAAGTCCAGGCCATCAGGGGAGTCGGCCAGTTTGAAGTACTGGCGCAGGCTCAGGCGCTTGTCGTCGCTTCGGCACTGTTCGGCGAACCAGTCCTGCATGGCCGTCATGTTATCGAACTCATGCAAGGGCGATGCGTTGCCGGGCAGGTACAGCAGTACCTGCGGTTGCGCAGGGTCGGTGATGCATATCAGGTCGGTGGCGGCGTACCCGTAAACGTTCAAGGGCCTGACCTGCAGACCAGGTGTTTTTGCCATGAGCCCCGCAGCTTGCCATGCCAGTTGGCGGCCGACGTCGCTCAACGAACCTTCCTGGACCTGTTTGTTACAGGCGGCGATGAAGCTTATCTGCAGGGATTGCCGATGAGTTTCTGTCGCCTGCTGCCAGTAAGTGTCGAGCATGCTGACGAAGTGGCTGTGGAAGTCCATGTTCCAGATGAACTGCTGCATGGCCTCGACATCGACCGCCAGGTGCGTGGTGCTGTCGTAGCGGGCCGGGGTAGTCCTTTGGAACAGGCCGTTGAAAACCGAGAAGTGGGCGCCGTTGTCAAACACCCCGGGTTCCGGCAGGCGTTCGACGATGGTCAATGGGCCATCTGGCAAAGTGCCTGCCCAGTGGCCTGGGAACAATTGGCCGATCAAATTCTTGTTGGTCTCACCTTGCCAGTTTGAGAGCACCGCCTGGGTGAGAGAAATGCGCTGGGTAATGACTGCCTGGTTGCCACGGTAGTGCAGGGTGACTACGTCGGTCTGGTCGGGGTCCAGGTCATGGCCCTGTTGCATGGCCCATTCACGGATAGCATTGAAGGCTTGCCGGTCCGGGCGGGGAATGTGCTGCAGGTGGTTGCGGATGAACTGCTCGCCCGCGTGATTCACTCGTGTGCCTGCCATGGGTATCTGCCTGTGCGGAGAAATGAGGCATTACGGTAGCCAGGCTGAGGGTTCAGGTTGTTCTACATGGTTACCACCTTGCGCGGTCCCCTGTGGGAGCGGGCTAGCCCGCACACAAGGGCCGCGCAAGGCAGGTACAGTTCTAATTGCCGATTACGTCCTGCTCCAGGAATGATTGCCGCCGACCTTGGCAAAGCGGTTGAGTGGCAACAGTGTGCGCATCGCTTCCTGACTGCGCGCCAGGTCGACGAACTGATAGGCGTTGATCCGCGGCATGCCGTACAGGTTGATGACCTGACGCAAGGTACGCAGCGCCGGCAGGTGGCGGTCGACCACATCGCTGAGCATGGCCGGGCCGGTCATGCGGCTGAGGCGGTTGGCATAGCGGTAGAAGTTTGCCGGGTCATCGGCCAGGCTTGGCTTGCTGTCGTAGAAATCCTGGTTGGTCTGGTAACGCGCATGCATCTCTTCGGAAATGGCTTCCAGGGTAGGGTTACCAGGGTGGCTGCCGATCAGGCTGGTGTTGTACAGGCAGTTCATGCCCATTTTTTCGTTGGACATGGGCGGCGCCAGCAGCAGGCCGTTGGGCGTGGTGCGCAATTCGACCTGGTCGATGGTTTCGCCAGTGGCCAGCAGGGTGTCGTCCACATCCATGTACAACCCCCCTTCATGGTGCAGCATCGGGTAGCGCAGCACATCCGAGGCCGAGGCATAGTTGCTGGCGATGCCGCCATTGCCATCCAGTGCGGCATCGTACTGGGCGTAGTACCTGCTCTGGCGAAACGCCCTGTAAAAGGCTTGCTCTTCCAGAGGCAGCACTTGCAGGTCAGGGGCGTGTTCGGCCAGTAGGCTCAGGTTCTCGGCGTAAGCTGCAGGGGCCGCGCTGGATAGGTACAGGCGCAGGTTATATTGGCTGTCGTTGAGGCGCTCGGCGTTGCTGCCCAGGTTGGCCAGCAGTTCAGGGCTGATGACTTTGTCACCCACCCAGAGGCATGCGATCCGCTTGGGAATCGGGTAGCTTGCGCTGGCCACTGTCGGGATCTCCACTGGCAGCGCAAGGTCGATGCCCAGCGCGCGCAGGCTGCGGCTGCGCATGGCGTTGGTGACTGTGCGGGTACTGCGAACAGGCTGCAGATCCCTGATTCCAACCCTGGCGACGTAGCCTACTGGGTCGATTTCGTTGAGGTCCTGTTCACGAATGAAGACATCGCGCTGCAAGTCGTAGACCACGCGTTCGTTATAGGTGTCGATGCTCGCATCGAGGTTGTCGATGTCGCTGTTATAGAGCGGCGTGCGGATAACCGAATCGGTGATGGCCTGGTCGCCGTCCGGCAGTGGTGCAATGGGCTCACGGGTATGGAAGTAACGCGCACCTTCAGGCTCCGGGAAGCGGGGTGGCGAGACAGGGCTCAATGGGTAACCGATCTGTTCGTTCAGCCGCGTTGGCGGCACGAAGCCTTCGGTTTTGAATTCGAACAGTGCCTTGGCCCTGGTTGCACCGACGATTGCCAGCGGCGCGGCGTTGAGCAGGCCCCAGGTGATATTACCGACGCCGTCTTGCTTCTCTTGTAGCGTCTTGCCATTGATCGCCTGGTCCAGCCCCAGGCCCAGCTGCGCGATGCCGCCCACGGCCAATAGCGGGGCCAGGCCTGGTACCACCAGGCATAGCGGGGCCAGCAGGTTGAGCGTGGTAGTCAGGTAGCCGAGCCAGCGCGCTTTGCTGACCTGGCTGTCGCGGGTAATGAGGAAATCGGCGTCATCGTAGCTGCGTTGGCGCTGGCGCTCGGCCAGGGCCTGGAACAGATCGCCGTCAATCCTGGGGCTGTAGGTGTCGGGCCGGTAGTTCACGTAGGTGCGCGGCGGCCAGGTGCCGTCGTCGTTGAAATAGCCATGCTCAGGTGGCAGCTGATGGCGCCTGGGGTACTCGGCCAGCCCTTCGAGGGCCGTGTCCAGGCCGCTGAAGTCGAGGCCTTGCGGGCAGTCGGCCAGCCGAAAATGTTGCTTCAGGGCACGGCGCTTGAGCGGGTCTTTGCACTGCTGGCCAACCCAGTCCTGCAACTGCATCTGGCTGCTGAACTCCAGCAACGGCGAGCTGTTGCCGGGTATGTACAGCACGCCAAGGTCACTGGCAGGGTGATGCAGGTACAGCAGGTCGGTGGCGGCGTAGCCATAGATGTTCAACATGCTCAAGCGCAGGGTGATGCCACGCGGCATCAGCCCGGCAGCTTGCCATATGAGCTTTCTGGCTGCCTCGCTGAGGCTGCCTTCAGCGACTTGCTGGTTACAGGCGGCGATGAAGTTGAGTTTGCAGGCCAGCCGGTGGTTGTGCAGGTGCTCGCCCCAGTAGCGGTCAAGCTGGGCCTTGAAAGGCGTATGAAAGTCCAGGGCTTCGATGAAGCGCTGGAAGGCTTCGGCGGCGATCGGCAGATGGGTGGACGCGTCATAGCGTTGTGGGGTGGTGCGGCGGAACAGGCCGTTGAACACCTCAAAGGCGACACCTTGGTGGTTGAAACCCGGTGCCGGCAAGGTTTCGACCAGGCGCAGCGAGCCGTCAGGCAGCGAGCCGGCCCAGGGTTGGCGCAGCAGGGCACCGAACAGGTCGTTGTTGGATTCTCCTTGCCAGTTGCCGAGCACTGCCTGGGGCAAGCTCATGCTTTGGGTAATGGCGGCAAAGTTGCTGTCTGGCCCATCGGGGCAGTAGTGCAGGGTGACGACGTCAATCTGCTCCGGATCGAGGTCATGGCCTTGCTGCTTGAGCCACTGCCGGATAGCCCGGCTGGCTTCGCGGTCCGGGCGGGGCACATGGCTGAGATGATCGCGGACGTATTGCACGCCGGCAGCATTGATACGGCTTGTTGACATGGTATTCACCTTGCTCATTGACGGGAATGGCAAGGCTGAACGGCTGGTGCCGACCGGGGTGGTAGATAGCTACCGGTGGCCTTCAGGCGGCAGCAGCGCGGTGACCGGGGTGATGTCGCGCGGCGCCTCGGGTTCGTCGCTGAAGCCGGCGGGCACCTTGCCCCGCAGTTGCCAGGCGAAGGCAATGATTTCGGCAATGGTCAGGTACAGCGCTTCGGGGATCTGCTCGCCCAGCTCCAGGCGTGCCAGCAGGCGCACCAACTCGGCGTTTTCGTAGATCGGCACCTCATGCTCGCGGGCCAGGGCCAGGATGGCCTCGGCCAGCGCATCGTCACCCTTTGCGCTCAGGGTTGGGGCTTGCTGGCCGTCGTAGCTCAGGGCAATGGCCTGGTGGGTGGGTTTCTTTGTCATGCGTTTTCATCCACCCAGCGTTGTTCCACCCGCGTGCGCGGGCCTTGTGGTGGCGTGCCGGGGTGGCACTCCAGGTCGCCTACGTCCAGGCCACGTGCCAGCAGGCGTTCGCGCAGGGTGCCCAGCTGGGTGTCGATCAACCGGGCGGTTTGCTCGCGCTCTGCCCACAGCTGGCCGCTCAAGCGGCCCTGGCTCAGCTGTGCCTGTACCTGCATGGGGCCGAGCGGCGACAGGTCGAAAGCCAACTCGATGCGCCACAGGGCCTGCAGGGGGTCTTGCGCCTGGTGCTGGCGATCTGCCTGCTGTTGCGGGGTTTCCTCGCGCTGCAGCTTGACCTGCAGCGGGATGAACTCCTGGCCGTGGCGAATCGGCACTTCGGTTTGCCAGGTGGTCTGCAGGTTGCCGTTTTCCAGCGTGCCGGTTTGTTGCAGGCTGCTCAT
Source organism: Pseudomonas sp. NPDC089392 (assembly GCF_044749595.1). NCBI lineage: Bacteria > Pseudomonadati > Pseudomonadota > Gammaproteobacteria > Pseudomonadales > Pseudomonadaceae > Pseudomonas > Pseudomonas sp. NPDC089392. The sequence continues at coordinate 26,742 of NZ_JBIVIF010000058.1, forward strand.
GGCGTGGCTCTGCAGGCGCGACACGGCGGCGGCGGCCAGGCGCAGCAGTTGTTGCAGGTCGCCTTCGTCTTCCATGGCCTTGAGCAGGCGCGACGGCAGTGGGAACGCGCCGGGCTGTGGCTTGGGGCTGACCCGTTCGAGCATGCCCAGGGCGCTGCGGGCCAGTGCCGGCATGGTCACGGCCAGGCTGGCGGGAGCCAGGTTAGCGGTTGTACCAGTGGGAGCCTGGGTAATCAGCCGCAGCAAATGCGCCTTGAGGTCGGTGGCAACGCTGGCGGGGAAGCCGCCCAGCAGTTTCGCTTCCAGGAAGGCGCCGCTGTTGTTCAGGGCTTGGGCCACTGCCTTGGCATCGCCCAATTGCCGGGCATCCGGCAGGCCGGCCAGCAGGCGTTCGGCGCTGGCGCGCAGGTCGCCATCGGCGCCTGGGTCGCGGGTGAGCTGCTGCAGGGCATTGAGCAGGCCGGGTAGCGAAGCCTGGCGGTTTTGCTGGGTCAGCAGTTGCTGGGCAATGCTGAGCTGGTCCTGCCGGCCGCTGAGCGGCACGAAGCGCAGCGACTGGTCGCCCTGCACCAGCGCACTGAGCAGGCTGCCGACGGCCAGCGGGCGCGGGCTGTCGACGGTCAGGGTAGCGCCGGCCTGGGCACTGTTGAGCAGGCTGACCAACGCCCGGTAGACCGGTGCTTGGCCGGGCGCCTGGGCCAAGGCCTGGTTGGTCACGACCTTGCCTTGCAGCAGGGTGCCGACCGGCACCTTGCTGGTGTCCAGGCGGGTGAGGGTGGCAATCTGGCTGGCGTTGGCCTGCTGCAACATGATTGCCAGGCGGTTGCTTTCGGTCTGGCTGACGGTGACCTGGCTGCCCTGTGGCAGGGGCTGGCTGGCGCTGGCCTGTAGCTGGGTCTGCGTGCCATTGGCCTGCATCAGCCGCAGCACCAGTTGAAAGTCGCTGCCCACCTGGCGCAACGACACGACTTCGGCCTGTGCGGTCTCGCCGGGGGCCATCATGCCGGGCTGTGGTTGCGTCAGGCGCAGCAGTTCGCCAGTCATGCCCGCCTTGATGGTCTGGGTGCTGATTGCGGTTTGTGCACCGAGACTATTGATTTCAGTCATGATTGTATACAACCTGTCGAACCCGGCCTCTTGGCAGCGCGGCGGCGCGTGTAATAATGCCGGGCGCCTGTGGTTGCCAGTATAACGGCAGCGTAGGGGGCGACTTGAGACACAAGGCTTCAGGTTGGTGTTGCCTGGTTCGCGGGTGAACCCGCTCCTACAACGTTTTGTGCTGCCTTCGAGGCCTGCGCTGTACATGTAGGAGCGGGTTTACCCGCGAACCAGGCAACACCGACCTTAAGCCCTACAAAAGATAAGGCGAAACCGTGACCCTTCACCTCCAAGCCGCAGGCCTGGCCTGCGAGCGCGACTGGCGCCTGCTGTTCGAGCAGCTCGATTTCGAGCTGGGTGCTGGCGACATGCTGCAGATCAGCGGCCCCAACGGCAGTGGCAAGACCAGCCTGTTGCGCCTGTTGGCCGGGTTGATGCAGCCAACCGCCGGGCAGATCCTGCTGGGCGGCAAGCCATTGGCCGAGCAGCGCCACGCGCTGGCCAGCATCCTGCTGTGGATCGGCCACGCCGCCGGCATCAAGGACCTGCTCACTGCCGAGGAGAACCTCACCTGGCTGTGCGCCCTGCACCAACCGGCCAACCGCGAGGCGATCTGGGCAGCACTGGCGGCTGTTGGCCTGCGCGGTTTCGAAGACGTACCCTGCCACACCCTGTCGGCCGGCCAGCAGCGCCGCGTGGCCCTGGCCCGGCTGCACCTGGCCTGCCCGCCGCTGTGGATTCTCGACGAACCGTTCACTGCCCTCGACAAGCAAGGCGTGGCGCAGCTCGAAGCGCACCTGGCGGCCCACTGCGAGCAGGGCGGCACGGTGGTGCTGACCACCCACCACACGCTGGAACGCAAGCCCTCCGGTTACCGTGAACTGAACCTGGGGCAATGGGCGGCATGAGCGTATTCATTTTGTTGTTGCGCCGCGAAGCGCGCCTGCTGTTCCGCCGCCCGGCCGAGCTGGCCAACCCGCTGGTGTTCTTCGCCATCGTCGTGGCGTTGTTCCCGCTGGCGGTCGGCCCGGAAAGCCAATTGTTGCAAACCTTGTCGCCAGGCCTGGTCTGGGTGGCAGCCCTGCTGGCGGTGTTGCTGTCGCTGGACGGCCTGTTCCGCAGCGATTTCGAGGACGGCTCGCTGGAACAGTGGGTGCTGTCGCCGCACCCGCTGGCGCTGCTGGTGCTGGCCAAGGTGCTGGCGCACTGGATCTTTTCCGGGCTGGCGCTGGTATTGTTGGCGCCGCTGCTGGCACTGATGCTGGGGCTGCCGAGCCATTGCCTGCCGGTGCTGCTTGGCTCGCTGCTGCTGGGCACGCCGGTGTTGAGCTTGCTGGGCGCGGTGGGCGCGGCGCTGACAGTCGGTCTGAAACGCGGTGGTTTGTTACTGGCGTTGCTGATTCTGCCGTTGTATATCCCTGTATTGATCCTGGGCAGTGGTGCGTTGCAAGCGGCGTTGCAAAATATGCCGGCAACCGGCCACTTGCTCTGGCTTGCCAGCCTCACGGCCCTGGCCGTGACCCTGGCACCTTTTGCGATAGCGGCTGGCCTGAAGATCAGCGTCGGCGAATAACGAGTCCCGGGCTCTCAAGCCCGGCAAATACCCTGGATGTACCTGATGAAAATAAGCTGGACGTGGTTCCACAAGCTGGGCTCCCCGAAATGGTTCTATGCCATCAGCGGCCGCATGCTGCCGTGGCTGGCCGGCGCTGCCGTGCTCCTGCTGCTGGTCGGCATCACCTGGGGCCTGGCCTTTGCCCCCCAGGACTACCAGCAAGGCAACAGCTTCCGCATCATCTACATCCACGTGCCGGCGGCGATGCTGGCGCAGTCCTGCTATGTGCTGCTGGCGGTGGCCGGGGTGGTGGGGCTGGTGTGGAAGATGAAACTGGCCGATGTCGCCCTGCAGTGCGCCGCACCGATCGGTGCCTGGATGACCGCCGTGGCGCTGGTCACCGGCGCCATCTGGGGCAAACCGACCTGGGGCAGCTGGTGGGTCTGGGATGCCCGCCTTACGTCCATGCTTATTTTGCTGTTCCTGTACTTCGGCATTATTGCGCTGGGCCAGGCGATCAGTAATCGTGACAGTGCGGCCAAGGCCTGCGCCGTGCTGGCGATTGTCGGCGTGGTGAATATCCCGATCATCAAGTACTCGGTGGAGTGGTGGAACACCCTGCACCAGGGCGCCACCTTCACCCTGACCGAAAAACCGGCGATGCCCGCAGAAATGTGGCTGCCGCTGCTGTGCACGGCGCTGGGTTTCTATTGCTTCTTCGGTGCCGTGCTGCTGTTGCGCATGCGCCTTGAAGTGCTCAAGCGCGAAGCGCGCGCCAGTTGGGTCAAGGACGAAGTGTTGAACAGCCTGGGGCGGAGGGCCGCACAATGAGCTTTGCCACCTTCGGTGACTTCCTCGCCATGGGCCATCATGGCCTGTACGTGTGGTCGGCCTATGGCATCTGCCTGGCGGTGTTGGCGCTGAATGTCGCCGCGCCCCTGCTGGCCCGCCGTCGCTACCTGCAAGAAGAGGCGCGCCGTTTGCGCCGGGAGAACAACCAGTGAATCCGCAGCGCAAGAAACGCCTGTTGCTCATCGTCGGCCTGCTGGTCGGCGTCGGGGTTGCCGTCGGCTTTGCCTTGAGCGCATTGCAGCAGAACATCAACCTGTTCTATACCCCCACCCAGATCGCCAACGGCGAGGCGCCGCTGGACACCCGCATCCGCGCCGGTGGCATGGTCGAGAAAGGCTCGGTGCAGCGCTCGTCCGACTCGCTCGACGTGCGCTTCGTGGTCACCGACTTCAACAAGTCGGTGCCGATCACCTACCGTGGCATCCTGCCCGACCTGTTCCGCGAAGGGCAGGGCATCGTCGCGCTTGGCAAGGTCAATGCCGAAGGCGTGGTGGTGGCCGATGAAGTGCTGGCCAAGCACGACGAGAAGTACATGCCGCCCGAGGTCACCAAGGCCCTGAAAGAAAGCGGCCAGGCTGCCACCGGCGGGGAGGCCAAGCCATGAACGCAGCACTGGTGATCCCCGAACTCGGCCAGCTGGCGATGATCCTGGCCATCTGCTTTGCCGCCGTGCAGGCCAGCGTGCCGCTGCTGGGGGCCTGGCGTGGCGACAGCCTGTGGATGAGCCTGGCGCGGCCGGCGGCGTGGGGGCAATTCGCCTTCCTGGCGTTTGCCTTTGCCTGCCTGACCCATGCCTTCATGACCGACAACTTCTCGGTCGCCTATGTGGCCAGCAACTCCAACAGCGCCTTGCCCTGGTACTACAAATTCAGTGCGGTATGGGGTGCCCACGAAGGCTCGTTGCTGCTGTGGGCGCTGATCCTCGGTGGCTGGACCTTCGCCGTGTCGGTGTTCTCGCGGCAGTTGCCGCAGGTGATGCTGGCCCGTGTGCTGGCAGTCATGGGCATGATCAGCGTGGGCTTTTTGAGCTTCCTGATCATCACCTCCAACCCGTTCCAGCGCCTGTTGCCGCAAGTGCCGACCGATGGCCGCGACCTCAACCCGCTGCTGCAGGACTTTGGCCTGATCGTGCACCCGCCAATGCTGTACATGGGCTACGTGGGCTTCTCGGTGGCTTTTGCCTTCGCTATCGCCGCCTTGCTCGGCGGTCGCCTGGACGCGGCCTGGGCGCGCTGGTCGCGGCCCTGGACCATCGTCGCCTGGGCCTTCCTTGGCGTGGGCATCACCCTGGGTTCGTGGTGGGCCTACTACGAACTGGGCTGGGGTGGCTGGTGGTTCTGGGACCCGGTGGAAAACGCCTCGTTCATGCCCTGGCTGGTGGGCACCGCGCTGATCCACTCGCTGGCGGTGACTGAAAAACGCGGGGTGTTCAAGAGCTGGACCGTGCTGCTGGCGATTGCCGCATTCTCGCTGAGCCTGCTGGGTACCTTCCTGGTGCGTTCCGGCGTGCTGACCTCAGTGCATGCATTTGCCGCCGACCCGTCGCGGGGCATTTTCATCCTGATCTTCCTGCTGTTCGTGGTCGGTGGTTCGCTTACCCTGTTCGCCTTGCGCGCACCGGTGGTCAAGAGCCAGGTTGGCTTCGCCCTGTGGTCGCGCGAGACGCTGCTGCTGGCCAACAACCTGGTGCTGGTGGTGGCGGCCTCGATGATTCTGCTCGGCACCCTGTACCCGTTGGTGCTCGATGCGCTGACCGGGGCCAAGCTGTCGGTCGGCCCGCCATACTTCGATGCCTTGTTCCTGCCGTTGATGGCACTGCTGATGGTGGTGCTGAGCGTGGGCGTGGTGGTGCGCTGGAAGGACACCCCAGGCAAATGGCTGGCCAGCATGATGACCCCGGTGCTGATCGGCAGCGCCATCCTCGCCCCGGTGGCCGGCTTTATCGTCGACGACTTCGACTGGCCGACCCTGACGGCCTTCGCGCTGGCCGCCTGGGTGGTGCTTGGCGGGCTGCGCGACATTCTCGACAAGACTCGCCACAAAGGCCTGGTCAAGGGCCTGCCGGGCCTGGGCCGCAGCTACTGGGGCATGCAGCTGGCGCACCTGGGCCTGGCGGTGTGTGCGCTGGGCGTGGTGCTGTCGAGCAACAACAGCGCCGAGCGCGACCTGCGCATGGCCCCGGGTGAAAGCGTGGAGTTGGGCGGTTACCACTTCCTGTTCCAGGGTGCCAAGCACTTCGAAGGGCCGAACTTCATCTCTGACAAGGGCACCGTGGTGGTCAGCCGCGATGGCCGTGAAGTGACCACCCTGCACCCGGAAAAACGCCTGTACACCGTTCAGCAGTCGATGATGACCGAAGCCGGTATCGACGCAGGCTTTACCCGTGACCTGTACGTTGCCCTTGGCGAGCCGCTGGAGAACGGCGCCTGGGCCGTGCGCGTGCATATCAAGCCTTATGTCCGCTGGATCTGGCTGGGCGGTCTGCTGACCGGCCTGGGCGGTTTGCTGGCGGCCCTCGACCGGCGCTACCGCGTCAAGGTCAAGACCCGGGTGCGTGATGCCCTGGGCGTGTCTGGAGCAGCTGCATGAAGCGTTGGATCATGGTAGTGCCACTGGCGGTGTTCCTGCTGGTGGCGGTGTTCCTCTACAAGGGGCTGTTTCTCAAGCCCGACGAGCTGCCTTCGGCAATGATCGGCAAACCGTTCCCGGTGTTTTCCCTGGCCTCGACCCAGGGCGACCGCACCCTGACCCAGGCCGATTTGCAGGGCCGCCCGGCGCTGGTTAACGTGTGGGCCACCTGGTGCCCGTCGTGCAAGGTCGAGCACCCGTACCTGAACCAGCTGGCCCAGCAGGGCGTGATAATTCACGGGGTCAACTACAAGGATGACAACGCCGCCGCGCAGAAGTGGCTGGCCGAGTTCCACAACCCCTACCAGCTTGACATTCGTGACGAGCAGGGCAGCCTGGGCCTGGACCTGGGGGTGTATGGCGCGCCGGAAACCTTCCTGATCGACGCCAAGGGCGTCATCCGCTACAAGCATGTGGGCATTGTCGATGCCAGCGTGTGGCGTGAGCAGCTGGCGCCGCTGTACCAGGGCCTGGTCGATGAGGCCAAGCCATGAAGCGCTGGCTGGCAGCCGCCGTGCTGGGCATGAGCCTGGCCGGTGTGGCCAAGGCGGCCATCGACACCTATCAGTTTCGCGATGAGGCCGAGCGCGATCGCTACCAGCAGCTGACCAAGGAACTGCGCTGCCCCAAGTGCCAGAACCAGGACATTGCCGACTCCAACGCGCCGATTGCCGCCGACCTGCGTCGGGAAATCTTCCGCATGCTGGGTGAGGGCAAGAACAACGAGCAGATCGTCGATTTCATGGTCGACCGCTATGGCGACTTCGTGCGCTACAAACCGGCGCTCAGCGGGCGTACCTGGCTGCTGTGGTTCGGCCCGGGGATCCTGCTGGCCGGTGGTTTCGTGGCGCTGGCGGTGATCGTGCGCCGGCGCCGCGGTACGGCTGTACAGGGTAATAACGAGCTTTCCGTCGAAGAACGCGAGCGTCTCGCCAAACTGCTGGAAAAAGAACAGACCCATGATTGAATTCTGGCTTAGCGCGGGCCTGCTGTTGCTCGCCGCCCTCAGCTTCTTGCTGATCCCGATCCTGCGTGGCCGTCGTCGCCAGCCGGAAGAAGACCGTACCGCCCTGAACGTGGCCCTGTATCAGGAGCGCGTCGCCGAACTGGCAGCCCAGCAGGCTGCAGGTGTACTCGATGAGGCGCAATTGACCAAGGGCCGTGACGAAGCCGCGCGCGAGCTGCTGGCCGATACCGAAGGCGCTGACGCCCCGCGCCTGGGCCATCTGGGCAAGGCCCTGCCGCTGTTGGCGGCGGTGCTGGTGCCTCTGATGGCGCTGGGGCTGTACCTGCATTTTGGCGCGGCCGACAAGGTAGCCCTGACCCAGGAATTCGCCGAGGCGCCCAAGTCGATGGAAGAAATGACCGCGCGCCTGGAGCGTGTGGTGCAGGCCCAGCCGGATTCGGCCGAGGCCCTGTACTTCCTGGGGCGTGCCTACATGGCCGAGCAGCGCCCGGCCGATGCCGCGCGTACCTTCGAGCGTGCCGTGACCTTGGCCGGTCGCCAGCCCGAGTTGCTGGGGCAGTGGGCCCAAGCCCTGTACTTTGCCGCCGACAAGCAGTGGAGCCCGCAGGTGCAAGGGCTGACTGACGAAGCGCTGAAGGCCGACCCCAACGAAGTGACCAGCCTGGGCCTGCGCGGTATTGCTGCCTTTGAAGGCGAGCGTTACCAGGAAGCTATCGATTACTGGAAGCGCCTGCTGGCGCAGCTGCCGGAAGGCGACGCATCGCGGGCGGCGTTGCAGGGCGGTATCGACCGCGCCGCCGAGCGCCTGGGTGGCGGGCCAGGGCAGGCCGCAGAGCCTGCGCCAGTGGCGGCGCGCTTGAAGGTGCGGGTGGAACTGGCGGCGGCGTTGCAGGACAAGGTCAAGCCAGGCGATACGGTGTTCATCTTTGCCCGCGCCAGCAATGGCCCGCCCATGCCGCTGGCCGCCAAGCGGGTGACTGTGGCGCAGTTGCCAATTGAGGTGGAGTTGTCGGATGCTGACGCCATGATGCCGCAGATGAAACTGTCCGACTTTGCCGAAGTCCAACTGGTTGCACGTGTCTCGCGCGCCGGCCAGCCTACCCATGGTGAGTGGATTGGCCAGGGCGCGCCACTGCCCAGCGCCACCCAGGCCACCCAGCACCTGACCATCGACAGCCCCGACCCGTAAGAGATCAACGCCATGCACAGCACCGTCCGCCTGACCCTGATCACCCTGGCTTTGGGTTTGTCTGCGTGTACGGTGCAGCAGCCGTATGAGCAGCCGGAGCCGCCGATCGAACGTGTGCCGCCGCAGCAGGGGCCGGCGGTCAAGCCGTTGCCGGGTGGGCAGCCTGCTACCCAGCCGAGCAAGCCGGCTTCCATTCCCAAGCCGATGCCGCGTACCTCGGCCAGCTTTGCGCCACCGCCTGGCGGGGCTAGCCATTGGGACCCGAAGCTGGGGGTGTATGTGTTGGAGAAGCAGCCCAACACCTTCTACCGCCAGCGTACCTATTATCGGTTCGATAATGGCTGGAGCTGGTCGCTGAGCCCGAATGGGCCTTGGCAGGAAACTGACAGCAGTGGTGTGCCGGGTGGGTTGGGGCGGGCGTTCGCGCAGTAGTGATTTGTTTGCCTGTTCTGGCCCTTTCGCGAGCAAGCCCGCTCCTACAGGCTCACCACCAACCTCAGGTACTGTGATATCCCTGTAGGAGCGGGCTTGCCCGCGAATGCCTTTGCCTTTGCTTCTAAGCGCGCGGTAGTTCAGGCGACGCAGATTGCGACTTCAGGAGGCCGAGCGAAGGGCTTGCGGAGGGAGGTGACGGGCATGGATGCCCGTCAAGCGCTGAGGCCCCATGG
>NZ_JBIVIF010000059.1:0-35302 GCF_044749595.1 Pseudomonas sp. NPDC089392
GGCCCTGAAAAACAAAACGCCCGATGCGGTGCACCGGGCGTTTTGAGGCCTACCGGCCTACCTGAACAGGTGTAAACCTATTTCAGGACTAGACACTGGCTGTTCGATCAGAACCGATAAACTTCCATATCGGTGCGGATCGGCGAGGCCATCGGGATCTTGGATTTCTCCGGTGCCTTCTTCACCTGTACCGGCGCAGCAGGCTTTTTAGGCGATTCTTCGGCAATGGCCGGCTGGTTGGCCAGCGGCTTCACTGCCGTGCTCAGCTGTTCGGCCAGCTTCTGCAGCAGTTGGCCCTGGGCCTGCACCTGCGACGCCTCGCTGCCTTCGTGCGGCTGCTCGAGGTGAACGATGCGGTTGTCACGCACATGGCCACGGCGGTCCAGCAGGCGCCACTGGGCATCCAGGACCGCCGGCTGGTCCTTGCCCGAGTCCAGGCGGGTGATCGACAGCAATACTTGCACATCCGGGCTGAAGCCGGTGGTCGCAGGCGCCAGCACCACGCGCTGGCTGTCCAGGCGCCAGGCAAGCTGGCGGACCAGCAACTGGTCGATATCCGACGAAAGGCTGCCAGCCCAACGACCGTCGGTCGCCGAACTCAGGCTGCCGTCGGCCTGACGCTGCAGGAACGTCTCGCGCTGCAGGTAGTCGGCTACCGATACCGGGCCGAGTACCACGGCCATGCCCGCACTCTGCGAAGGCTGGCCAGGATCACCGCTGTCGAGCTGGTACAGGGCAACCGGCTGGTGCATGGTGCACCCGCCAAGGCCCAGCAGGCCAGTCATCAACAGCGCAAATGGAAGGCGCAGAAATTTCATCATCCCATCCAGGCGGCCGCCAACAGGCACACCGCAGTGATACATATAAATTCAAACGGGCACACGGCCACGCCGGCACCGCAAGGGCCATATCATCCGCGAAATAACCGTCCGACTCCAGTGTTTCTGCCCGGAACGGCGCTGAAATTGCCGTTCCAGACATTTCTACCGGTTACGCCGGCACTTCCACCTGCAACCCATCGACGCGCTGGAACCCGCGTGGCAGCTTGCTGCCGCGCCGTCCGCGCTCGCCCTTGTAATGCTCCAGGTCGTCCGCTTTCAGAGATAGGGTACGCTTGCCCGCTTGCAAAACAAGGGTCGCACCTTCGGCAATCACCGCCAGATCGGTGACAAATTCTTCACGGCTGGCCACCCGGTCGCCCGGCACGCCAATGATCTTGTTGCCCTTGCCTTTACCCAGCTGTGGCAAGTCGCTGACCTTGAACACCAGCAGGCGGCCTTCGGTGGTCACCGCCGCCAGCCAGTCCTGCTCGCGGTTGGCCACCGGGCGAGGGTTCATGACCTTGGCCCCGTTGGGCAGGCTGAGCAAGCCCTTGCCAGCCTTGTTCTTGGCCTGCAGGTCTTCACCCTTGACCACAAAGCCGTAGCCGGCGTCCGAAGCCACCACGTACAGCGCATCGTCATCAGGCAACAGCACGCACTCGAAGGTGGCCCCCGGCGGCGGCGTCAGGCGGCCTGTCAGCGGTTCACCCTGGCCACGCGCCGAAGGCAGGCTGTGGGCGGCCAGCGAGTAGCTGCGCCCGGTGGAGTCGATCAGCACGGCAAACTGGTTGGAGCGCCCGGCGGCAGCGGCCTTGAAGCCGTCACCGGCCTTGTACGAAAGGCCCGTGGCGTCGATGTCGTGGCCCTTGGCGCAGCGCACCCAGCCCTTTTCCGACAGCACCACGGTGACGGGCTCGGTCGGCATCAGCTCGTTTTCCGACAGGGCCTTGGCTTCGGCGCGCTCGACGATTGGCGAGCGGCGGTCGTCGCCGTAGGTTTCGGCGTCCTTGATCAGTTCGCTGCGCACCAGTTTGCGCAACTTGGCTTCGCTGCCCAGCAGCGCCTGCAGCTTGGCTTGCTCCTTCAGCAGTTCATCCTGTTCGCCACGGATCTTCATCTCTTCCAGGCGCGCCAGCTGCCGCAGGCGGGTTTCGAGGATGTATTCGGCCTGGATCTCGGTCAGCTCGAAACGGGCGATCAGCGCCTGCTTGGGGTGCTCCTCGGTGCGGATGATGTGGATCACTTCATCCAGGTTGAGGAATGCAGTGAGCAAACCGTCCAACAGATGCAGGCGCTTCTCGACCTTGTCCAGGCGGTGTTGCAGGCGGCGACGAACGGTATTGGTTCGGAACTCCAGCCACTCCACCAATATCGCCCGCAGGTTCTTCAACTGCGGGCGGCCGTCGAGGCCGATGATGTTGACGTTGACCCGGTAGCTGCTTTCCAGGTCGGTGGTGGCGAACAGGTGCTGCATCAGTTCGTCGGCGTCCACGCGGTTGGAGCGCGGAATGATGACGATGCGGCACGGGTTCTCGTGGTCCGATTCGTCGCGCAGGTCGGCAACCATCGGCAGCTTCTTGGCCTGCATCTGTGCGGCGATCTGCTCCAGCACCTTGGCCCCGGAGACCTGGTGCGGCAGCGCGGTGACGACAATGTCGCCATCTTCTACGCGGTACACGGCGCGCATGCGGATCGAGCCGCGGCCGCTTTCGTACATCTTGAGGATTTCGGCCCGCGGCGTGACGATCTCGGCCTCGGTCGGGTAATCCGGCCCCTGAATGTGCTCGCACAGCTGCTCGATGGTGGCCTTGGGCTCGTCGAGCAGGCGCACGCAGGCGCTGGCCACTTCACGCAGGTTGTGCGGCGGCACGTCGGTGGCCATGCCCACGGCGATACCGGTAGTGCCGTTGAGCAGGATGTTGGGCAGGCGCGCCGGCAGCACGGCCGGCTCCTGCAAGGTGCCGTCGAAGTTCGGCACCCAGTCCACGGTGCCCTGGCCCACTTCGCTGAGCAGCACTTCGGCGTAGCGCGACAAGCGCGCTTCGGTGTAACGCATGGCGGCGAACGACTTTGGATCGTCTGGCGCACCCCAGTTGCCCTGGCCGTCGACCAGGGTGTAGCGGTAGCTGAACGGCTGCGCCATCAGCACCATGGCTTCATAGCAGGCCGAGTCGCCGTGGGGGTGGAACTTGCCGAGCACGTCACCGACGGTACGCGCCGATTTCTTGTGCTTGGCATCGGCATCGAGCCCCAACTCGCTCATGGCGTAGACGATGCGTCGCTGCACCGGCTTCAGGCCGTCGCCGATGTGCGGCAAGGCGCGGTCCATGATCACGTACATGGAGTAGTTGAGGTAGGCCTGTTCGGTGAAGTCAGCCAGCGAGCGGCGTTCGACGCCGTCCAGGCTGAGTTCCAGTGAGTCGCTCATGCGGGCCTCGTCATTTCAGGTTCTGGCGCAGCAGCATGGTGCCGCCGCGCTGGGTAAATTCAAGTTGTTTCAGGGCACTCATGCCCAGCAATACGGTGGGCCCTTCCAGGCCCGGCACCACGATGGCACGCACATCCTGCAGGCGGATATCGCCCAGCTGCAGGCTGACCAGGCGCGTGCGGTAGCCTTCGGTACGGCCGTTGGCAGTGCTCAGCAGGACCGGGCTGCCACGCTCCAGGTTCAGATCACGGGCCAACGCCTCGGGGATCGCCACGTCGGTGGCGCCGGTGTCGAGCATGAAATGCACCACCTGGCCGTTGATCGCGCCATCCACCACGAAGTGGCCCTGGCCATTGCCCAACAGGCGCACCTCGATAAAGCCATCGCCATGCTCGGACTGCACCTGGCTATTGGGGTTGCGCTGGCTGTCTTCCCACTGGCCGAAAAAACGCGTGGCAAGGAACAGTGTCGCCGCCCAGGCGACGACCATCAGTACCCTGCCCGCACGCTTGCCCGGCGCCTGGCTCATGGCTTGGCGCTCCAGCCGCCGTCCGGCGCATCGAAGCGCCAGACGATCGGGCGGGTTTCGCCATCGGCACGGGCGCCGTTGTTGTTGTCCAGGCCGATCCAGGCGCCCTTGGCATCGATCACCAGCGCCTCGGCCAGGCCAAACGGCTGCGCGTAGCGGCGTGACTCGACCAGCGCATCGGCGGCGAACGACCAGCAACGCTCGACCTTGCCGCTGTCGGCATCTCGCCGGCAAACCCGGTAGGCGTTGCGTTCGAGGGTGAACAGCTTGCCCTCGAACCAGGCCAGGTCGGCAAAGTCGCGCGACAGTGCCCGGGCATCGGGCATCTGCGCCGGCTGCATCTCGACCCCGGCCTCGCTCAGCAGCACGCAGCTACGCCCGCAGGTCCACACCGATTGCTGGCGCTCGATGGCCACCAGGCCACGGCGTTCGCGTTCGGCTGCCAGCCACAGGCGGTCGCCCGCCGGGTTGATGGCCAGGCCTTCGAACAGCGCATTGAAGTTCAGCAGCATGCCGCTGGCGCGAGCCTGGCGGACCATGGCCGGGTCGATCTTCAACCAGTCGGGTTCACCTTGCAGCGGCAGTTGCAGCACCGCAGCATGGGCCTCGCTGACCAGGTACAGGTTGCCCGCTTGGTCACAGGTAATGCCTTCAAGATCCAGCTCGCCACCGCGAATGTAGGACGCCGCCCAGTTGCGCGACTTCAGGCCCCACGGCAAGCCGCTTTCCGGTGCCGGCGGCGCAGTGAAGGTAAGCGGTTGCGCGCGCCAGGTAGGGTTCTGCTGGTCGAAACGGTAGATGCGGTTGTCGTCGCGGTCGGACACCCCCCACAGCCCGCCCCGGCATTCCACCAGGCCAGACAGGTTGCCTGCGCGCATGCCATTGATCGGGTGCTCGCTACTCAGCTTCAGCTCCGGCCAGTTGCCCGCCAGGCTTGGCAGGGCAACCAGCGTCAGGCAGGCCGCCAGGAGCAGACGAATCAAACCATGACCTCAGCCAGGTTGCCCTTGGTTTCCAGCCAGCTCTTGCGGTCGCTGGCGCGCTTCTTCGCCAGCAGCTTGTCCATCAGCTCGCAAGTCGCTTCAACGTCATCCAGGGTCAACTGCACCAGGCGCCGGGTGTTCGGGTCCATGGTGGTTTCGCGCAGCTGTGGCGGGTTCATCTCGCCCAGGCCTTTGAAGCGGGTGACCTGCGGCTTGCCGCGCTTCTTCTCGGCTACCAGGCGGTCAAGGATGCCGTCACGCTCGGCCTCGTCGAGGGCGTAGTAGATTTCCTTGCCCAGGTCGATGCGGTACAGCGGTGGCATGGCCACGTACACATGCCCGGCCTCGACCAGCGCCCGGAAGTGCTGGACGAACAGCGCGCACAGCAGCGTGGCGATGTGCAGGCCGTCGGAGTCGGCGTCAGCGAGGATGCAGATTTTGCCGTAGCGCAGTTGCGCAAGGTCGGTGGCACCCGGGTCGACGCCGATGGCCACGGCGATGTTATGCACTTCCTGGCTGGCCAGGACTTCGCCGCCGTCCACTTCCCAGGTGTTGAGGATTTTGCCGCGCAGCGGCAGGATCGCCTGGAACTCCTTGTCCCGCGCCTGCTTGGCCGAACCACCGGCCGAGTCACCCTCGACCAGGAACAGCTCGGCACGCATCGGGTCCTGGCCGGCGCAATCGGCCAGCTTACCGGGCAGTGCCGGCCCCTGGGTGATGCGCTTGCGTTCAACTTTCTTGCTGGCCTTCAGCCTGCGGCCGGCGTTGCTGATGGCCAGTTCGGCCAGCTGCATGCCCAGTTCGGGGTGGGCGTTGAGCCATAGGCTGAAGGCATCCTTGACCACACCGGAAACAAAGGCGGCCGCTTCACGCGACGACAGGCGCTCTTTGGTCTGGCCGGAGAACTGCGGCTCCTGCATTTTCATCGAAAGCACGAAACTGATGCGCTCCCAGACGTCTTCCGGTGCCAGCTTCACCCCGCGTGGCAGCAAATTGCGGAACTCGCAGAACTCGCGCATGGCATCCAGCAGACCTTGGCGCAAGCCGTTCACATGTGTGCCGCCCTGGGCAGTGGGGATCAGGTTGACGTAGCTTTCCTGAACGCTGTCACCCCCTTCAGGCAGCCACAGCAACGCCCAGTCTGCGGCTTCCTTGTTGCCGGCCAGGCTGCCGCAGAACGGCTCGTCGGGTAGGCGCTGGAACTCGCTGACCGCATCGACCAGATAAGAACGCAGGCCATCTTCGTAGTGCCACTCGACTTTCTCGCCGCTGGCCTTGTCCTCGAAGCTGACCAGCAGGCCCGGGCACAGTACCGCCTTGGCCTTGAGCACGTGCTTGAGGCGGCTGATGGAGAACTTGGGCGAGTCGAAGTACTTGGGGTCGGGGCTGAAGTACACGCTGGTGCCGGTGTTGCGCTTGCCGACCGAGCCGACCACCTCCAGCTCGCTGGCCTTGAAGCCATCGGCGAAGGTCATCTGGTATTCGTTGCCGTCACGTTTGACGCGCACGCGCACTTGGGTGGACAGGGCGTTGACCACCGAAATACCCACACCGTGCAGGCCACCGGAGAACTGGTAGTTCTTGTTGGAGAACTTGCCACCGGCGTGCAGCTTGGTGAGGATCAGCTCGACCCCGGACACGCCCTCTTCCGGGTGGATGTCCACTGGCATGCCACGGCCATCGTCGCTGACTTCCAGCGAGTGGTCGGCATGCAGGATGACCTGCACCGAACGGGCGTGGCCGGCCAAGGCTTCGTCGACACTGTTGTCGATGACTTCCTGGGCCAGGTGATTGGGGCGGCTGGTATCGGTGTACATGCCCGGCCGCTTGCGGACCGGGTCAAGGCCCGAGAGGACTTCGATGGCGTCTGCGTTATAGGCGCTAGCGCTGGGATTGGCCATAGGGTCTCGTCGTCAGTCTGGTGAGTGCAAAAAAGTCAAAATACAGAAAAATCGAGCGCCGCATACTGCCCACGGGCAATGCCGGCAAAGGCCAGCAGTGCCGGCAGGCGTTCGGCGAAGCCCTGAAAGCTGTGGTCGCCACCGGCCTGGATGCGCAGGGCACAAGCACGGTAATAGCGCTCGGCGTGGCGATAGTCCAGGGTTTCATCGGCGGTCTGCAGCCACACTTGATAGCGGCTGGCATCCACAGGGGCCGCTACTTCCAGCTCGGCCAGGGCCTGCACGTGATCGTGGGTCAGCTCCCAGGTTTCACCGCTGTAGTAATTGCGCTGGGTGCCCAGGTAACCGTCGAAATGCTTGTGCGGGGTTACCGCCGGGTTGACCAGCAGGGCCTTGAGGCCGTGGCGCTCGGCCAGATAGGTGGCATAGTAGCCGCCGAGCGAACTGCCCACCAGCAACGGCGCGCCAAGCTCGGCGATTGCCGCTTCGAGCTGGGCGATGGCCTGGCGCGGGTGATGGTGCAAGGCGGGCACGCGCAGCTGTGCCGACAGGCCCAGTTGCTGCATCACAGCCTCAAGTTGGCGCGCCTTGGTCGAAAGCGGCGAGCTGTTGAAGCCATGGATATAGAGGATGGAACCCGACATGCTGCCCCCGGAATCTGTGGCTTCGCGCCTGATGATGCGGGCGCAGGGACGCGCAGTGTAGCGCGTTCGCCGGGTTTTGACGCAGTGTCACGGGTTTCGCAACAATTTCTTCACCGAAGGCCGCAACAACCCGCTCCCACAGGGATGGAGGCAGGCCTCAGGCTCTCAATACCCCGGGCTATCGAAGTCGAGCTTCACTTCGAAATCCAGCGCTCGCTGTACACCGGTCTCCAACCGTCCGTCGGCATGCAGGCGCAACCAGCGGTACCCCGGCTGCTCTTCGCTCACCTGGAAGTCCTCGCTACGCGCCGCGAACTGGATGCAAGTCGACGGGGTAGCCAGCAAACGCCGACCATCGCGCACTTCATCCCATTCCTGATGCACATGCCCCCACAGCAGCGCGCGCACCTGCGGATAACCCTCGACGATATCGAACAGTGCTTGAGCATTACGCAAACCAATCGGCGCAATCCAGGCACAGCCGATGTCCACCGGCTGATGGTGGAAACACACCAGGCAATGCCGCTCGCCCGCCCCTTTCAGGGCTGCTTCCAACACCGCCAGCTGGTCATCCTCCAAAAAGCCATGGGGCGCACCGTGCACGGCCGTGTTGAGCATGACGATGCGCCAGGCGCCAATATCGGTCACCGCCTGCACCAGCTCCGGCGCCAATTGCGCCATCACCTGGGCCTCGTCATGGTTGCCCGGCAACCAACGGGTGGGTACGGCAAATGGTGTGATCAGCTCACGGAACGCTTCATAGGACGACACGCTGGCATCCTGGGACAGGTCGCCTGTGCACAGCAGCAAGTCGACAAGCGGTTGCTCCCGCCGCACCTGGGCCACCACATGGCGCAGGCTGTCACGGGTATTGAGGCCCAGCATGCTGCCGGCCGGGTCGGCAAACAGGTGGGCATCGGTCAGTTGCACCACATGCACCGGGCGGGATGAATCCGAGTAAGGCAACAGCCGTCTCCTTTCAGCGAACGCTGGCCAGTTCGTGGCCGCAGGCCAGGCAGTGGCTCAGCCACTCACCGAGGAACAGGTTGAGCTGGGCCTTTTCGTCCGGCTGGTGCATGGCTTCGTTCGGGTACGGGTAGATACTGCGCAGGCGCCGGGTATGTTCGGCGCTGATCACTTCGGCCATGCGTGCATCGTGGTACACCTGCACCTCCAGGTGCGGCACTGGCAGCCACGGCAGGCTGTGCTCCTGGCGCACGTGCAGGGTGGTGGTATAGGGGCAGGCCAGTACCACATCGAGCACCAGCACGCCGAGCATCTGGTCGCCCTGGGTCATGCCGATGCGGCGCGAGCTCTGGGTAGTGCGCATGTCGGGTAACAGGCGCATCAGCCGGGCATAGTTGGCCTCGCAGGCTGCCTGCAGCCCGACCAGGTCGACCCGATAACGCTCGCGCAGCAGGTTCACTTCCACATACCTCGTACTTCGTCACGGTTCAGCGCCAGCCATTGCAGGCCGATGATGGTCGCTGCGTTGCAGATGCGCCCATCGCGTACTGCCTGCAGTGCGTCTTCGAACGACCACACGCGCACGCGAATGTCCTCGCCCTCTTCTTCCAGGCCATGCAGGCCACCGGCACCTTCGCTGCTGCAGCGGCCAAGGAACAGGTGAACAAACTCGTCACTGCCGCCGGGCGACGGGAAGTAGCGGGTCATCGGCCACAGGGCGCTGAACGTAAGGCCGGCCTCTTCTTCAGCTTCGCGGTGGGCAACTTCCTCGGGCTGTTCGTCCTTGTCGATCAGCCCGGCAACCATCTCGATCAGCCAAGGGTTTTCGGCCTTGCCCATGGCGCCCACGCGGAACTGCTCGATCAGTACCACTTCATCGCGCAATGGGTCATAGGGCAGCACGCACACTGCATCATGGCGCACGAACAGCTCCCGGCTGATCTCGCGGCCCATTCCCCCGGCAAACAGCTCGTGGCGCAACTGCACCTTGTCGAGCTTGTAGAAGCCCTGGAAGCAGTTGGCCCGCTGGACGATCTCGACCGCCTTGGGCACCGAATTCAACGTGTCTGACATGGAAATCCTCGTTGCTACATCAACCGCACAATTACCGCATCGCGCCATCCTACTCTGCACGCTTGCCTGTTTCATCCCTTTCCGGCGACCACTCGCGCACTCGGGACAGCACGTCTTCACTCTGTTAGCTTAGTGGCGAACTGAAGGCCGCGCAGACGGTCAAAGGCCGACTTTTCCCTGTTCTGCAAGGATCATCATGACACTTGTCAAACTGACTTCCGTGGCCGTGCTGGCACTCGCTCTGGGCGCCTGCCAGAGCCTGTTCGCGCCCAATTACCGGGCCCCGCTCGAGGTCAAGCGCGACGCCTGGGAACATGTCAAACCCGGCTGCAGCGAAAGCGACTGCCCGCTGGTGAACATCGACATGATCCATTTCCCGGCCCTGCCCAAGCTCGACGGCATCGTCGAAAAGCGCCTGCTGCAGCTGACCGAAGATAATCAGCATGGCACCGCGCCAAGCACCCTGCAGGCTTACGAGCAGCAATACCTGGCCAGTGCCGACAAACGTAACAGCAGTTACTTGCAAGCCAAGGTACGCGAGCAGCATGACGGGCTGGTGATCATCGAGCTGTCCAGCTACCTGGACAGTGGCGGCGCCCACGGCATGCCTGGGCGCGGTTTCATCAACTACTCGCGCAAGCTGGACAAGGTGCTGACCCTGCAGGACATGCTGCTGCCCGGCCAGGAAGACACCTTCTGGAAAACCGTCGAGGCGTCGCACCGCGCCTGGCAGATCAGCGTGGGCATGGACAAGGACGCCGAGTTCGTCAAGACCTGGCCGTTCAAGAAGTCGCCGCACATCGCCCTGACGTACGGCGCGGTGGTGGTCAAGTACGAGGTCTATGCGATCGCGCCCTACTCCATGGGCCACGTGGAACTGAAGATCCCCTACCCGCGCCTGAATGGCGTGCTCAAGCCTGAACTGTTTCCCGGCCGCGGCTGAGGCTTAGCAGCCCATGCAGCACACCTGCCAGCAGCAATGCTGGTAGGGTAGCGCCAAACTCCGGTGCATTGGCTGCAATCAGGTGATAGGCCGCCACCCCGGCGAACCAGGCCAGCAGCGCCTGCCAATGCAAGCCAGCCACCTGCGCCGGCAGGCGGCGGCGACGGACGACGTAGTGGTCCATCAGCACCACGCCGAACAGCGGCGCGAACACCGAACCGATCAACAGCAGGAAGTTTTCGTACTGGGCCAGCGGCGCCAGCAAGGCAATCAAGGTGCACAACACGCCGATGGCCAGCGCCAGGTGCTCGACCTTCAGCGGCAGCAGCACACCGGTGGAAACCGCCGCCGAGTGGATGTCGGCAAAGGCTTTTTCCGACTCATCCAGCAAAATCAGCAGCAGCGGGATACCCATGCCGGCACCGGCCAGGGCCAGCAGCAGCGCATTGACTTCGCCGCTGGCGGCAAAGGCCAGGGTGTAGGCCACGCCCAGGCTCATCAGCCAGGTGTTGCCGATAAAGTAGCCAATTACCGTACCGCCGAACACATGCTTGCCGTTGCGGGCAAAACGCGAGTAGTCGGCGATCAGCGGCAGCCACGAAAGCGGCATGGCGATGACGATGTCGAAGCCTACCGCCAGCGACATCGAACCGTCCCCGGCGCGGTTCCACAGGTCAGCCAGGTCGGCTTTGGCGAACAGGTTCCAGGTCAGCCACACGCACGCGCCCAGCAGCAACCAGATACCCCAGGCGCGCAGCACCTTGCGCACGAACGCCAGCGGCCCGCTCACCGCCAGCAAGGTAGCCAGCGCACCGAAGCTCAGGGTCCACAGCATCGGGCTGTTCCAGGCACTGTCCTCACCAAAGGTGCGTGCGCCCAGCAGGCTGGCGGCATCGCGCATGACAATGATCTCGAACGCACCCCAACCCACCAGTTGCAGCAGGTTGAGCAGCGCCGGCAAGCGCGCGCCATGACTGCCCAGGCTGAGTTTCAGGGTGCCCATGGCCGACAGGCCGGTATCGCTACCGATGACACCGGCGGCCCCCAGCAACAGCACACCCACACCGGTGCCCAGGGCGATGGCCAGTACTGCGCCGGCAAGGCCAAGGCCAGGCGCCAGCATGGCGCCGACCTGCAGCACCATCAGGCCGATGCCGAGGGAGAACCACAGCGAGAACAGGTCGCGGGCGCCGAAGATGCGCTGGTGGGTGGGGACCGGGTGGTCGGGGGAGAATTGGCTGGGGGTGGTCATTGTTATGTTCGCCAGAGGAATTAATTGGGCTTCGCCGGCCCTTTGTGGGAGCGGGCTTGCCCCGCGAAGGCGTCAGGCCTGCCAAACGCGTTGGCGCAGCTGACGCATTCGCGGGACAAGCCCGCTCCCACAAAGAGAAATGGCGTTCTTAGACTTTGTGGTACAGCTGGCTGCCTTCCTGGCGGAACCGCTCGGCCTGCTCGCGCATGCCTGCTTCGACCGTCACGTCCACGGCTTCGATCTTGGCGGCGTACTCACGTACTTCCTGGGTGATCTTCATCGAGCAGAACTTCGGCCCGCACATCGAGCAGAAGTGTGCGACCTTGGCCGATTCCTTCGGCAGGGTCTCGTCGTGGTAGGCACGGGCAGTGTCCGGGTCCAGGCCCAGGTTGAACTGGTCTTCCCAACGGAACTCGAAGCGCGCCTTGGACAAGGCGTTGTCGCGAATCTGCGCGCCTGGGTGGCCTTTGGCAAGGTCGGCGGCGTGCGCGGCAATCTTGTAGGTGATGATGCCAGTCTTGACGTCGTCCTTGTTCGGCAGGCCCAGGTGCTCCTTGGGCGTGACGTAGCACAGCATCGCGCAACCGAACCAGCCGATCATCGCCGCACCAATGCCCGAGGTGATGTGGTCGTAGCCTGGGGCGATGTCGGTGGTCAGCGGGCCGAGGGTGTAGAACGGCGCCTCGTCGCAGCACTCCAGCTGCTTGTCCATGTTCTCCTTGATCAACTGCATCGGCACGTGACCAGGGCCTTCGATCATGCACTGCACGTCGTGCTTCCAGGCAATCTTGGTCAGCTCGCCGAGGGTTTCCAGCTCACCGAACTGCGCGGCGTCGTTGGCGTCGGCAATCGAGCCAGGGCGCAGGCCGTCGCCCAGCGAGAAGCTGACGTCGTAGGCCTTCATGATTTCGCAGATTTCGTCGAAGTGGGTGTACAGGAAGTTTTCCTTGTGGTGCGCCAGGCACCACTTGGCCATGATCGAGCCACCGCGGCTGACGATACCGGTGACGCGCTTGGCGGTCAGCGGTACATAGCGCAGCAGCACACCGGCGTGGATGGTGAAGTAGTCCACGCCCTGCTCGGCTTGTTCGATCAGGGTGTCGCGGAACAGCTCCCAGGTCAGGTCCTCGGCCACGCCATTGACCTTTTCCAGCGCCTGGTAGATCGGCACGGTACCGATCGGCACCGGCGAATTGCGGATGATCCACTCGCGGGTTTCATGGATGTGCTTGCCGGTGGACAGGTCCATGACCGTGTCCGAACCCCAGCGGATGCCCCAGGTCAGCTTGGCCACTTCTTCCTCGATCGAGGAGCCCAGGGCGCTGTTGCCGATGTTGCCGTTGATCTTCACCAGGAAGTTGCGGCCGATGATCATCGGCTCCACTTCCGGGTGGTTGATGTTGGCCGGGATGATCGCGCGGCCACGGGCGACTTCCTCGCGGACGAACTCGGGGGTGATTTCTTTCGGGATATTGGCACCGAAGCTGTGGCCAGCGTGCTGCTCATTCAGCAGACCAGCGGCGCGGGCCTCCTGCAGCTTCATGTTTTCGCGGATGGCCACGTATTCCATCTCGGCGGTGATGATGCCCTGGCGGGCATAGTGCATCTGCGAGACGTTGGCGCCCGCCTTGGCACGGCGCGGGTTGCGCACGTGGGCAAAGCGCAGTTTGGCCAGTTCGGCATCGTTCAGGCGCTGCTGGCCGAAGTCGGAGCTCAGGCCGTCGAGGCGCTCGGTGTCACCACGCGCTTCGATCCAGGCCGAGCGCACATCGCCCAGGCCCTTGCGCACGTCGATGATCACGTTGGGATCGGTGTACGGGCCGGAAGTATCGTAGACCAACACCGGCGCGTTGGTTTCGCCACCAAAATCGGTCGGGGTATCGTCCAGGCTGATTTCACGCATGGGTACGCGGATGTCCGGGCGCGAGCCTTCGACATAGATCTTGCGCGAACGACGGAACGGTTGCACGGACTGCTGATCGACTTGTGCCGATTCGCTGAGGTTGATCGCTTTTTCTTGTTTGGTCATCACAGGCTCTCCAGACGGCTTCCTAGCAGTGGAATGTCGGGGTGAACCTGAAAAAGCGCGAACGCACCCGTTGACGAGTGCAGTGCCGGATATGGGGGTGCCTGAAGCTGCATGCAGCTGCGACATTCCCGGACCTGGCACAAGAGGCTCCCCGGGAAGGCGAGCAATCTTGTTCCCTACGCAGGCGCTAACCTGATCAGGTTCAACGGGATCCGCACCTCTGCGATCTCAGCCTTTGCTTCAAGGCACCCCGACAAGAACATGCGCAGTCTAGACTGGAGTGGTCGGCAAAGCCAAGCGGGTAAATGCGCGGATGATGAAAGGCACCCCGAGTGATTGTTGCCGGGTGCGCATGGCACTACACTGGCCCGTCGCTCGATACTCAACAGTTCAGTAATTAAATTTCGTACAAGGATTGCCTCTATGCTGCGCAAACTCTCACTGGCGATTGCCGTGTCTTGTGCGTCCAACGGAGTGGTCTGGGCAGCGGACGTGCCCTCTACAGTCAAAACCGACCTGGTCAGCGTCTACCAGGAAGCGGTGGACAACAACGCCGACCTGGCTGCGGCGCGCGCCGATTATGGCGCCCGCCGTGAAGTCGTGCCGCAGGCCCGCGCTGGGTTGCTGCCGAACCTTTCGGGCGCTGCCGAGATGCTGAATACCCGCACCAAGTTCGACGAGCCCTCAGCCACCACCAACCGCAGCGGCAACGCCTGGAGCGCGACCCTGGCCCAGCCGATTTTCCGTGCTGACCGCTGGTTCCAGTTGCAGGCTGCAGAGGCAGTCAACGAACAGGCTGCGCTGGAACTGTCGGCGACCGAGCAGAACCTGATCCTGGAAACCGCGCAGAACTACTTCGCCGTGCTCCGCGCCCAGGACAACCTGGCCGCCACCAAGGCCGAGGAAGCCGCCTTCAAGCGCCAGCTGGACCAGTCCAACGAGCGTTTCGATGTGGGTCTGTCGGACAAGACCGACGTCTTGCAATCCCAGGCCAGCTACGACACGGCACGGGCCAACCGGATCATCGCCGAGCGCCAGGTGCAGGATGCCTTTGAAGCGCTGGTCACCCTGACCAACCGCGAGTACACCTCTATTCAGGGTGTGGTGCATAGCCTGCCGGTGCAGGTGCCTACGCCCAACGATGCCAAGGCATGGGTCGAAACCGCCGGGCGCCAGAACCTCAACCTGCTGGCCACCAATCACGCGGTCACCGCCGCCGAAGAAACCCTGCGCCAGCGCAAGGCCGGCCATGCGCCGACCCTGGACGCAGTTGCCAAGTACCAGAAAGGCGACAACGACAACCTTGGCTTCACCAACTCGTCTGCGCTGCCGAACGTGCATTACAGCGGTGACGTCGAGCAGACCAGCATCGGCCTGCAATTGAACATTCCGATCTACAGCGGCGGCCTGACCAGCTCGCAGGTGCGCGAGGCTTACCAGCGCCTGAGCCAGAGTGAGCAGCAGCGCGAGAGCCTGCGCCGCCAGGTGGTGGAAAACACCCGCAACCTGCACCGCGCGGTGAACACCGATGTGGAGCAGGTGCAGGCGCGCAAGCAGTCGATAATCTCCAACCAGAGCGCGCTGGAAGCCACTGAAATCGGCTACCAGGTGGGTACCCGCAACATCGTCGACGTGCTCGATGCGCAGCGCCAGCTGTACACCTCGGTGCGCGACTACAACAACAGCCGCTATGACTACATCCTCGACAACCTGAGCCTGAAGCAGGCGGCCGGTACCCTGAGCCCGCAGGACTTGCAGGACCTCAAGCGTTACCTGAAACCCGATTACAACCCGGACAAGGACTTCCTGCCGCCGGACCTGGCTGCTGCAGCGGCCAAGAACTTTGAGCGCAGGCCTTGAGATAGGTGTCGCATTCTTCGCGGGTAAACCCGCTCCTACAGGTCATCACCGCCCTCAGGCCTGGTGCGATCCCTGTAGGAGCGGGTTCACCCGCGAAGAATCCAACACAGCATTCAGCGGATAAGCGCACCCAGCCCATCAAGCAAGCGCTGCAACGCGCCCTGATTCGCCTGCATCACTGCCCTGCCCGCCTCGCCCATGCGCTGGGCATCTTGCGGCAACTCGGCCAAGCGCCGCACCGCCTCGGCCAGCCCATCGGCATCTTCCACCTGCTGCAACGCCCCCGCCTCGCGCAGCATTGCGCTGATTTCGAGGAAGTTGAACACATGCGGCCCCATGAGCACCGGCAAGGCCAATGCCGCCGGCTCCAGCGGGTTGTGCCCGCCGGTCGCCACCAGGCTGCCGCCGACAAAGGCGATGTCGGCCAGGCCATAGAGGAACAGCAACTCGCCCATGGTGTCGCCCAGCAAAACCCGCGTCTGTGCATCGACCGGAGTGCCGGCCGAACGGCGCACGGTGCTGAACTGTTCGCTGCAAAGCTCATGCACCGCATTGAACCGCTCAGGGTGACGCGGTACCAGGATCAGCAAGGCATCGCCATGCACCTGCAGCAACTGCCGGTGCGCTTGCAGGATCAACGCATCTTCACCCTCGTGGGTACTGGCGGCGATCCATACCGGGCGCTGCCCGGCCCCCCACTGTTCACGCAATGCCTTGGCACGCGGCAGCAGTTGCTCGTCAATTTTCAGGTCGAACTTGATCGAGCCGGTA
Organism: Pseudomonas sp. NPDC089392; assembly: GCF_044749595.1. Classification (NCBI taxonomy): domain Bacteria; kingdom Pseudomonadati; phylum Pseudomonadota; class Gammaproteobacteria; order Pseudomonadales; family Pseudomonadaceae; genus Pseudomonas; species Pseudomonas sp. NPDC089392. The sequence goes on from NZ_JBIVIF010000059.1 coordinate 16,202, forward strand.
ACCTGCACGCACTCAGGGCGCGCGCCCAAGTCACGGAAGCGTCGGGCTTCGGTCTCGGTCTGCACGGCAATCAGGTTCATCTCGGCCAGCATCGGCCGGGTCAGCTTGGCAAAGCGCCCATAGCCCCGGGCCGACCGCTCAGACAAACGTGCATTGGCCAGCGCCACCGGGATACCGCGTTTGGCACACTGGTGAATATGGTTAGGCCACAGCTCGGTTTCCATGATGATGCCCAGCTTCGGCTGCACATGGTCAAGAAAACGCCCCGCCGCCCAAGGCAGGTCGTAGGGCAGGTAGCAATGCTGCACGCGCGGTTCGTCGGCGAACATGGCGCGAATACGTTCCGAACCGGTGGGGGTCATGCAAGTAAGCGTGATCGGCAGGTCCGGGTAGGCCTTGAGCAAGGCACGCACCATGGGCGCGGCGGCAATGCTCTCGCCCACCGACACCGCGTGTACCCAGATGCCGCCCTGGCGCATGGCTGGCAGCTTGAAGGCCAAACGCTCGGCGATGCGCTGGCCATAGGCCGGCGCCTTGCGCGCGCGCAGGTACAGGCGCAGCGCAACCAGCGGCAGGCCCAGATGAAACAGCAGGGTATAGAGGGTTCTGTTCATGGCGACGGAGTTTACCCGATCGCACGCAGGTGCACCGCAAAGCGCTCGGCCAGCCATTGCGCGGCTGGGCCCAAGGGCTCATCGCGGCGCCAGGCCAGCTCCACCACCAGCGCCGGCGGCCGCCATTCGCTGTCCAGTTCGACCATGTGCGCCTGGTAAGTCGGGTACTGCACCACATGGCGCGGCAACCAGGCCCAGCCCAGGCCGCGCATCAGCAGTTCGGCCATGGCATAGAAGCTGTCGGCGCGCCACACCTGCGGGCTGATCGCCTCGCCGCCGGGGTAACCACTTTGCTGTGGGGTGATCAGCAGTTGTCGGTGCAAGGCCAGTTGCTGCCGGGTGACCCGTCCTTCGCCCGCCAGCGGGTGGCCGACTGCGCACACCGTGACCATTTCCACACTGCCCAGGGCGCGCCGCTCCAGCGATGCCGGAATACTTTCGTGGTGGAAAAACAGGCCCAGGTCGGCGCGCCGCTCGACCAGCTTGCGCGCCACATCGCCCTGGGCACCGCTGGCCAGTTGCACCTCCAGGAACGGGTAGCGGCTGGCCAGTTCGTCGAGGCTGTCGATGACCGGCTGATACGGCATGGCCTCATCCTGGGCTACCCGCAATAAAGCCTCCTGCCCGCGCATCAGCGCCAGCGCACGGCCATCCAGACGTTCGCACTGGCGCAACAGTTCGCGGGCATCCTCCAACAGGGCGCTACCGTTTTCGGTCAATTTCGGTTGTCGGCCGCTGCTGCGCTCGAACAGGGTAACCCCCAGGTCGGTTTCGAGCAGGGCGATGGCGCTGCTGATCGCCGACTGGGCCTTGCACTGCTCGCGGGCCACGGCAGAGAACGAGCGCAGTTCAGCGACACGCAGGAAGGTACGCAGCTGTTCAAGGTTCCACTGCTCGGCCATCGACCTATCTCCCTTGTTGATAGGTAATGACTTTACCCCATCCAGGTTAAGTCTAGAATGCCGCCCTGTCACCGGAGGATCTCGCCATGAATGCCTATACCTATCTCGCCATTGCCATCTGCGCCGAAGTCATCGCCACTGCCTCGATGAAAGCGGTCAAAGGCTTTAGCACACCCTTGCCACTGCTGTTGATGGTGGTGGGGTATGGCATTGCGTTCTGGATGCTGACCCTGGTGGTGCGCAGCATTCCGGTGGGGATTGCCTATGCGATCTGGTCAGGGCTGGGGATTGTGCTGATCAGCGTGGCGGCGCTGGTGGTCTACGGGCAGAAGCTGGATGTGCCGGCGATGCTGGGGATGGCGATGATTGTGGGTGGGGTGGTGGTTATTCAGCTGTTTTCGAAGACGGCTGGGCATTGATGTTTGCCTTGTGCCTGCCAGGAGGTTGAGTCAGGGCTGCCAGGTGCTTGCCTTGATTTTTGTGGCGTCGCGTAGATCGAGCGCCGCCCGCGCGGCGCTTCGCAGCACAAGGCTGCTCCTACATCTGTTTCGGGCCAATCATTCCTGAGGCAGAGGCGCGCGGCCCCTTGGCGTCCACCTCGATATCGCGTCGGGAAAACAAGGCGGTCGCGTGCGCTGGCACAGGCGTGACTGGCCCGAAACAGATGTAGGAGCAGCCTTGTGCTGCGAAGCGCCGCGCGGGCGGCGCTCGATCGCACAGGCGCCAAAAACCTCAAGGCGGCCCCCTGTCAGCCCTCACCCAATCCCTCCCGGGCCCGACCCTGTATACTTGCCAGCTGTCCCAGTCCTAGAGGTACCGCCATGCCAACCGCCATTTCCACTGACGTACTGATCGTCGGCGCCGGGGTCGCAGGCCTCTGGCTCAATGCACGCCTGCGTCGCCTGGGCTATTCGACAGTGCTGGTGGAACGCGCCAGCCTTGGCGGCGAACAGACCATCAAGTCGCAGGGCATCATCCATGGCGGCACCAAGTACGCCCTGCACGGCGCACTGACCGGCGCCTCGGAAGCCATCGCCGACATGCCGCGCCGCTGGCGCGAAGCCTTGAGTGGCAGCGGCGAGCTGGAGCTGACCCGCACCCGCCTGCTGTCCGATGCGCACTACCTGTGGTCCCCTGGCACCCTGGCCGGCAACCTCACCAGCTTCTTCGCCAGCAAGGCCGTGCGTGGCCGGGTCGACCAGGTGAAGGGCGAACAACTGCCGCCTGCACTGCACGATCGCGCCTTCAAGGGCAAGGTCTATCGCCTGGCCGAGCTGGTCATCGACGTGCCCAGCCTGCTGGCCAACCTGGCCGAACTGGCGGGTGACAGCCTGCTGGCGGGTGAACACATCGAGCCGCTGCGCGAAGGCGATCCACTGGTCGGCCTGCGCGTCGATGGCCGTGACATCCGCGCCCAACGCATCGTGCTCAGCGCCGGCGCCGGCACCGAAGACCTGCTGCACGCCCTGGGCCTGAACCAGCCGGCCATGCAAACCCGCCCGCTGCACATGGTGCTGGCCAAGGGTGCCAACCTCAAACCGCTTTACGCGCACTGCCTGGGCGGCGGACCAAAGCCGCGGGTCACCATCACCACCCACCCGGCCGCCGATGGCCAGTGGGTCTGGTACATGGGCGGCGACCTGGCCGAGGCCGACGGTGTCGCCCGCGAGCCGGCCGCACAGATCGCCGCAGCGCAAAAGGAAATCGCCAGCCTGCTGCCTTGGGTCGACCAAAGCCAGGTTCGCTGGGCCACCTTGCGGGTCGACCGCGCAGAGCCAGCGCAGTCGGGCCTGGTGCGCCCGGACAACGCCTTCCTCGCCGACCAGCAACGCCTGCTGGTCGGCTGGCCGACCAAGCTGGCACTCGCGCCAGACTTCAGCGACCGGGTCATCAGCCACCTGGAGCGCGACGGCATCCGCCCGCAGGCACAGGCCGATCTGGCCGACCTGCCACGCCCACCGCTGGGCGTACCGGCCTGGGAGCAACTGCTGCCATGAGCCTGCCAACCCTGCACAACTTTCACCGCCCGCTAGGCAGCACCGGCTTCCAGGTTTCGCCACTGGGGCTAGGCACGGTCAAGCTGGGCCGCGACCAAGGCGTGAAGTACCCGACGGGTTTCACCATCCCCGGCGATGACGAAGCCCGCCTGCTGCTGGCCCAGGCCCGCGAGCTGGGCATCAACCTGATCGACACCGCGCCGGCCTATGGCCGCAGCGAAGAACGCCTGGGCCCGCTGCTGCGTGGCCAGCGCGATGAATGGGTGATCGTCAGCAAGGTTGGCGAAGAATTCGACAATGGCCAGTCGCACTTCGATTTCACTGCCGCCCACACCCGGCGCTCGGTGGAGCGCAGCCTGCGCCGCCTGGAAACCGACCGCATCGAACTGGTGCTGGTGCACTCCGACGGCCACGACCTGGCAATCCTCGAACAGCAGGAGGTCTACCAGACCCTGGCCGAGCTCAAGCAAGAAGGCAAGATCCTCGGCTTTGGCCTGTCTGGCAAGACCGTTGCCGGCGGCCTGAAAGCGCTGGAACAGGGCGACTGCGCCATGGTCACCTACAACCTCAACGAGCAGGCAGAACGCCCGGTACTGGACTACGCTGCCGAACACGGCAAGGCCATCCTGGTGAAGAAGGCCCTGGCCAGCGGGCATATCTGCCTGGCCCCTGGTGTCGACCCGGTGCAAGCCAGCTTCGAGCTGCTGTTCGCCCACCCAGGTGTCAGCAGTGCTATCGTCGGCACCATCAATCCGTTGCACCTGGCCCACAACGTGGCCACCGTCGCCCGTATCCTGGGCCAGCACTGAGTTGCCCCAGGCCCATTGGGCCTGGAGACTGACCCGACGCAAGGAGGAGCCTCGTGGCGCGAACGCTGATCCGCAAGAACCCGAGCAACTTCAAGACACTGCCACTGCATGTCGAGGCCAAGCCCGAAGGCCTGATCTACCAGAGCATCGGCATGCCGCTGAACTTTGCCCAGATCCAGCAGCGGCGCAAGGCCATCCAGCTTCCCGACGCGCAGCGCTTCGTGGTCGAGCTGGCCAACCTGGGGGTGTCGGTGCGCCTTACCCTGCATTGGCAGAACCGCGATTACTGGGTGCTGGTACGCCAGCGCCGGCAAGACCGTGGCGACGTGGTGTTGAAGCTGATTTCCGGCTATGTGCCGGCGCAGGAGCTGAACCTGCCGTTGCACACGGCCGTGCAGGAGGTGGCCGAGGAGTGCCTGCTGGAAACCCCGGAAGGCTGGCTGGGTGGACGCTTCAACGACACCTGGCTGCCCATACCCTACGCTGCCGCCCTGCACTATCGCGAAACGCCGCCCTTCGTGCTGGCCCCAGAGTCCGGTGCCGCCCGCCCGGTGCACTGCGGCAAGCTGATGCTGCTGGAACGGCCACGGGCCTATGTGCACTTGCCCACTGCTTCGCTGCAACTGATCTATGACATGCGCCTGCAGGTGCCCCGGGACGCCAAGAAGCTTAGCCTGTTCCATGTTGATGAACGGCTGGAAGGCGACCAGCTGGTGGCGCGGCTCAACCGCAAACGGCCAGACCTGTACCTGATGCCCTTGAAGGACGGCCAGCCACTGGCTGAGCTTTATACGCTGAAGAAGGACCAACTGGTGCCAGCGAGTACGCGTGGGCTGTACCTGGCCGAGAGCTTTGCCCGGCAGGAAGGCTGGGTAGTGACGGACGAGCGGGTGCGCTGGAAGGACTGGGTGAAGCAGCAGGGCCTGGTGGAGAGCAAGCCGGTGCGGGCGTCGCACCTGCAGCGGTTTGGCGACAAGGCACGAGCGCTGCTGGAGCGGGCGCGCACTTCACTGCACAAGTGATTTTCCCGGGCTTGCGCGGTCCCTGTAGGAGCGGGTTTACCCGCGAAGAATGCAACTCGGTGTATGGCACCGGCGTTGCCGGTGTTCGCGGCTAAAGCCGCTCCCACAGGTATTGCGCAAACCCGAAGCCTACGCATTACCGGTAGAAGCGGCCCAGGGTTCGATCAGTGTTTGCGAATCTTCTCGACAATCGCCGTGGTCGAGCTGTTCTCGACCAGCCCCAACACCTTCACAGTGCCGCCATAGGCCTTGACGATATCAGCGCCGACCACCTGGTCGATGCCATAGTCACCACCCTTGACCAGCACATCCGGCTTGACCTGGCTCAGCAGGTTTTCCGGCGTGCCTTCAGGGAAGCTGATCACCCAGTCCACCGCACCCAGCCCGGCCAGTACGGCCATGCGCCGGTCGACACTGTTGATCGGCCGGCCCGGCCCTTTCAGGCGGCTGACCGAGGCGTCGTCGTTGACCGCGACGATCAGGCGATCGCCCTGGGCCCGCGCCTGCTCCAGGTAGGTGACATGCCCGGCATGCAGGATGTCGAAGCAACCGTTGGTGAAGACGATTTTCTCTTTGTGTGCCCGCGCATCATCGATGGCCAGCAGCAGTTGCTCCAGGCCCAGTACACCGCGCTCGGAGCCTTCTTCACGCTGGATGGCCCGGCGCAGCTCGGGGGCGCTGATCGCAGCCGTACCCAGCTTGCCGACCACAATGCCCGCCGCCAGGTTGGCCAGGGCCACTGCGTGAGGCAGGTCTTCGCCAGCGGCGATGGCCGCTGCGAGGGTAGAAATGACGGTATCGCCGGCGCCGGTCACATCGAACACTTCACGCGCCCGCGCCGGCAGGTGCAGCGCCGGCTGGCCTACACGCAGCAAGGTCATGCCGTGCTCGCCACGGGTCACCAGCAAGGCGCCCAGGTCCAGGTCCTGCAGCAACTGCAGGCCCTTGGCAACCAGCTCGGCCTCATCGGCACAACGGCCGACGATGGTTTCGAACTCGCTGAGGTTCGGGGTGATCAGGCTGGCGCCGCGGTAGATGGAAAAGTCCTTGCCCTTGGGGTCGGCCAGCACCGGAATGCCCTTGGCCCGCGCCGCCTGGATCAGGCTCTGGTGGTTTTTCAGTGCGCCCTTGCCGTAGTCGGACAGGACCAGCACCTTGACGCCTTCGAGCAGGCTGTCGACCTCGGCCCCCAGCGACAGCGGGTCGGTGGCGAACGGCTCTTCGAAGTCGATGCGCAGCAGCTGCTGGTGACGGCTCATGACCCGCAGCTTGACGATGGTCGGCTGGTGCGCGATGCGCTGGAACACCGAGCGCACGCCAGCGGCCTGCAGGCTGTTGGCCAGGCTGTCGGCAGCTTCGTCCTGGCCCGTGACACCGATCAGCGAAGCCGGCGCGCCCAGCGCGGCAATGTTCAAGGCAACGTTGGCCGCGCCGCCGGGGCGATCCTCGATCTGATCGACCTTGACCACCGGGACTGGCGCTTCAGGCGAGATACGCGAAGTACCGCCATGCCAGTAGCGGTCGAGCATGACATCGCCGACCACCAGTACCGGGGCTTGATCGAAACGCGGCATGGACAACTTCATGGGCAACCCATATGGAAATAATGAACAGGGGCGGGATATTACCACAGGGTAGACGACGGCTTTATGGCCAGATCATCCGCGGAAAATTCCCGTGACAATCGGGGCCATGGCGGCCCCGATCAAGGAGGGTTCAGGTGATATCGGCCTTGGCCGGCTCATCCAGGCCCATGGCATGCAGGCGGGCATAATGGCCATTGGCCGCGAGCAACTCGGCATGAGTACCGCGCTCGACCAGGCGGCCCTGGTCCATCACCAGGATCAGGTCGGCCTTCTCGATGGTCGACAGGCGGTGGGCGATCACCAGCGTGGTGCGGCCTTGCATCACATGGTCCAGGGCCGCCTGGATGTGCCGCTCCGACTCGGTGTCCAGCGCCGAGGTGGCTTCGTCAAGGATCAGCAACGGCGCGTTTTTCAACAGCGCCCGGGCAATTGCCAGGCGCTGGCGCTGGCCACCGGAAAGCAGCACACCATTCTCACCCACATCGGTATCGAAGCCTTTTGGCAGCCGGTCGACGAACTCCTTGGCATAGGCATCGGCCGCAGCGGCTTCGATGTCTGCGCGCGGGGCGCCGGCCAGGTCGCCATAAGCGATGTTGTTGGCCACGGTGTCGTTGAACAGGGTGACGTGCTGGGTCACCTGCGAAACGTGGCGACGCAGGTTACGCAGGCGGTAGTTCTCGATCTCCACGCCATCGAGCAGGATCTGCCCTTGATCGTGGTGATAGAAACGCGGGATCAGCGCCGCCAGGGTCGACTTGCCGCTGCCCGAGCGGCCAACCAGCGCGATCATCTGCCCAGGCTCTGCGACGAAGCTGATGTCACTCAGTACTTCACGCTCGGTGCCCGGGTAGGTGAAGCTCAGGTTGCGCACTTCCAGGCGCCCGTCCACGCGGTCCTTCTCAACGGTACCGGTGTCCAGCTCAGGCTCTTCGTCCAACTGCTCGAAGATACTTTCGGCGCCTGCCAGGCCCTTCTGGATGGTCGAGCTGACTTCCGAAAGCTGACGAATCGGCTTGGGCAGCAGGCCGGCGGCGGTGATGTAGGCCACCAGGTCACCGGCGGTGGACTCACCGCGCAGGAACAGCACCAGGAACATCAACGCGGCCATGGCGCTGTAGATCACCAGTTGCAGCATCGGCGTGTACAACGAACCGGTCTTGGTCATGCGCAGCTGCTTGTCGGTATTGCTCTGGCTGGCCCGGCCGAAACGCTGCTGCTCGTAGGCCTCGCCGCCGAAGCTGCGCACCACACGGTAACCCTGGATGGTTTCGGAAGCGACATGGGTGACATCGCCCATGGCCACCTGGATCTTCTTGCTCTGCTTGCGGAATTTCTTGCTGGCAACGCTGACCATCACCGCGATCACCGGCAGGATGGCGACCATCACCAGGGTCAGGTGCCAGTTCATCCACAACAGGTAGGCGAACAGGAACACCACGGTCAGGCCTTCGCGGATCACCACCTTGATTGCATCAGTGGCAGCACCGGTGACCATGGTCACGTTGAAGGTGATGCGCGAAATCAGGTGCCCGGAGTTGTGGTTGTCGAAGTAGCGGTTGGGCAGTACCAACAGCTTGTTGAACAATTCCACACGCAGGTCATGCACCAGGCACAAGGACACCTTGGCCAGGAAATAGTTACCCAGGAACGACCCCAAACCCTGCCACGCGGCGATCAGGATGATCAGCAGCGGCACCGCCTGCAGCAGTTGCAGGTCGCGCAGGTAGGGGACGTTGGGGAACAACACCGCTTCGGGGTTGCTCAGCCCATCGACGAAATACTTGAGGATCCCGGCCAACATCGGCTGGGTCGAGGCAAAGATCACAAAACCGACAATGCTCAGCAGGAAAATGCCGACATAAGGTTTCACATAGCTCAGCAGCCGGAAGTAAATCTTCAGACTGGAGGTGTGCTCCGCCGGACGCGGTGTTTCGGCCATTATCGAGCTCGCTGTTCAGGTTGAACCGGAAATTTTACCACAGGCGCCATTTTCGGCACGCCCCCATGGCAGCATCATGGCAAGGCCCACTGGTAGCCAGCTGATGAACCATTCTGCACGCGGTGTACCGGTGAGGCTGGCGGCATCGAACTGCATGGCCATGGTCGAGTACACCCAGAAGCCAAGCAGCAGCTTGCCAAACAACGTGCCACGCGCGCGGACGATTTCGCCCAGGGTAAACAGCCACACCATTACCCATAGCAGCATGCCTGGCAGGCCTATCTCCAGGGCAACATGGGTGAACATGTTGTGAGAGTGATCGAACTGCATGCCGGCTGCAATCACGTCATAGTCAGCACCCAGGCCCAGGCCGGCCCAGGGGTGCGCGGCGATCATGTGGAACACTGCATAGAAGATTTCTGGCCGGTAGGACGAGCCGCGTGCGGCAATCAGGTCATACGCAAGGTAGAAGGCCAGGCCGGTGGCAAGCACTGCCAGGATGGAAAACACCCGACTGTGGCGGTCGCGGAACCACAGCGGCGCGATCACCACGGTAACCACCAGGGCCAGGATCGCCCCACGGCTTTGGCTGAGCGTGGCAAATGCCCCCAGGCAAACCAACGCCGCCAGCCATAACAGCTGCATGCCACGCTGGCGAGGCGGCAGGTAGAGCAGGAAGAGCACGGCCGAACCGATGACATAGGCGCCCAGGATAGGGTGCGAAATCTCGCCGATACCCTCCAGCCTTTCCAGCAGATGCTGCCCCTTCAGCCCATAGAAGTTGATGATGGATACCAGCGCGGCAACGGCCAGCAAAGCACTGCCAATCAACATAAGCTGGCGAATGCGGGCCAGGCCAAGCTGGGCCAGCAACGGGAACGCCAGCAGGAACACCAGGATGTAGATCAGGCGCTTGATCTCGCGACCGAGGTCCTCTGTAGGCGACCAGGTCAGGCTGAGCCCGCTCCAGGCAAACAGCAGCAGCACACTCAACCACAGCGCCGGCTGGCGCTTCCAGGCTTGCACCAGCACCGCCCTGGCGGACCACGCCAGTAGCAGCGTCGGCAGCCACAGGAACAACACCAGGCCCTGCTGATAGATCTTGTTGCTCGGCGCCAAGGCAATCGCAGCCAGGAACCAGACCAGACCCAAGCCTAACCAGGCTCGTGCCCAGTTTTTTTGATACAACATCCACTCCCCCGAAGAATCAAAAGACACCATGCATGGTGCTACCGCATTATTTTCGGCATTATTGCCGGTCATTTTGCTCGCCAGACGACAAGGCCCTATTCATGCAATGCTCCCGGCTCACCCAGGTCGACTTCGATCAGCTGACACTCGGCGCACAGGTGCTTGAGGCAGACAGCTATGGCGCCAAAGTCTACCTGCTCGCAGATGGTAATTTCCTCAAGGTTTTTCGTAGGAAGCGACTGATTTCATCTGCGCTGCTGCGCCCTTACTCACAGCGCTTCGTCGACAACGCCGCGCGCCTGGCGCAAATGGGGATTCCAACCCTTGAGGTGATCAGCCAGCACAAGCTTGACCTGCCAGGCCGCACCGCCGTGCTGTATCGCCCACTGCCTGGGCGCACCCTGCTACAGATGTCGCGCGATGCCGGCTTCAGCTGGGACACCTACTTGCCGCGCCTGATCGAACTGATCCGCCAGCTGCACCGCTGCGGCGTTTACTTCCGCTCGCTGCACCTGGGCAATGTGGTGGTCACCCCCGACCAGCGCCTCGGCCTGATCGACGTAGCCGACATGCGCTTCCTGCGCCCGCCGCTGTCGGCGCGCATGATCCGTCGCAATGTGCAGCACATGGTGCGCTACATCGAACGGGAGAAGCTGGGCGACCGCTTCCCCCTCGCCGACTTCGAGGCAGCCCTGCTGGCGCGCTGAGCGTCAGCTGCGCAGCAGGACCTGTGAGCCGTTGCGAAATGCCTGCCAGGCCTGCTCCGGGGCCAGCGCCTGGCGTTGCCGGGCAGCCACTGCCGCAGCATTGAGCGCCGCGCAACGCCCGATTGCCTCGACCCACGCGCTTGCATCGGCGAGGGGCAGGTAGCTGCCGGTATCCTGCAATTGCTCGCGGAACACCTGCAGGTCGCTGCACACCACCGGCACATCAGCCATGACGGCCTCCTGCACCACCAGCCCCAAGCCTTCGGAGCGCGAGGGCACCAGTATCCAATCGAACGCCCGGTACAATTGCTGAAGGTCTTCGCGGTGGCCGCACAGGTGAACGCGCCCGGCCAGGCCAAGCGCATCGATACGCGCCTGCAGCGCGGCATGCAGGGGGCCTTCGCCGATGATGGCCAATTGCAGGCCAGGCTGGCGCTTGCTGGCCTTGGCGAATGCCTCGATCAGCATCCCGAAGCCTTTACTCTCCACCAGCCGCCCTACCGCACCCAGCAACATCCCGGTTGCCTCAGGCAACTGCAGGGCTTGTCGGGCCTGCTCCCGGCTCAACAGGGGCTCGACGAAAGCCGAGGGGTCGAGCGCCATGCGCAGGGTCTGCACCGGCCTGCCCAGGTCACGCTCAAGCGACTCGGCCAGCGTCTGCGACACCGCCGCGATGCTCAGGCGCTCGGCCGGGAACATACGCAGCAGGCGAACATCACTGCCAGTCAGGCGCGTCTTGCCATGGAACAGCACCTTGGCGCGCACCTCTGGAATTTGCTGCAACAGCGGCAGTACCAAGCGCGCGACGCCTACACCATCAAGCAGCACGATTTCTGCCTTGGCCTCGGCCAACGCCTTGCGCAAGCGCATACGTAACCACGGGCGCAACAAGCGCCACAGGTGGCGCCCTTTCAGCGCCCGTTGCGGCATGTGCCATTCCCGCGTCGAACCGAGCCCACAGCACAGCCCGCTGCCCAGCAGCAGCCAGTTACTGATCCGGGCATCGGCCCCTGCGTGCGACAATATCTGTCGATGAACCTTGTGGATGGACATGTAAGGTGTTCCACCCGCCCACATCATATTGACGATGTTCATGGGCCCTCTCCCCGCTCACTTCAGGTGGGACAGCGACTTCATTGAACAAAAATGGTGATACCCATGCCGATCAAGGCACCCGCCACCAGCGTCAATGCCAGCTTTACTCGATCACGTTGACGACGCTTGGCCTTACGCTCCACTTCAATGGGCAAGGTCACGTGATTACCAAATCCAGTGTGCAATACTGCATCACCCTCCAGGGTGACCGCTGTCAGATTTAACTCCGCATAGCGTCGGGAAAGCGCCTTTTCTCCAGCATAGGCGGCAAATGGCGCACAGCGCTGGTAATCGCTCAAACGACGCAGACCGGGGTTGAGCGAGAACGCCTGCCACTCGGCCTTGTCGGACAGCAGCGGGTAGCACGGCACGCCGGCAATCACCTGGCGCTCGCCCAGGCGGATGTATGGGCTGTGGATAGCCAGGTCGTGAGCATGGCTGCGCAACCAGACCTGCAACACGTCGGGGCTGACCTGCAGAATGGCCTGGGAGTCTTCGACGAAGCCCTGGCGATAGAAGTGCCAGTCGTCCTCGCAGTGGAAGATGTACGGCGTCTTGACGTGGCTGTAGGCCAGGTCGATAGACGGCAACTGGCCGAGCTTGGGCCGGTTTACGAACACCTTGCAGTAAGGCTTCCAATGCTCCGGCACGGCGGCATGCACGGCATCGTCACCGGAGTCTTCGGTGATGAATACCTCGCGGATGGGCGCGGTGTTGTAGCGATCGAAACTCTCAAGGGTGTCTTTGAGCAGGTCGAACCGCCCACAACTGGTCACGACAAGCGTGACATCACTCTCATTTGAAAAACGCACCGGACTCCCTCCGCATTGCGACTATCGGCTTTCAACCCGCTCCTGGGCGCGAAAGCTCTTATGTTAGATGCCCAGCTTCAAGCGCAGCCGCTGCCATGTTGACAATGGCGGGTGGGGCCTGAGTGCCGGGCGCATGTGGTCGACGATGCTACGTCCAACTGCGCCGAAACTAAAACGGGAAACCGCCAGGTGGCGGCCATTTTCTGCGATCTGCCGCGCCAGTTCAGGTTCCGCGCGCAAGCGGCGGAGCTTGTCCTGAAGGGTCGGGATGGTGTCATAGAACACCACGTTGTGCATGTCCTGCAGGCCCAGCGCGCGGTTTTCTTCTTCGCCCTGGTCGTACGCCAGCAATACACAGCCACACGCCATGGCTTCGAAGTTCTTGATCATGTATTCGCCCATGCCGACATCGGCACTGACGAAGAACCGGATACGGTTGAGCGTGTTGCAGTAGTCCTCGCCCGACTTGGTGCGGGTTACCAGCAGGTTCTCGACCTGCCCCAACTCGTCAAGCAGCGCCTTGCGACCGCTGTAGGCCACGCTGTTGACACTGCCGACGAAGGCCAGTTCGATATCACGCTCGCGCCCCTGGTCAGCCAGCAACTGCTCGTCGTAGCCCTTGGGCACGAACACCGCATCGAAACCTTCCTGGCGCAGGCGCTCGCTGACCATGTAGCCGGAACTGATGACCCGCGCCCATGGCAACTGGCGGTAATGGGCACTGAACTTGCCGGTGTACTTGCACGGGATGTAGTTCTGGTAGGCGTCGTGTTCCAGGATGACCAGGTTCGGCACGGTACGGATAAAGGCCACCTGGCGAATTTCCTGCTTGAAGCGCAGGAAGAACACGATGCGGTCATAACGCTCGACCTGCACTTCACGCTTGAAATAGCGGCGCAGGTTGCGCTGGTCTTCGCTGGTCAGCCAACGCAGGTCGCACTCGCAGTTGGCCGCGACGCCATCGTACAGACGGTCGAGTATCGCCCGCTGTTCCTTCTGCACCAGAAATAGGACTTTCATTACGTTCCTTGGGCGCTCTGCGCCATCGCGGTCAACCATGGGGCGTGCTTACAGCTCACGTCGCCAGAACAGTTCATGTCGGCGCACGGCCTTGCGGAAGAACTCGTTTTCCCCGTAAGGCGACGACCGCCGCCCGGCCAGCCAGCGCTGCAACAAGCGGCGCAGGCGGCGCTTGAACGGTGCCCGCGGCTGCAGGTCGTGCATCATGCCCAGGGCCATGGCCTTGTCGCGTTGGGCCGCCAGGTCCAGCACCAGACTGCAAGGTGCCCATGCCTGCGCAGCGCTGAGCTGCGGTGGCAAGGCCACTCCATCGCCACTGTCGCCCATGGGCCAGCGGTCGTTGTCATGCAGGTGGTTGGCGTAGCACAGCAGGGTTTGTGGCTGCCAGGCCAGGCCTTGCAGTGCCTCGAGCACCGCCGCCTGGGCGCAGATGTGGTCGGGGTGCGGGTCTAGCTGCGGGTGCGGCATCACCAGCACTTCTGGCTTGGCCATTTCCAGCAAGGCACGCAGGTCGGCCAGCAGGTTGTGCCAGGTCGGCGCCCCGTCGCGGTCGGCCGGCAGCGGGAACGGGTTGAACTGGCGGAATACACGGACATCGGCCAGGTCGGCTTCGCGCGAAGCGGCCGGCTGGTCGGGCGCGGCCTGCATGGCGGGCAGTTGCAGGCAAAAGTAGCCCAACTGCACGCAGCGCGACTCCGGCACACCGGCCCAGCGCGGTACGGCGATGCTGTCCCAGGCACGCAGGCGGCCTTTCAGGCGTGCGGCCTCGGCTTTTTCCAGGCCCATCTGTTGATAGTGTTCGGCCTCGATTTCACCTGCGGTCAGGGTCACCACCCAGGTTTCGTCGGCCTGGCTGTAGAGGCCATAGGCGGCCAGCTCGGCATCATCGGCATGTGGCGCGATAACCATCACCCGGCGCCGCTGCAGCTCGACCGCCGAGGTTATCCACAGGCGTGGCTGGCCCAGCAACCGGCAATGCCGGCCACGCAGGCGCAACGTGCCAGCTTGCACGGGCGCGGCCAGGCCAGTCAGGTTGAGGAAGCGCACGCCATCGACACCGCGCTCGAAGGTTTGCCGGTCGGCATGCTCGCTAGCCGCCAGTTCGACCCGCGGGTCGAGGAAACGCCCCAGCCAGCTACTTTTCACCCGTAGCTCAAGTACCAGGGTTTCGTTGCCCTGCAACGTACAGTCGGCCTTGAGCAGGCCATTGTGCAGGCTGGCTGGTACTTGCCGCGCCTGGTCACCGAAATCGTAGGCGTAGTCCTCGCCTGGCGCATAGAACAGGTGGTCGGCAAACCAGGCTTCGTGGCCGGCCCAGAGCAGCGGCAACAGCAGCAGTGGCAACCACCACCAACTGAACACACCCAAGGCGACCAGCGCCACCAGGCCCGCCAGCAGGCCCAGGCGCTTGTTGCGCCGGTGGCGCTTGAGCAACTGCTG
Source organism: Pseudomonas sp. NPDC089392 (assembly GCF_044749595.1). NCBI lineage: Bacteria > Pseudomonadati > Pseudomonadota > Gammaproteobacteria > Pseudomonadales > Pseudomonadaceae > Pseudomonas > Pseudomonas sp. NPDC089392. Next base: position 31,336 of record NZ_JBIVIF010000059.1, read on the forward strand.
CTTGCGGCTCACGCCTGATACACCGGCACGGGGTTGCACCAGCGGTCTTTGTATTCGCGGTCGGCACGGCCGAACGAGAACCGCAGTGGCTTGTTGCACGCGCGGGCGTGCTCCCAGGCAGCCTGGGTATTGAGGAAGCTCAGCACGCTACCAGGGCTGAAGGCCTTGGTTTCAGGGTCGACACCGCCATTGATGTACTCGACGCTGACCCACTCCGGCGCTTCGACGCGGTACACCAGCTGGATGGCAATCGGCTTGCCGTCCAGCAGCAGCACCGAGCCAATCAGCAGCTCGCGCAGGCGCTCCAGCACGTCGCCCATGCGCTCGGCACCGGTGGCCGGGAAGCCCCAGCGGCGCTGGAACAGGTCGCAGTACATGCTGGCGATTTCCTGCGCGCTGAAGTCGCTGATCGGGCGCACCACGCCGCCCGCCTCTTCCAGCAGGCGCAGTTCGCGGCGCTGGTTGTAGCGGAACTTCTTCGACAGGTCTTCAGGCGCCCGGGCCATGGCCAACTGCTCCTTCTGCGCCTTCAGGCCACTGAAACGGCCCTGGTTCAGTTCGGACAGGTAGCGCGCGGTATGGCGCAACGGCGCTGCAGCATCGGCCGCCGCCGGCAGGATGATCTCGGCATTGCCCAGGTCGAACAGGGCCTTCTTGCCGGCACGCTTGAGCACGTCCTTGGACAGCGCCAAGTGGTGCCCCCAGGTCGGGACAGCGGCCTTCAGCTCGCCGGCCTGGTGCCAGCCCAGGTAACGCACCGGGATCTGGGCCAGGTCGGCCAGTTGCTCGACCACCAACGGATGGGTGGCGACACTGCCGCCAAAGCGTGCCCACGCCTCGGCATAGGCCTTGGCGTCAATGGCTTGCCAACCGCGCTCGCGGAAAGCCTGGATACGATTGAGCATCAGGCCTGCCCCACCAGCGCACGCACCTGCGGCAGCTGCCAGAAGGCCTCGCGCACCGCCTGATCGGAAAAGCGTTCACGCAGGCGTTGCAGCATGTGTTCGGCACAGGCCTGGCGCTGCTCGACGCTCAGCACGGCCATGTGTTTCAGGCCCTGGGCCAGCTGCGCGGCATCGCCCAGCGGGAACAGCACACCAACGCCCTCGACCACTTCGCGGGCACCGCCACAGGCCGTGGCCAGTACCGGTACACCCGCAACCATGGCTTCGAGCAGGACCATGCCGAACGGCTCATGGTCGGAACTCAGGGCAAACACATCGAAGGCCTGGAAGTAACGGCGCGCATCCGGCACCTGGCCAAGGAAGTCCACCTGCCCGGCAATGCCCAGCTCGGCGGCCAGGGCCTTGAGTTTGTCTTCCAGGCGACCCTTGCCGAGAACCGCCAGGCGTGCGCCAGCCGGCAGCCCCGGCAGTGCTTCGGCAAAGCCACGCAGCAGGGTCGCCTGGTCCTTGTCTGGGTGCAGGCGACCGACATTGCCGACGATCCACGCCTGCGCATCCAGGCCCAGGGCCTGGCGTGCCTCGACGCGCGGCACCAGCGCCGCCTGCAGGGCGTCGATGTCGATACGGTTGTACAGGGTCTGGATGCGCTCGGCCGGCCACTGCGCCAGGCAGCGACGCATGTCGTCTCGCACTGCGTCCGACACGCCCAGCAGGCTGAGGCGCTTGCCGAACAGGTTGGCGAAAATGCGTCGCCCCTTGCGCTGGTAGTCACCGAAGGCATGGTGCACACCAATCACCGGCAGGCCGGTACCCAGCAATGCCACATAGATGGGCTTGAAGCGGTGGGCGATGCAGAAGGCGAAATTGCGCTCGGCCGCGATCCGCCGCAACGCGCGGATCGCCCCGAGTTTCAGGCCGCGCACGGCCTTGGAGCTGAACTCCAGGAACAGTACCTCGTCCGACGCACAGCCAGCCGCTACCTGCGAGTCGGCGGCGCCGGTGAGGAACACCGTGGTGACCTGGTAGCCACGCCCCTGAAACAGGCTGGCGTACTGACGGGCGCAGTCCAGGAACGGCCCGTCATAGCCATGGCAGAACTGCAGGATGCGCGGTTCAGAGCGGCTGGTCATACAGGGCCGCGCCGTCCTTCACAACCAGGATGTCTTCCATGATCAGGTACTGCAGGTCCGAGCCGAAGAACATGTTCAGGGCATCGGTCGGCGAGCAGATCATCGGTTCGCCACGGCGGTTCAGCGAGGTGTTCAGCGACACGCCGTTGCCGGTCAGGTCTTCCAGCGCCTTCATCATGTCGTAGTAGCGCGGGTTGTACTCGCGCTTGAGCACCTGGGCACGGGAAGTGCCGTCCTCGTGGACAACTTCCGGCACGCGGGTTTTCCACTCTTCAGCCACTTCGAAGGTGAAGGTCATGAACGGCGCCGGGTGGTCGACCTTGATCATCTGCGGGGCGACGGTGTCGAGCATTGACGGGCAGAAAGGTCTCCAGCGTTCGCGGAACTTGATCTGCTCGTTGATGCGGTTGGCCACGCCCGGCACGCTCGGGCAGCCGATGATCGAACGGCCACCCAGGGCACGCGGGCCGAACTCCATGCGGCCCTGGAACCAGGCCACCGGGTTGCCATCGACCATGATCTTGGCGATGCGCTGCGGCATGTCGTCGAGCTTGCGCCATTTCGGTGCATTCGGGTGACGGGCGCAGGCAGCGATCACGTCTTCGTTGGAGTAAGACGGGCCGAGGTAGACGTGTTCCATCTTCTCGACCGGCACGCCACGGGCGTGGGAAACGTAGGCAGCAGCGCCAACGGCAGTACCGGCGTCACCGGAAGCCGGCTGCACGAACAGTTCTTTCAGGTCCGGGCGGGCAATGATCTTCTGGTTGAGCTTGACGTTCAGTGCGCAACCACCGGCAAAGGCCAGCTTGCCGGTTTCACGCAGGGTGTCGCCCAGGTAATGGTCGATCATCTGCAGGGCGATCTTCTCGAACAGCGCCTGCATGCTGGCCGCGTAATGGATGTACGGCTCGTCGGCGATGTCGCCTTCGCGCTTGGGACCCAGCCATTCGATCAGCTTCGGCGAGAAGTAGAAGCCCTTGCCCTTCTCTTTATGGCGGCGCAGGCCGATGACGTTGGCGTACTCGGTGTTGATCACCAGTTCGCCATTTTCGAAGCTGGCCAGGCGCGAGAAATCGTACTTGCTGGCGTCGCCATACGGCGCCATGCCCATGACCTTGAACTCGCCGTCGAGCATTTCGAAGCCGAGGAACTCGGTGATTGCGCCATACAGGCCACCCAGCGAGTCCGGGTCGAAGAATTCCTTGATCTTGTGGATCTTGCCGTTTTCACCGTAGCCAAAGAAAGTGGTGGCGTACTCGCCCTTACCGTCGATGCCGAGGATGGCGGTTTTTTCCTTGAAGCCCGAGCAGTGGTAGGCACTGGAGGCGTGAGCCAGGTGGTGCTCGACCGGCTCGATCTTGACCTTTTTCGGGTCGAAACCCAGCTGCTCCAGGCACCAGACGATCTTCTTGCGGTAGCGCTTGTAGCGACGGTTGCCCATCAGGATGGCGTCGAGGGCGCGATCCGGGGCGTACCAGTAGCGCTTGGCATAGTGCCAGCGCGCCTTGCCGAACAGGCTGATCGGGGCGAACGGGATGGCTACCACGTCGACCTCGGATGGCTTGATGCCTGCCTGCTCCAGGCAGAACTTCGCCGACTCGTAGGGCATGCGGTTCTTCGCATGCTTGTCACGCACGAAGCGCTCTTCTTCGGCGGCGGCAATCAGCTTGCCGTCAATGTACAGGGCCGCGGAAGGGTCATGGCTAAGGGCGCCGGACAGGCCAAGAATCGTCAATGCCAAGGGATTAGCCTCTTCATTCGGTAGAAATGCGCCAGCGGCCGCTTGGGCGGGTGGCGACTAAAGGGCGGGATTATAACGCAAACATCACGAACTGCGCGGTCGTTGTAGGAGCGGCCTTGTGTCGCGAAAGGGCCGCAAAGCGGCCCCAGGTTTTCAGCTTCGCAGCAGAAACGGGGCCGCTTTGCGGCCCT
>NZ_JBIVIF010000060.1:0-34448 GCF_044749595.1 Pseudomonas sp. NPDC089392
GCGCAAATCCCACAGGAATAATTGGCCCGAAACAAACGTAGGAGCGGCTTTAGCCGCGAAGCGCCGCGCGGGCGGCGCTCGATCTCACAGGCGCCATAAAAACCACGGCATGCACCTGTATGCCCTGATGCATAACCACGGCATGTACCTGTATGCCCTGATGCATAACCACGGCATGCACCTGTATGCCCTGATGCATAACCACGGAATGCACCTCTATGCCCTGATGGGTACCTCCCGGTATGCTCCTGTCGGCCTGATTCCAACCCCAGGGGATGCACCTGTCCGCCATGATGCCGATCCAGTACGTGCGCCCCCCACCAATTCCCTGACCTCCGGCAGATGAGCCCCCCGCGGTCCTATGGTAGAGTGGCGGCCTTTTTCCGAAGGGGCGTTTACTGTGTGGGAATTGGTCAAGTCCGGTGGTTGGATGATGCTGCCGATCATTCTGAGTTCCATCGCTGCCATGGCTATCGTCGTCGAGCGCCTGTGGACCCTGCGCGCCAGTCGCGTGACCCCGCCGCACCTGCTGGGCCAGGTATGGATGTGGATCAAGGACAAGCAACTGACCAGTGACAAGCTCAAGGCCCTACGCGCCGATTCGCCACTGGGCGAAATCCTTGCTGCAGGCCTGGCCAACTCGCGCCATGGCCGCGAAATCATGAAAGAGTGCATCGAGGAGGCCGCTTCGCGCGTCATCCACGAACTGGAGCGCTACATCAGCACCCTCGGCACCATCGCCGCCATGGCCCCGCTGCTGGGCCTGCTGGGCACCGTGCTGGGCATGATCGATATCTTCAGCGCCTTCATGGGCTCGCAGATGACCGCCAATGCCGCCGTGCTGGCCGGTGGTATTTCCAAGGCCCTGGTCACCACTGCGGCCGGCCTGATGGTCGGTATCCCGGCGGTGTTCTTCCACCGTTTCCTGCTGCGCCGCATCGATGAGCTGGTGGTGGGCATGGAGCAGGAGGCGATCAAACTGGTAGAAGTGATCCAGGGCGACCGTGAAGTGGAAGTGGCCGGAGGCAAGGCGTGAAGTTTCGGCGCAATCGCCAGCGGGAAAATGTCGACATCAACCTGGCGTCGCTGATCGATGTGGTGTTCGTCCTGCTGCTGTTTTTCGTGGTGACCACCACCTTCACCCGCGAAACCCAGCTGCGCGTGGAACTGCCCGAGGCCGCCAGCGCCGAACAGGCGCCGGCCGACCAGGGCAAGCTGGTGGAAATCACCATCAGCGCCGAAGGCGTGTACTCGGTGAACAACCACCTGCTGCCCAAGAGCGACCTGGCCACCCTGAGCGAAGCGATCGAGCGTGAGTCGGGCGGTGACAACAAGCTGCCGCTGGCCATCAGCGCCGACGGCAAGACCCCGCACCAGGCTGTGGTCACCGCGATGGATGCCGCCGGCAAGCTCGGTTTCAGCCAGTTGCGCATGACCACCGTCGAGGCGGCCCAGGGCACGCCTTGATGGCCTTCGCCGACCGCCTGCTCGCCGCCTGGTACACCGGGCACCCGGCACTGGCGCTGCTGCGCCCGCTAGAGGCGTTGTACCGCCGCGTGGTCACCCGCAAGCGGGCACGTTTTCTCAGCGGCGAAAGTGCCAGCTACCGGGCCCCGGTGCCGGTCATCGTGGTGGGCAACATCACCGTCGGTGGCACCGGCAAGACACCGATGATCCTCTGGCTGATCGAGCACTGCCGCCAGCAGGGGCTGAAGGTGGGCGTGGTCAGCCGTGGCTACGGCGCCAAGCCGCCGCAGCTGCCCTGGCGTGTACAGGCCGATCAAGCTGCCGAGCAGGCCGGCGATGAACCGCTGCTGATCGTGCAGCGCACCGGCGTGCCGCTGATGATCGACCCCGACCGCTCCCGTGCGGTGCAAGCGCTGCTGGCCAGCGAACCGCTCGACCTGATCCTGTGTGACGACGGCATGCAGCACTACCGCCTGGCCCGCGACCTGGAACTGGTGCTGATTGATGCCGCCCGTGGTCTGGGTAATGGCCGCTGCCTGCCTGCTGGCCCCCTGCGTGAGCCGGCCGAGCGCCTGCAGGGTGCCGACGCGGTGCTGTACAACGGCGCCGCTGCAGACCGCGCCGATGGCTTTGGCTTTTGCCTGCAGCCGTCCGCGCTGGTCAACCTGCGCAGTGGCGAGCGCCGCGCGCTTGACCATTTTCCGGCAGGCCAACGCCTGCACGCGGTGGCCGGTATCGGCAACCCGCAACGTTTCTTCAATACCCTGCTGGGGCTAAACTGGCAGCCGGTGCCGCACCCATTCGCCGACCATGCACAGTTCAGCGCCCAGAGCCTGGCCTTCAGCCCGCCGCTACCGCTGGTCATGACCGAGAAGGACGCGGTGAAATGCCGGGCCTTCGCCGCTGACGACTGGTGGTACCTGGCCGTCGAGGCGCAGCCCACGCAGGCTTTCAGCACCTGGTTCGACAACCAGTTGCAGCGCTTGCTGCGCAAGCCCTGAGCCCGTTTTCAATTTCCGGCCACCTGGCCTAAAGGAAGCCTCCAATGGACACCAAACTGCTCGATATCCTGGCCTGCCCAATCACCAAGGGCCCGCTCAAGCTCAGCGCCGACAAGACCGAGCTGATCAGCAAGGGCGCTGGCCTGGCCTACCCGATCCGCGATGGCATCCCGGTCATGCTGGAAAGCGAGGCACGCACCCTGACCGACGACGAGCGCCTGGACAAATGAGCCTGAACTACACCGTGGTAATTCCCGCCCGCCTGCGCTCCACGCGGCTGCCGGGCAAACCGCTGTTGCTGATTGCCGGCAAGCCGATGGTGCAGCATGTGTGGGAGCAGGCGCGCAAGAGCGCTGCCAGCCGTGTGGTCATTGCCACCGACGATGCCAGCATCTTCGAGGCTTGCCAGGCGTTTGGCGCTGAAGTGCTGATGACCCGTGTCGATCATGAGTCGGGCACTGACCGCCTGGCCGAAGTGGCTACGCAACTGGGCCTGCCTGCCGATGCCATCGTGGTCAACGTGCAGGGCGACGAGCCGCTGATTCCGCCGGTGATCATCGACCAGGTGGCCGCCAACCTGGCCGCCCACCCGGAGGCCGGTATCGCCACCTTGGCCGAGCCGGTTCATGAGCCGGAAACCGTGTTCAACCCCAATGCGGTCAAGGTTGTCAGTGACAAGAACGGCCTGGCCCTGACCTTCAGCCGAGCGCCGCTGCCGTGGGCCCGCGATACATTCGCCAAAAGCCGTGACCAGTTGCCACAGGGCGTGCCTTATCGCCGCCACATTGGCATGTACGCCTATCGCGTCGGCTTCCTCCATGATTTCGTCAGCTGGGGCCCGTGCTGGCTGGAGCAGGCCGAAGCGCTGGAGCAGTTGCGTGCCCTGTGGCACGGCGTGCGCATTCACGTCGAGGACGCCATCGAGGCACCTGCTGTGGGTGTGGACACCCCTGAAGACCTGGAGCGCGTACGGCGCTTGCTGGAGGCCTGATGCGCGTCCTGTTCGTGTGCCTGGGCAACATCTGCCGCTCGCCCACTGCCGAAGGCGTGCTGCGCCAGCAATTGCAGGCCGCCGGGCTTGCAGACAAGGTGCATGTAGCATCTGCTGGCACTGGTGACTGGCACGTCGGCAAGGCGCCCGACAGCCGTACCTGCGAGGCAGCGCTGGCGCGTGGTTACGACCTGTCGCAGCAACGTGCGCAGCAGGTCAAGGCGGCGCACTTTGCTGAATACGACCTGGTCCTGGCCATGGACGAAAGCAACCTGCGCGATCTGCGCGCGCTGCGCCCGCACACGGCGGCGGGCGAGCTGGACCTGTTCCTGCGCCGCTACGGTTCAGCGCTGGATGAAGTGCCAGACCCGTACTACGGCGGTGCCGACGGCTTCGAGCAGGTGCTGGACCTGGTCGAAGTGGCTTGCCAGGCGCTGGTGGTGGAAATCAAGGGGCGGCTATGACAGTGCAGTGGCAGGAGCAGGTATCGCTCAAGCCTTACAACACCTTTGGCATCGACGTGAAGGCGCGGTATTTCAGCCAGGCGCACGATGACCAGGAAGTGCGTCAGGCGCTGAGCCAGGCGCATCAACGCGATGTGCCTGTGCTGGTGATTGGTGGTGGCAGCAACCTGCTGCTGACCCGTGATATAGACGCATTGGTGCTGCACATGGCCAGCCGTGGCCGGCGTGTGCTTGGCGACGATGGCGAACGTATCGTGATCGAGGCCGAGGCTGGTGAACCATGGCACCCGTTCGTGCAGTGGACACTGGCGCAAGGCTACAGCGGGCTGGAGAACCTCAGCCTGATCCCGGGTACCGTGGGTGCTGCGCCTATGCAGAACGTGGGTGCCTATGGGGTGGAGATCAAAGACGTGTTCGCCGGCCTCACTGCACTGGACCGCGAGACCGGTGAGCTGCGCGAATTTGGTCTGGCGGACTGTGCCTTTGGTTATCGCGACAGCCTGTTCAAGCGCAACCCAGGGCGCTGGTTGATCCTGCGGGTGCGTTTTGCCTTGCATCGCACCTTGCAAGCGCACCTGGACTATGGCCCGGTACGTCAGCGTCTGGCAGAGCAGGGCGTGATCGAACCGACCGCGCAGGCGATCAGTGACGCAATTTGCAGCATTCGTCGCGAGAAGTTGCCTGACCCGGCTGAGTTGGGCAATGCCGGGAGTTTCTTCAAGAACCCGGTGGTGTCTGCTGAGTTGGTTGAGCGTATTCGTGCGCAGTATCCGGGCGTGGTGGCGTATCCCCAGGCTGACGGCCAGGTGAAACTGGCGGCGGGCTGGTTGATCGAGCAGGCGGGCTGGAAGGGCCATCGCGAAGGTGATGCCGGTGTGCATCTCTTGCAGTCGCTGGTGCTGGTCAACTACGGCCAGGCGAGCGGGGCGCAGATGCATGCGCTGGCGCGGCAGATCCAGGCGGATATCCTCGAGCGGTACGGGGTTGAGCTGGAGATGGAGCCCAACCTTTACTGATTCATTGCTGGTGCTGGCCCTTTCGCGGCTTAAGCCGCTCCTACAGGTTTGCACAAGGCTCAGGGGCTTTGCAGGCCTCTGTAGGAGCGGCTTTAGCCGCGAACACCGGCAAAGCCGGTGCCATCCAGCGCGTCGCTCGCGCCTACAGCAGTTTCTTCAGTTTCCGGGTCCACTCGAAGGTCGTGGGCTGCAATGCATCATCACCTTCCTTCACACCGTCGCGGTCCACGGCGTACGAGAAGATGCCTCCCTTGCTGCCTTGGCTTGGGTTCCAGCTGGCGTAGGCGTGGGCAGTGCTGTTTACAAAAGGGTCGCGCACATCGCCCCACTGTGGGCCACGCTCTTCATAGAACGAGAAGCCCACCAGAAACTTCGACGGGGCCAGGTAATCCTTGAACATCCGGTCGAAGTGGCCTTGCACACGGCTTGGTGACTGGCCATATGCCTGGAAAAGCACGTAGTCCAGTTGTTGCTCCAGCGCGCGAAGCAAGCTGACATCACCGTTCTCGTTGGTGTCGTAGATGAACAGGCGGCCTGGCCCCAGCAGCGCTTTCAGCTCTAGCGAAATCCCTTCTGCCTGCTTGCGCTGGGTGTCTGTCAGGGTGTGCTCGATATCGATATCGAGGCCATCCAGGCCTTTCGTGGAGCTGAAGAAGCGCTGGAAGATGTCCTTTGCTGTGGCGCCAGGCTTGATCAGCTCATCAATGGCCACGGTACGGACTACCTTGATCTGCTTGGCGTGCAAGGCGGGAATGATGCCTGACTCGAGTGCTTGCCAGTATTCGGTCGGCTCATTGCCGTCAGGGAAGACGAAGGCGATATCCACCTCTTCAGGCAGTTCGCGCATGGATACCTTGTTGTCCGGGTTACCGGTTGCAATATCGCGCCAGGAGCGGAAATAGCACGCCATGACGCCTGGTTCATTGTTCATTTATCTCTCCGGTGATTGATTGAGTGTGAATACAGCTCAACGCTATCAGCGGAGCGGCGCAGTGACTGCTGGCAGGTCTGCGAGGTATGTGTGGCTCGCCACTTTGAGGGGCCGAGTTGGCGCTGTGCCTGTGGGAGATCACCCAGCCCTTCAGGCTGCGCTGTCGCGCGGAGAACAGAGCCCGTTGTGGGAGCGGGCTTGTCCCGCGAAGCAGGCGACGCGGTGTATGGCACCGGCTTTGCCGGTGTTCGCGGCTAAAGCCGCTCCTACAAAGGGCGGAGCCAGCGCTGATGTAAAGTAGTGGCCAAGAAAAAGCCCCGCCAGTTCGCACTGGCGGGGCTTTTTCATTCAGCCTTGGCTATCAACCGTGATGAGGCTTGTGCTCATCGGCGGCTTCCAGGGCTGGCTCCTCGCTAGCAGCAGCTTCCTGCGCGGCTTTGGCGGCAGCCTCGGCCTCACGCTTGCGGCGGCGTACTTCACGCGGGTCGTTCGGCGCACGGCCGTTGGACAGCATGACAGTGGCAGGCTCTACTACGGCAGGGGCTTCCACTGGCGCAGGTTCGACCACCACTTCTGGCTGGGCTTCGACAACCGGAGCTGGCTGCTCGGCAACCGGGGCGACTTCGATCACGGCCGGGGCCTGTTCGATTTCGCCGGCTTCGACAGCTGGGGCTTCTACCGGGGCTTCAATAGCCACGGTCGGCTCCACTGCAGGTGCTTCTTCGACAACTGGCTGTGGAGCAACTTCGACCACTGGCTCGGCAGTTGTCTCGACCACGGCCACTGGCTCGCTGACCGGCTGCTCGATCACTGGGGCCACGGCCACTTCTTCAGCCTTGGCGACAGCTTCTGGCTGCTCAACCTGTTCAGCCTGCTCAACCGGCTGGGAGGCTTCGCTGTTGTCGGTTTCGGCAAGGGCAGCGACTTCAGCGGTTGCGCGCTCGGCCTGCTGGTTGGCCTGGGCTTCGGCGTCGCTGCTGATGTTGCTGGTAGCAACAGCGGCAGTCACCGCCAGGCCGGCGGCCAGTTCGGCACCCAGCTCGGTGGCCTGGTGCTGTTGTGGCTGCTCTTCGCTGCCTTCTTCTTCGCCGTCGATCAGCTCGCCATTGGCATTGCGCTGGCGCTCACGACGGTTGCTGCGGCGACGCTGGCCACGCGAGCGGCGGCGCGGACGCTCGCCATCAGCGCCTTCCTGCTCGTCCTGCAGCAGCTCTTCGTTCGGCAGTTGCTCTTCGGCCAGCTCGGCAGCTTGTTCGGCTGCTTCTTCGCCAACGCGTGGCTGGCGCTCTTCGCGTGGTGGGCGCGGGGCGCGTTCTTCACGTGGAGCACGTTCTTCACGAGGTGCGCGTTCTTCGCGTGGAGCACGCTCTTCACGAGGTGCGCGCTCTTCACGCGGAGCACGTTCTTCGCGAGGTGCGCGTTCTTCACGTGGTGCACGTTCTTCGCGAGGTGCGCGCTCTTCACGCGGTGCACGTTCTTCGCGTGGAGCACGTTCTTCACGGGCTACACGCTCTTCGCGTGGCTGGCGCTCTTCGCGTTCGGCGGGTGGGGTGGCGTCCAGCGGCTCGCGCAGTTCGCGCACGCGCTCTTCGCCACGGTTGCCGCGGCGGTCTTCGCGTGGCTGGCGTGGTGCGCGTTCTTCACGCGGTGCACGCTCTTCGCGTGGGGCGCGTTCTTCACGTGGCGCACGCTCTTCGCGCGGAGCACGTTCCTCGCGTGGCTGGCGCTCTTCGCGTGGGGTGCGCTCGGCACGCTCTTCGCGCGGCTTGCGCTCTTCATCGCGGCGGCCGTTGCGGTTGCGGCTTTGCTGGCGGCCGCTGCGGCGCTCTTCGTTACGCGGGCTGCGCTCGGCTGCAGGGCTTTCGGTGGCGGCGGCAACTGGCGCGGCAGCAGGTTCTTCCTTGCCGGCGAACAGGCTGACCAGCGACTTCACCAGGCCCTTGAACAGGCTTGGCTCAGGGGCGCTCGGGGCCGGGGCGACTGGCGCGGCAGGCTGCGGCTCTTCAGCGGCGGCCGGCACTGGCGCGTTGGCGCGGGCCGGGGCGGTCTTGACCGCGGCTTCCTGGCGAACCAGGGTGCGGGTGGCGGTCGGCTGCGGCGCCTCTTCGGCTTCGCTGGCGGCGATTTCGTAGCTGGACTGGTTGTTCAGCACTTCCGGGTTGTCGTCGCGCAGGCGCTGGACTTCGAAATGCGGGGTTTCCAGATGATCGTTCGGCAGGATGATGATGCGTGCGCGAGTGCGCAGTTCGATCTTGGTGATCGAGTTGCGCTTCTCGTTGAGCAGGAATGCGGCCACCGGGATCGGCACCTGGGCACGTACCTCGGCGGTGCGGTCCTTCAGGGCTTCTTCTTCGATCAGGCGCAGGATGGCCAGCGACAGCGACTCGACGTCACGGATGATGCCGGTGCCGGAGCAGCGTGGGCAGACGATGCCGCTGCTTTCGCCCAGCGACGGGCGCAGGCGCTGACGGGACATTTCCAGGAGGCCGAAGCGCGAAATGCGGCCAACCTGCACGCGGGCGCGGTCGGCTTCCAGGCATTCACGCACACGTTCTTCCACGGCGCGCTGGTTCTTCGCCGGGGTCATGTCGATGAAGTCGATGACGATCAGGCCGCCGATATCACGCAGGCGCAGCTGGCGGGCGATTTCCTCGGCCGCTTCCAGGTTGGTCTGCAGGGCGGTTTCTTCGATGTCGCTGCCTTTGGTGGCGCGTGCCGAGTTGATGTCGATGGACACCAGGGCTTCGGTCGGGTCGATCACGATCGAGCCGCCGGACGGCAGGTCGACCACGCGCTGGAAAGCGGTTTCGATCTGGCTTTCGATCTGGAAACGGTTGAACAGCGGCACGCTGTCTTCGTACAGCTTGACCTTGCTGGCGTACTGCGGCATCACCTGGCGGATGAAGGTCAGGGCTTCTTCCTGGGCATCGATGCTGTCGATCAGCACTTCGCCGATGTCCTGGCGCAGGTAGTCGCGGATGGCGCGGATGATGACGTTGCTTTCCTGGTAGATCAGGAATGGCGCAACGCGGTCCTGGGACGCTTCCTTGATGGCGGTCCACAGTTGCAGCAGGTAGTCGAGGTCCCACTGCATTTCTTCGCTGCTGCGGCCAAGGCCTGCAGTGCGCACGATCAGGCCCATGTCGCCCGGTACGGTCAGGCCGTTCAGGGCTTCGCGCAGTTCGTTACGCTCTTCGCCTTCGATGCGGCGGGAGATGCCACCGGCGCGCGGGTTGTTGGGCATCAGTACCAGGTAGCGGCCCGCCAGGCTGATGAAGGTGGTGAGGGCGGCGCCTTTGTTGCCGCGCTCTTCCTTCTCGACCTGGACGATGACTTCCTGGCCTTCGCTGAGCACTTCCTTGATGTTGACCCGGCCTTCAGGGGCTTTCTTGAAGTATTCGCGGGAGATTTCTTTCAGCGGCAGGAAGCCGTGACGTTCGGAGCCGAAGTCGACGAAGGCGGCTTCGAGGCTGGGTTCGATGCGGGTGATCTTGCCTTTGTAGATGTTGGCCTTTTTCTGCTCGCGCGCGCCAGACTCGATGTCCAGGTCGTAGAGACGTTGGCCGTCCACCAGGGCTACACGCAACTCTTCGGGTTGAGTCGCGTTAATCAGCATTCTTTTCATGTTGTACCGTCGGTTTCCGGGCTGCCGGAAACGGCGTTCGGCACACACGACGTCTCATGGTCGGTGCCAAGGTGCGCAAAGGGTGGCCGGGCCACCCCCGTGTCGAGCAACGTTCGGCACCAGCCGGTTGCCCAGCCTGCCGTTGTCGCGACGACGCGTCCTGTTTGCTGCGGTGCCAACAAGGCCCCGGTGGCTTCGAATGGGAATCCGAATCAACCAAGCGGGCCTGGTGCACTCAGTCAGGAGGAGGAATCAACCGTCAGCCGTGGACGCCCGGGGGCATCTGTTCAGGACCTTATCCGCTCGCCAGCCGTCAGTGGCTGGTGGCCGGACGCGGTGCTACACGGTCCGAGGGCTGTACGTCTCCACCCTGCACGTATCCCTGATAATTCGGGTGCTGCCGCGCGCTGAATCCGCAACGGGTTGCATTTTTCGCCAGCTTCAATATGGGAAGCTGACGCCATTACATGTCCAAGGCAGGTATTTCCGAAGCATTCGCCGTGCGTTGCGTGGAAGCGACGGGGCGGGCAGAGGTACAGCGAAAAGAATCGGGTAAGCAGGTGAAACACCGCACTTGTCGTTTTTTTCGGTCTTCTCTACACAGCGCTGGTGGCGATTCCAGGCAATTCGGTAAACTGGCGAAAACCCCGTAGGACGGCCTCGCGTCCTGGAGAATTGCGAAGGTCAGGGACCGGCAAAGAGCCTGGTGCCGCTGGCCTGCCGCTTTTGGCGGCGTTCGCGACTATAGCAGCAATGATTAAGTGCTTCAATTCCATAAAAAATTGTTATGATTCCCGCCATGACGACCAATACCCCTCCGACTTCCGGCGTTCAGCTGATCGAAGTCGCGCCGGAGCTTGCCGGCCAACGCATCGACAATTTCCTTATCACGGCCCTCAAGGGCGTGCCCAAGACCTTGGTCTACCGCATCCTGCGCAAGGGTGAGGTACGGGTCAACAAGGGCCGCGTCAAGCCGGAGTACAAGATCCAGGCCGGCGACATCGTGCGGGTACCGCCCGTGCGCCTGCCGGAACGTGACGAGCCGGCACCGGTGGCCCAAGGCCTGCTGCAGCGCCTTGAGGCGGCAATTGTCTACGAAGACAAGGCGCTGATCGTGATGAACAAGCCGGCCGGCATCGCCGTGCATGGCGGCAGCGGCCTGAGCTTTGGCGTGATCGAGGCGCTGCGCCAGCTGCGCCCGGACGCCAAGGAGCTGGAGCTGGTGCACCGCCTGGACCGCGACACCTCCGGCCTGCTGATGATCGCCAAGAAGCGCAGCATGCTGCGCCACCTGCACGCTGCCCTGCGTGGCGACGGGGTCGACAAGCGCTACATGGCGCTGGTGCGTGGCCACTGGCCAACCGCGAAGAAACAGGTCAATGCGCCGTTGCTCAAGAGCAACCTGCGTTCCGGCGAGCGCATGGTCGAAGTGAACGACGAGGGCAAAGAGGCGCTGACCCTGTTCCGCGTGCTGCGCCGCTTTGGCGACTTCGCCACCATTGTCGAGGCGCGCCCGATCACTGGCCGTACCCACCAGATCCGCGTGCACACCCTGCATGCCGGGCACATGATTGCCGGCGACAGCAAGTACGGCGACGAAGACTTCAGCCGTGAAATTCGCGAGCTGGGTGGCAAGCGCCTGTTCCTGCATGCCTATGCGCTGACTGTGCCGCTGCCGGACGGTGGCGAGCTGAAGCTTGAAGCGCCTGTGGATGAAGTCTGGGCGAAAACCATTGAGCGTTTGAGTGCGTCCTGACTTATGAAAAAAGGCTATGAGCTACTGATCTTCGACTGGGACGGCACCCTGGCCGATTCCATCGGGCGCATCGTCGAGGCCATGAACGCTGCCGCCGAGCGTGCTGGTGAAGCGCAAAGCAGCGACGACGCGGTCAAGGGCATCATCGGCCTGGCCCTTGGTGAAGCGATCCATACCCTTTACCCGCACCTGGCGCCTGCGCAGGTCGAAAGCTTCCGCCAGCACTACGCCGATATTTACATGGCGCTGGATCAGCAGCCCTCGCCGCTGTTTGACGGTGTGGTCGAGTCGCTGGATGCCTTCCGTGCCGAGGGTTATCGCCTGGCGGTGGCCACCGGCAAGGCCCGCCGCGGGCTGGACCGGGTGCTCAAGGCCAATGGCTGGGAGCAATTCTTCGACATCACCCGTGCCGCTGACGAGACCCGCGGCAAGCCGCACCCTCTGATGCTCGAGGAAATCCTCGGCCATTGCGGTGTCGAACCAGGGCGTGCGCTGATGGTTGGCGATTCGGCATTCGACTTGCAGATGGCCAGTAATGCCGGCATGCATTCGGTGGCCGTGGGCTATGGCGCCATGTCGCTGCAGGCGCTGGCCGAATTCGGCCCGCAGGTGTGCATCAATCATTTTTCCCAGCTGCGCGAGTGGCTGGGTGGTTCTGCAATTCCACTTCCAAGGTAGGTACGCATGGCAGACGAATGGAAAGCTCCCGAGGCCGAGCCCGAGGAGCGCGAAGAGCGCAAAAGCTGGAAGCTGCTGGAAAAGACCCTGCTGGCGAGCGTGCAGGAGCAGCGCCGGTCGCGGCGCTGGGGCATCTTCTTCAAGCTGCTGACCTTCGTCTACCTGTTCGGCCTGCTGGCGTTGTTTTCGCCGCTGATGGATATGGACAAGGCGGCCTCACGCAGTGCCAGCCATACCGCGCTGGTCGAGGTGCGCGGGGTGATTGCCGACCAGGAGGCTGCCAGCGCCGACAACATCGTCAAAAGCCTGCGCGACGCGTTCAAGGACAGCAAGACCAAGGCTGTGGTGATGCGCATCAACAGCCCGGGCGGCAGCCCGGTGCAGGCGGGGTACGTGTATGACGAAATTCGTCGCCTGCGTGCCGAGTATCCGGCCATCAAGCTGTATGCGGTAATCGCTGATCTTGGTGCTTCTGGTGCCTACTACATTGCCAGTGCAGCGGACGAGATTTATGCCGACAAGGCCAGCCTGGTGGGCTCGATTGGTGTGACGGCGGCTGGTTACGGCTTTGTCGGTGCCATGGAGAAGCTGGGGGTGGAGCGGCGTACCTACACCGCTGGCGAGCACAAGGCCTTCCTCGACCCGTTCTCGCCGCAAAAGCCGGAAGAGACCGAGTTCTGGCAGGGTGTGCTGAATACCACGCACCAGCAGTTCATCGCCATGGTCAAGCAGGGGCGGGGAGAGCGCCTGAAGGACAAGGAGCATCCAGAGCTGTTCAGTGGCCTGGTGTGGTCGGGTGAGCAGGCCGAAGAGCTGGGCCTGGTGGATGGGCTGGGCAGTGCCAGCTATGTGGCGCGTGAGATTGTTGGCGAGAAGGAGCTGGTGGATTTCACCGTGCAGGAATCGCCGTTTGATCGCTTCTCCAAGCGCGTAGGGGCCAGCGTGGCTGAGCGCCTGGCGATGTGGATGGGGTTTCAGGGGCCGCAGTTGCGCTGAGTTGAGTCGAGTTGCTGCAGGGTGCCTGTCTTGGGTTTTGTGTCGCCTGTGAGATCGAGCGCCGCCAGGTGTTCATCGAAACATTTTCAGCGCCTATGAGATCGAGCGCCGCCCGCGCGGCGCGGGGGGGGGGATGGGGGGGGGGAGGGTTTGTGGGGGGCGGGCGGGCCGGGGCGGGGGGGGGGCGGGGGCCGCCGGCGGGGCCCCGGCGGCCCGCCGGCCGGCACGCACAGCCGGTCCAGCACACCGGGCGCGGCGGCCAGCCGAGCCGACCGGACCGGCGCCCGCCCGCGGCGACGGCTCCAGACTCAGCGCGGGCGGCGGCGGCCATCCTCGTCGGCCGCCGCCGTCCGCGGCTGATACTTCCTGCGGCTCCCGCGCTGTGGTCCTGTGCTCATGGAAACGGCGTCAGCCGCGATGCTTTGGCGCCGTATCGCGCCGATCCGAGCCGAAAACCCCGGGGCTGAAACCCCTGCCGCCAGAGCTTGCGCCGGCGCTCTGAGGCGCTTTGCGCGAACCGCCGCCGGGCGCCCGGCTAGAATGGCCCGATTCGCCGCACGGTAGCGGCTCGCAGGAATCGCATGGCCATCCACAACTCGGTACTCGAACTCATCGGCAACACCCCGATCGTCAAAGCCCAGCGCCTGGACACCGGCGTGTGCGAGCTCTACCTCAAGCTCGAATCGCAGAACCCCGGCGGCTCGATCAAGGACCGTATCGGCCTGTCGATGATCGAAGCGGCCGAGAAGGCCGGCAAGATCAAGCCCGGCGACACCCTGGTCGAAGGCACCGCCGGCAACACCGGCATCGGCCTGGCCCTGGTCGCCCAGCAGAAGGGCTACAAGCTGCTGCTGGTGGTGCCGGACAAGATGAGCCGCGAGAAGATCTTCAACCTCAAGGCGATGGGCGCGCAGGTGGTGCTGACCCGTTCGGACGTGGCCAAGGGCCATCCGGACTACTACCAGGACCTGGCCGAACGCATCGCCCGCGAAACCCCGGGCGCCTATTTCATCAACCAGTTCGGCAATCCCGACAACCCGGCCGCGCACGAGTTCGGCACCGGCCCGGAGATTCTCGAACAGATGGGCGGGACGCTCGACGCGATCGTGTTCGGCTGCGGCAGCTCCGGCACCATGACCGGCCTGTCGCGCGCGTTCGCCAAGCACTCGCCGGACACCGAGCTGGTGCTGGCCGATCCGGTCGGTTCGATCCTGGAGGAGTACATCAACCGCGGCACGCTGTCGGACAAGTCGGCCAGCTGGATGGTCGAAGGCATCGGCGAGGATTTCCTGCCGCCGATCTCCGACTTCACCCGGGTCAAGAAGGCGTACGCGATCGCCGACAAGGAAAGCTTCCTGACCGCGCGCGAACTGCTGGAAAAAGAAGGCATTCTGGCCGGTTCCTCGACCGGCACGCTGCTCGCCGCGGCGCTGAAGTACTGCCGCGAACAGACCGAGCCGAAGAAGGTGCTGGTGTTCGTCTGCGACACCGGCAACAAGTACCTGTCGAAGATGTACAACGACTACTGGATGCTCGACAACGGCTTCATCCAGCGCGAACAGCACGGCGATCTGCGCGATCTGATCCTGCGCCCGTATTCGCAGCGCGATACCGTGGTGGTGGCGCCGGGCGATCTGCTGGTGACCGCGTATCAGCGCATGAAGCTGTACGACGTGTCGCAGCTGCCGGTGATGGACGGCGAGAAACTCGTCGGCATCGTCGACGAGAGCGATGTGCTGCTGCACGTGTACGGCGACGAATCGCGCTTCCGCGACCCGGTGTCGACCGCGATGGTCAGCAAGCTCGACACGATCCAGGTCGGCCAGCCGATCGAATCGCTGCTGCCGCTGTTCGACCGCGGCCATGTCGCCATCGTCGCCGACGGCGACAGGTTCCTCGGCCTGATCACCCGCATCGACCTGCTCAACTATCTGCGCCGCCGGGTGCAGTGACGCGTCGCGGCCGTCCGCTCGCGCGGGCGGCCAAGCGGGGCGGCGGCTCGCTGCGGCGTGCCGCCAGTTCGCATGTCGGTGCCCCGAGGCGCGTTCAGTGTGCCGTTCCTGAATTAGCGTTCAGCTTGGGCGCGCAAAATTCCGTGCGCGACGTCGCAAGGTCGGGCCGTTGACCGGTTTGCCTGCATTGCGCCTGAAGTCGTGCCGCGTGAACCGGGGGTGCTCACGGCGGCGATGTTAGAATTCGGGGTTACGTCCATCGGCCAATCGCGCGGCCGACCATACAGCGCACGGAACCGAATCGATGAGCCAACAGCAGCCGCAAGACGGAGCGCGCAAGCCCGGTCTGGGCACCCTCGCGATCCACGCCGGCCAGTCCCCGGACCCCAGCACCGGCGCGGTCATGCCGCCGATCTACGCGACCTCGACCTACGCCCAGAGCAGCCCCGGCCAGCACCAGGGCTTCGAGTATTCGCGCAGCCACAACCCGACCCGGTTCGCCTACGAGCGCTGCATCGCCGGCCTGGAAGGCGGCCGCCGCGGCTACGCCTTCGCCTCCGGCCTGGCGGCGACCTCGACAATCCTGGAAATGCTCGACGCCGGCAGCCACGTCATCGCCATGGACGACGTCTACGGCGGCACCTACCGCCTGTTCGAGCGCGTGCGCCGGCGCACCGCCGGGCTCGACTTCAGCTGGGTCGACCTCAGCGACGAGGCCAAGTTCGAAGCGGCGATCCGCCCCGAAACCAAGCTGGTGTGGATCGAGACGCCGACCAACCCGCTGCTCAAGCTCGTCGACGTCGCCCGCATCGCCGAAATCGCGCGCAAGCGCGGCCTGATCGTGGTGGTCGACAACACCTTTTCCTCGCCGATCCTGCAGCGCCCGCTGGAACTGGGCGCGCACATCGTCATGCACTCGGCGACCAAGTACCTCAACGGCCATTCCGACATCGTCGGCGGCATCGCTGTGGTCGGCGACGCGCCGGAACTGGAAGAACAGCTGACCTTCCTGCAGAACGCGGTCGGCGGCATCCAGGGCCCGTTCGACAGCTTCCTCGCCCTGCGCGGCCTGAAGACCCTGCACCTGCGCATGAAGGCGCACTGCGAGAACGCGCAGGCGCTGGCCGAGTGGCTGGAAACCCATCCGTCGGTGGAAAAGGTCCTGTATCCGGGCCTGAAGTCGCACCCGCAGCACGAACTGGCCAAGCGCCAGATGCACGGCTTCGGCGGCATGGTCAGCATCTACGTCAAGGGCGGCATGGACGGCGCGCGGCGGATGATGGAGCGCTGCCACCTGTTCACCATCGCCGAATCGCTCGGCGGCGTGGAGAGCCTGGTCAACCACCCCGCGGTGATGACCCACGCCTCGATTCCGCCGGACCGGCGCGCCGCGCTGGGCATCACCGACAACCTGGTGCGCCTGAGCGTGGGGGTGGAGGATGTGGCGGATTTGCGCGATGAGCTCGAGCGGGCGTTGGGTGCCTGAGAATGGCAGCTTCCGCTAAACCGCACGACGCCGGCACGACCGCGGGCGACGGCGCTTCCGCCCGGTCCGACGCCGGCATGCTGTTGCTCGGGTTGTCGGCCTGGGTGCGCCGGCAGGCCTGGTTGCGTACGGTGTACCGGCGATTTCCGCAGCGCCTGCGCGACAAGGTGTCGTTCGTGCTGGCCGCGCGCGCCAGCCGGCGCGCGCGTTTCGCGCGCACGCCGGCGTGGTCGCGGCCGCTGCCGGAGCAAGCCGCGATCGCGGCTCCCGTGGCGGCCCGCACCGATACGCCCGGGGTCAATATTTTCGCCTACCTGCGCGGCCAGTTCGGCTTGGCCGAAAGCGCGCGGATGTACGGCCGCGCCCTGATCGAGGCCGGCGTTCCGGTGGCGCTGCACGACATCGCCATCGAGCTGCCGCACGGTCTGGACGACCGCAGCCTGGATGCGCACATCGGCGACCAGGCCAACCACGCGATCAGCATCGTCTTCGTCAATCCCGATTATCTGGACGAGGCGCTGCGCCACATCGGCCAGGCCAAGCTCGAAGGGCGCTACCTGATCGCGTGCTGGTTCTGGGAACTGGAAGAAATTCCTTTGGACTGGTTGCCGGCGCTGGACCTGGTCGACGAGATTCTGGTCGCCACCGAGTTCGTCGAGCAGGCGTTCCGGCGCGCGACCGCCAAGCCGATCCTGCGCGTGCCGTTGCCGCTGTGCCCGGTGCCGGACAGCGGGCTCGGCCGCGAGGACTTCGGCCTGGCGCCGGACCGGTTCGTGTTCCTGGTCACCTTCGATTTCAATTCCTGGATCCACCGCAAGAATCCCTTCGCGGTGGTCGAAGCGTTCCAGCGCGCGTTCCCGCCCGGGCGCGAGGACGTGCAGCTGCTGCTCAAGTCCAGCAACGGCTACCGCCACCCCGACAACTTCCTCAGCCTGCTGGCGCTCGGCGCGCGCGATCCGCGCATCGTCGTGCGCGACGAGGTGATCGACCGCGCCCACGTGCATGCTTTGCAGCGCTGCGCCGACGCGTACGTGTCGCTGCACCGCGCCGAGGGCTTCGGGCTGGGCTTGGCCGAAAGCATGGCGCTGGGCAAGCCGGTGATCGGCACCGGTTGGTCCGGCAATCTGGAATTCATGAGCGCGCACGACAGCTGCCTGATCGATTACGGCTTCGTTCCGGTCGGCGAAGGCGAGTATCCGCATCCGCCCGGCGCGCGCTGGGCCCAGGCCGATGTGGAACACGCGGCCGCACACATGCGCCGGCTCGCCGACGACCGCGCCTACGCCGCCGAACTGGGCCAGCGCGCGCGCGAATCGGTGGCGCGCACGCTGGCGCCGGCCGCGGCCGCCGAAGCGATCGCGGCGCGGCTGCGCGAGATTTCCGCGATGCAGGCGCTCGGCGCCGTGCCGTCGCGGCCAGAAACCACGGGGAGTCCCTGAATCATGGTGGGTATGTTCGGCGCCGCCTGGCGCTACCGCGGCTTCATCGCCTCATCGGTGGTGAACGAGTTCAAGGCGCGGTTCTCGCGCAGCACCTTCGGCGCGCTGTGGATCATCCTGCAGCCGTTGGCGCAGGTCATCATCTTCGCGACGATCCTGTCCAACGTGCTGGCCGCGCGGCTGGAAGGCGTGGACAACAAGTACGCCTACGCCATCTATCTGATGTCCGGCATCCTGTGCTGGTCGCTGTTCGCCGAGATCGTGCAGCGCCTGCAGAACGTGTTCATCGACAACACCTCGCTGCTGAAGAAGATGCAGTTCCCGCGCATCGCCCTGCCGGTGATCTCGGTCGGCTCGTCGATGGTCAACAACATCGCCTTGCTGTGCGTGGTGATGATCATCCTGCCGATCCTGGGCGTTTATCCGAACCTGCATTACCTGTGGCTGCCGGTGTTGATCGCGCTGACCGTGGCCCTGGCCACCGGCGTGGGCCTGATCGTCGGCGTGCTCAACGTGTTCGTGCGCGACGTCGGCCATGTGATGGCGGTGGTGCTGCAATTCTGGTTCTGGGTCACGCCGATCATCTATCCGATCAAGATCGTGCCCGACGGCTTCAAGGCGTCGCTGGCCTTCAACCCGGTCGCGCCGCTGGCGATGGCCTATCACGACGTGATCGTCTACCAGCGCGCACCGCAGTACAGCCTGACGACGGTGTGGGTGACCGCGGCGGTGCTGTTGGCCATCGCGATGCTGCTGTTCCGCCGCGCCTCGGCGGAAATGGTGGACGTGCTATGACCGGGCCGGTGATGGTGGTGGAGGGCGTAGGCAAGTCCTACGTGGAATACGCCAGCGAACTGCAACGCTTCGCGCGCTGGTTCGGCGTGCCGGTGAAGCCGCGCGCCGAGCACTGGGTGATCCGCAACGTTTCCTTCAGCGTGCACCAGGGCGAATCGATCGGCATCGTCGGCCAGAACGGCGCGGGCAAGAGCACGCTGTTGAAGATGATCACCGGCACTTCCAAGCCGAGCGAGGGCCGGGTGTCCGTGCACGGCCGCGTGTCGGCGCTGCTGGAGCTGGGCTTGGGTTTCAGCGGCGAATTGACCGGGCGCCAGAACGTGATCCACGCCGCCGGCCTGATGGGCCTGCCGCAGGACCAGATCGAGGCCTTGCTGCCGCAGATCGAGGAGTTCGCCGAAATCGGCGAGTACTTCGACCAGCCGGTGCGCACCTATTCCAGCGGCATGCAGATGCGGGTGGCGTTTTCGGTGGCGACCGCGGTGCGCCCGGACGTGCTGATCGTCGACGAAGCGCTGTCGGTCGGCGACACCTATTTCGTCCACAAGTGCTTCAAGCGCATCCACGAGTTCCGCGACGCCGGCACCACCCTGCTGATCGTCTCGCACGACGCGGTGGCGATCCAGGCGCTGTGCGACCGCGCGATCCTGCTCGACGGCGGCAAGGCCGTGCTCGACAGCGATCCCTACGAGGTGTTCGATTACTACAACGCGCTGATCGCCAAGCGCGAGAACAGCACGGTCAAGACCGAGCAGGCCAAGGACGGCAAGGTCGCGACCGAGTCGGGCACCGGCGAAGCCGAGATCGTCGAACTGCAATTGCTGGACCAGAACGACGCGCCGGTCGAGTTCGTCGGCGTCGGCCAGCCGGTGACGCTGCGCGCGCGGGTGCGTGTGCACGGCGCGCTGGAGCGGTTGGTGTTCGGCTACATGATCCGCGACCGGCTCGGCCAGGCGATGTTCGGCACCAACACCCACCACACCGGGCAGGCGGACGAGCATTTGCCGGCCGGCAGCGAGGTCGAATACCGGGTCAGTTTTCCCGCCAACCTGGGCGTGGGGTCTTACTCGTTCTCCGTGGCCTTGACCGGCGGGGAGACCCATTTGCAGAAGAACTATCAGTGGCGCGATCTGGCGCTGGTGTTCACCGTGGCTAACCTGGACAAGACGATGTTCGTAGGCAACGCCTGGATTCCGCCGTCGATCGAAGTGCGCGCGTCCGCAGCGGCGAACGCGGAGGCGCAACGATGAGCCGGGAACTGGATCCGTTGGACGTCGACGCAGTGATGCGCGCCGCCGGCGAGCGCCTGCGCGAATCGATTCCGCTCGAGTCCGACGCCGCGGGCGACGCCGACGGCGCGGTCGAGCGCATGCGCGAGCGCATCGGCCGCATCTTCGCCGGCAGCCAGCCCGGCGCGGCGCCCGGACTGCAGCGTTGGCGCTCGAGCACCTACTCGGTGCCGGTCAAGCGCGAGTACGTGCTGAGCGAACTGCTCGGTCCGTCCGACGCGAGCTTCGTCGAAATGGCCTACCGGGTGGTGTTGCGGCGCGATCCGGATCCGGACGGCTTCAATTACTTCCTGCACGAACTGCGCTCCGGGCATACCACCAAGGTGGAAGTGCTGGCGCAGCTGCGCTGGTCGCCGGAAGGCATGTCCAAGCAGGTGCACATCGACGGCTTGTTGCTGCCGTACAAGTTGCAGCAGTGGAAGCGCAAGCCGCTGATCGGCCATGTGCTGTCCTGGCTGCACGGCGTCGCCCGGCTGGGCGCGATGTTCGACCGCCAGTACACGATGGAAGCGACCCAGGCGCGCGAAGCCCACGAGCTCGGCCGCCACGTCAACCAGATGATGGACGAGATGGGCGAGCTGCGCGGGCAGAACGCGGGGCTGTCGCGCGAGGTCTCGCGGATGATGTCGGCGTTCGAGCGCCTGCACCAGGACGAGCTCGAACGCGAGCGCGAGCGCGAACGGCTGGCCCTCGAGGCCGAACGCGAACGCGAACGGCTGGCCCTCGAGGCCGAACGCGAACGCGAACGGCTGACCCTCGAGGCCGAACGCGAACGCGCCAAGATGGACAAGCTGTACGCCGATTTCGAGGACGAGTATCGCGGCTCGCGCGAACTGGTGCGCTTGCGCGTGGAGCCTTACCTGGAATGGATCCGCGAAGCCGGCGCCGGCGTTCCCGGCGCGCCGGTGATCGACATCGGCTGCGGCCGCGGCGAATGGCTGGAGCTGCTCGCCGAGCACGGCCTGGAGGCCAGCGGCATCGATCTCAACCACGATTTCGCGCTCAGTTGCGCGGGCACCGGATTGAAGGTGGTCGAAGGCGACGCGGTGCAGGTCTTGCGCAGCATGCCGGAAGCCTCGGCCGGCGCCATCACGTCGATGCATCTGGTCGAGCACCTGCCGTTCGAGCAGGTGGTGGCGCTGATCGACGAAGCCCTGCGCGTGCTGCGCCCCGGCGGCTTGTTGCTGCTGGAGACCCCGAACCCCGAGAACATCATGGTCGGCTCGCATTACTTCTACATGGATCCGACCCATCGCAACCCGCTGCCGCCGAGCATGTTGCGCTGGACGGTGGAGAACCGCGGTTTCGCCGGTTCGCGGATCGAACGGCTGAGCGCGCACCGCGAGCTCAATGCGCCGCCGCTGCTGCCGCCCGAAGTGCCCGGCGCCAAGTCGATCAACGACATGCTGTGGACCATGCATGTCGCGCCCGACTACGCCATTTTGGCGAAGCGTCCGTGAGCGCGGCCGCTACCGCGAACGCGCCGCGCCGCCTGTTGGTGACCGGCGGCACCGGCTTCGTCGGCCGCTACGTCGAGGCGGCGGTGCGCGCCGGCGATTTCGGCGATTACGAATTCCACACGCCCGACCACGGCTGGGACATCCGCAATGCGGACGCGGTCGCGGCCGTCGTCGCGCAGGCGCGTCCGGACGCGGTCCTGCACCTGGCGGCGCAAAGCTTCGTGCCGCGTTCCTTCGAGGATCCGCGCGAAACCTTCGAGATCAACACGCTCGGCACCTTGAACCTGTTGCAGGCGCTCAAGGGCGCGCGGTTCGCCGGGCGCTTCCTGTTCGTCAGCTCCGGCGACGTCTACGGCCAGGTGGCCGAGGCGGAAATGCCGGTGACCGAGCGGCTGATGCCGGCCCCGCGCAACCCTTATGCGGTCAGCAAGCTGGCGGCCGAGCAGCTGTGCCTGCAGTGGCAGCGCAGCGAGGGGCTCGATGCGATCGTGCTGCGTCCGTTCAATCACGTCGGCCCCGGGCAGGGACGGCAGTTCGTGTTGCCCGCGCTGGCCAGCCAGGTGGTGGCGATCGCGCAAGGGCGGCAGGCGCCGGTGATCGAGGCCGGGGACATCGACACGACGCGCGACTTCACCGATGTGCGCGACATCGTCGCCGCCTATGCCGCCGCATTGCGCGACGGTATCGGCGGCGGCTTGTACCTGGTGGCTTCGGGCGTCGAGCGCAAAGTGCGCGACCTGCTCGAGGCCATGTGCCGGATCGAAGGCGTTCACGCCGAAATCCGTCAGGATCCGGCCAAATTGCGCCGGGCCGAGCAACGGCGGATGGTGGGGTCCTCGCAAGCCTTGCGCGATGCGACCGGATGGGCCCCGCGCATACCGATGGACCAGACCTTGCAAGACATTCTAATCGACCAGCGGAATCACTCATGAGCAACAAGAACGCATTGATCACGGGCATCACCGGCCAGGACGGCGCCTATCTTTCGCAACTGCTGCTGTCCAAGGGCTACGGGGTGTTCGGCATCCTGGCGCGCCGCAGCAGCGACACGCTGTGGCGCCTGCGCGAGTTGGGCATCGCCGATCAGGTGACGTTGCTCGACGGCGACCTGACCGATCTGTCGTCGCTGATCCGGGCGATGGAAACCTCCAAGGCCGACGAGGTCTACAACCTCGGCGCGCAGAGCTTCGTCGGTTCGTCCTGGCAGCAGCCGCTGCTGACCGCTCAGGTCGACGGCGTCGGCGCGCTCAACGTGCTCGAGGCGGTGCGCATCGTCAATCCGAAGGCGCGTTTCTACCAGGCTTCGACCAGCGAGATGTTCGGCCTGATCCAGGCCGAGATGCAGGACGAGACCACGCCGTTCTATCCGCGCAGCCCCTACGGCGTGGCCAAGATGATGGCGCACTGGGGCACGGTGAACTACCGCGAGAGCTTCGGCCTGCACGCCTCCAGCGGCATCTTGTTCAACCACGAGTCGCCGCTGCGCGGCATCGAGTTCGTGACCCGCAAGGTCACCGACGCGGTCGCCCGCATCAAGCTGGGCCAGCAGTCCGAATTGCGCCTGGGCAACATCGACGCCAAGCGCGACTGGGGCTTCGCCGGCGACTACGTCGAAGCGATGTGGCTGATGACGCAGCAGGAAAGCGGCGGCGATTACGTCGTGGCCACCGGCGAGACCACCACCGTGCGCGACATGTGCAAGATCGCGTTCGGCCACGTCGGCCTGAACATGGACGACCACCTGGTCATCGACGAGAAGTTCTTCCGTCCCGCCGAAGTCGATGTCCTGCTCGGCAACCCGGCCAAGGCCAAGGCGAAGCTGGGCTGGTCGCCCAAGACCTCGTTGCAGCAGCTCATCACGATGATGGTCGACGCCGACATGCGTCGTCTGAGCTCGCGCTAAACCCGCAGTGCCGCCGGCCCTGGAACGGGCCGGCAGAAGTACAAGGATCCGACGGAACAGGAAATGGCAGCGAAGCGAACCAAGCTACTGGCGATCAACTTCTTCCCGGCCTTCGTGCCGCCGCGCAGCGGGGGGGAGCAGCGGTACTACATGCTGTATCGCCATCTCAGCGAAGTTTTCGACGTGACCTTGCTGTCGGCCACCTACGCCGACGCCAAGACCGAAACCGTCGAGCATTCCGCTTCGTTCCGCGAAATCCGCGTGCCCAAGCCGCGCGAAGCCGATCAGATCCACTGGAAGCTGGACGCCGAAGGCATCGGCCCGGAGTGCTCGGCGCTGGCGCTGGCGCTGGCCGGCGAGTTCGACAGCGAACTCGCCCGGCGCATGGGCGAGCTGGTGCGCGCGGCCGACGTGGTCGTGCACGAGTCTCCGTTCACGCTTCCGTACGACCGCGGCGCCGGCAGCGACGGCAAGCTGCGCATCTACAACGCGTACAACGTCGAGTATCAACTGGCCGAACAGATGTTCCGCGGCGACATCGGCCGCCGCGGCGCGGCGTTCGTTCGCGACATCGAAGCGCGCCTGATCGCCTGCAGTTCCGCCGTGTTCGCGATCAGCCGCGAGGAACGCGATGCGTTCGCCGAGGTGTTCGGCTTTGCGCGCGAGCGCATCTTCCTGGCGCCGAACGGTTTCGAGCCCGTGCGCGGGCCCGACCCGGCGCCGCCGCGCGAGCGTTCGGCGCTGTTCCTGGGCAGCGCGCATCCGCCCAACATCGAAGCGCTGGCGTATATCGCCGAAGAACTGGCGCCGGCGCTGAGCGACGTCACCTTCCATGTGCTCGGCGCGGTGTGCAAGGCCTATACCAAGCCGGTGCCGGCGAACGTCAAGTTGCTGGGCTTCGTCGACGCGGCGGAGAAGGACGCGTTGCTGTGGCGTTGCGGCGCGGCCATCAATCCGCTGCGCAGCGGCGCCGGCACCAATCTGAAGATGCTCGATTACATGGGCCACGCCGCGCCGGTGCTGTCTACGCCGGTGGGCGCGCGCGGCCTGGACATCGAGCCGGGCGTGCAGGCGAACGTCAGCGAGCTGGACGGTTTCGCCGCGGCGCTGCGCGCGATGCTCGGCGACGCCTCGGCATCGCACGCGTTGGGCCGGCGCGGCGCCGACTTCGCCGACGCGCGCTACACCTGGGCTTCGATCGCCGAACACACCGCGCAGGCGATCGGTCAGGTGCTGGCGCCCCCGGTCGACGCAAGCGCGCGCAAGCGCCTGCTGGCGGTGTGCGATTACGAAGTGCATCAGGCCGCCGGCGGCGGCCAGGTGCGGATCAAGGAGTTGCTCAGCGAGCTCGGGCGCGAGTTCGACGTGACCTTCCTGTGCTTCAACAACGGCGATGCGCCGGTGCGGCGCACGATCGCGCCCGGCGTGGTCCAGCGCTCGATTCCGAAGACCCCCGCGCACCGCCGCGAAGACATCGAGTCGCTGAAGGGGCAGAGCGTGTCGGTGGCCGATCTGGTCGCCGCCGAGCACTGCATGGCCAACGAAGCCTTGGTCGCCGCGTTCCGCGAGGAAATCGCGACCGCGTCGGTGGTCAGCTTCGAACAATGCTTCCTCGCGCCTTTGTTGGCGCTGGTACCGGAGGGCATGCCGGTCGTGCACTCCTCGCAGAACGTCGAGGCCGAACTCAAGCGCGACCTGTTGGCCGCTCGCAGCGACGGCGAGCGCTGGTTGGAACTGACCCGGCGCCTGGAGCGCGACATCGTCGCGCGCGCCGATCTGGTGGTCTGCGTTTCCGAGGCCGACAGCGAATGCTTCCGCGAATACTACGGCGCGGCGCGCGCGGTAACCGTCGAAAACGGCGTCTGCCAGCCGCTGGTGCGCCGCTCGGCGCTGCCGGCCGCGGAGCCGGGGGCGCGCGCGCCGCTGGCGGTGTTCCTCGGCAGCGCGCATCCGCCGAACGTGCGCGCCGCGCAGTTCATCATCGACGAACTGGCCGCACGCAATCCGCAGGTGAATTTCGCCATGGTCGGCTCGGTGTGCGAAGCGATCAACGTCGCGGCGCTGCCGCAGAACGTCGCCTTGCTGGGCTTCATCAGCCGCGCCGACAAGGACGCGCTGCTGGCGCTGGCGGACGTCGCGTTGTGCCCGCTGTTCGAGGGCGGCGGTTCCAGCCTCAAGGTTCCGGATTTCCTGGCCGCCGGTCTGCCGATGCTGACCTCGACGGTCGGCGTGCGCGGCTTTCCCGGGCTGCGCGCCGGCGAGCACTACATCGAGGCGAAGCCGGAGGCGATGGCCGACTGGATCCCCAAGCTGTGCGGCGACGCCGCGCTGCGCGCGCGCATTTCCGCCGAAGCGGTGGATTACGTCGCTGCGCACCTGGACTGGCGCATCCTGGGCGGACGCCTGCGTCGCGAACTGCGCGGCCTGATCGGGCGCGAGGGGCCGTGCCGGGTATTGGTGCTGACCTACCGCTTCAGCGAACCGGCCCGCGGCGGCGCCGAAACGTATTTGCTCAACACGTTGCGCGAGCTCGAGAAGAGCGAGGACTTGCGCATCGACGTGGCCGCGACCGCGGTCGGCGCCATCCACGACCGTCTGCATTTTTCCGCCGATTACGAACCGCCCGCGGCCGGCGACGGCGTTCCTGCGATGCGCGGCCAAGTGCTGCTGTTCCCGCCCGACCCGCCGCCGCAAGACCGCTTCGACGATGCCGCCGTTCTGCAGGCCGCATGGATGCGGGAGTCTTTGCAGATCGGCGCGACCCTGGCCGACGAACTGGGCGTGGGCCTTCTGGGCGGCTGGAACTACCCGGAGAACAGCGACGGCCGGACCGTGCGCTGGGCGGGACGGATCGCCCAGGTGAAGCTGCCGCAGGGGATCGAGTCGGTCAGGATTTCGGGCTTGGCGTTGCAGCCGGTGGGGCTGTCGGTGAGCGCCGGCGGGGTCGAAGCCGAAGCCAGGAACCTGTCCGGAAAATTCTCGTTCCAGCAGGCGTTGCCCGCTGCCGGCGATGTGTTGGAGCTGAGGGCTTCGGCGACGATGGACAGCCGCGAAGACGCGCGCGAGCTGGCGTACATCGTGTCTGCGATCGAACTCATCGGCGCCGGCGGCAGCGTCCAGGTCGATCTGCGCGAAGGCATGGAAGAGCGTGCCCGCGCCAAACTGCCGGAGCGCTGGGTCGCCGAACTGATCGAGCTGGTCAAGCGCAGGCCGCGCGACATCGATCGCCGCTTCAGCTGCATCCGCGGGCCGCACAGCTCCGCGCTGGAGCGTTGGCTCGACCGCAACGCGGCGAACTACGATGTCGTGCTCGCCCAGGGCGTGCCGTTCGCCAGTTCGGTCCTGGGCGTGCGCACGGCCGCGATGCACGGGCTGGCCTCGGTCGTGCTGCCGCACTTCCATATGGAAGACCGCTATTACCATTGGCGCGATTTCTACGACGCGTTCGCGCGCGCCGACACGGTGATCGCGGCCCCCGCCGCCAGCAAGCCGGCGTTCTTCGATCGGGTCGGCGGCGTGGATTCGGTGGTGACCGCAGGCGGCGGCTTCCGCGCGGAGGACTTTTCGGACGACTCGGTCGCCCGCGGCCGCGAGGCGTTCCGCCGCGTGCATCCCAGTGGGCGGCCGTTCGTGCTGGTGCTGGGACGCAAGGCGGGAGCGAAGAACTACCGCATGATCGTCCAGGCCTGCGAAGCGCTGCGCCGCGCCGGCGAGGACCTCGACGTGGTCCTGATCGGCCCCGACGACGACGGCCTGCCGTTGCAGGGCGACGGCGTGCATTACTACGGCGCGCAACCGCGCGAGGTCGTCATCGGCGCGCTGTCCGAGTCGTTGTGCCTGGCCAACATGAGCGAAAGCGAGAGTTTCGGCATCGTGCTGCTCGAATCGTGGATGGTCGAGCGGCCGGTGGTGGCGCGCGCCTCCACGGTCGCTTTCACCGAACTGGCGAAGGACGGGGAGAACGGTTTTCTGGCCGACAACGCGGCGGAGCTTGCGGCCGCGATCGGCAAGTATTTGCGCGACCCGCAACTGGCCGACCGGCATGGCCGCTCGGGCCGCCCTTTGGCGATAGGGTTCAGTTGGGAGGCGTTGGCCGAACAGCTGCGCGGGATCTTGATCGAGGCTGTCGCGAAACGCTAAGAGACAGGGGCTTGGCCCCGATCGGAATCGACGAACACGACACCGGAGTACGAGTCGATATGGATGCTGCTCATCTGGCTTTTACCGCGCCGATTGAAAATGCGACGACGATGGACATGTTCGAATTCTTTTCCAGGTGGACCGGCCTGGAAGGAAAGCGATGCCTGTGCATCGGATTCGATGCCGACCAGCTGCGGGAACTGGTCTTGAAGTACCGGCCCGCCGAGGTCAAATTGCTGACCCTGTGGGCCGAACACAAGGACGCTGCCGTCGAAGGGTTCGAGGTCGTGGTGGGCGACATCACCCAGCGCACCGGGTTCGAGGACGGGTCTTTCGATGCGGTGGTGACGCTGTCGCTGCTCGAGCACGTGTCCGACCTGGACGCCGCGTTCAAGGAGATCGACCGTCTGCTCAAGCCGGGCGGCTACTTCAGCTCGCTGTTCGGGCCGAGCTGGTCCTGCCACATCGGCCATCATCTGTATTCCGACGGCGACAATCCCCTTTACAACTTCTGGCTGCGCGGCATGCCCGCGCACATGCATCTGCTGTGCTCGCGCGAGGAAGTGCTCGACTGGTACCTGAGCCAGGGCGCTACCGAAGATCAGGCCAGGGTGGTGCAGCACTGGATGTTCGACACCGACATCATCAACCGCCGGTTCTTCGACGACTATCTGGCCTTGTTCTCGACCTATTTCCAGATGGTCGGCAGCGAGTACATGTACGCGCCGCTGGATCGCAAGACCCTGGGCCTGTTGCGCGAGCGCTTCCCGGATCGGCGCGATTTCACCACGTACGGCGGCAAGTTCCTTCTGCGAAAGTACGCCTGACAGCGACGTCGCCGTTCGCATTACAACCGTTCGTCACCACGTATCCGTTCTTGGAGCACCCGATGTCATACGACGAAGCGCGCGACCTGGCTGAGCATCTGGCCGAAGTCGATCGGATGAAACACATGCTGTCGCAGAGCGGGTTGAGCTTCTCGCCGAACGACCTGGTACTGGACGTGGGCGGCGGCGCCGGGATGCACAGCGGCTTCCTGGCCAACGAGGTCGGGCGGATCTACTGCTCCGATTACTTCGACCAGAACGCCCGTTTCGGCGGCGAACTGGTCAAGCTCCTGCACGAAAAGTTCGGCCGGCACGACTACCGGTTTCCGATCCAGCGGCTGGAGTTCCACGCCGTCGATGCGATGAACACGATCTACCGCGACGGGGTTTTCGACGCGGTGTGTTCGTTCAACGCGTTCGAGCACATCCCCGATCCGGGCGCTGCGCTGAACGAGATCGTGCGCGTGCTCAAGCCCGGCGGTTTCGCCTACATCACGTTCGATCCGATCTGGACTTGCGATTTCGGCAGCCACTTCCAGCACCGGGTCTCCCGGCCCTGGCAGCATCTGATCAGCGACAACGAACAGTTCTCCGAGATGATGCGGCAGGCCGGCGCGCCGGAGGACGAGGTTTCCGAGTATCTGCACGCCATGAACCGGCGCCGGCTCTCGTACTACCGGGAACTGTTCGATTCGATCCGCGGCCGGGTCGAGTTTCTGTACGAGAACGACTGGAGCGGCTGCGCGATCCCGGGCAGCGAATCGCACGAGAATTTCGAGCGTTGCCTGTCGCTGGGGTTCAGCCGCGAGGAGTTGCTGCTGCGCGGAATCGTGAAGGTGTTCCGCAAGAAGACCGTCTGAGCGACGGTCGCGAAGGGCTCGCGCAAGACGTGGCCGGTTCTCGGCCACGTCGTACCGACTATGCGGCGATCGGCCGGTTATCGCTGCTGCCGAGCGGACGGTTGTCCGATCCGACTCCCAGCGCGGACGGCATCGCCGCGCCGCCGATATCGAAATTCAACGCCAGTGCGTTTCCGGCCTTGTGCGCGTCGGCGCAGGCGTACTCGAACTCCAGCGGCTTGGCGTCGGCATTGTCGAGGGTGAAGTCGTATTCGCCGACCTTGCGGCCGTCGACCATCACCGCCGCGGCGACGTGCGCCACGCGGCCGCTGAGGCCCTCGTCGATCATGGCGATCGCGATGCTGGCGATGTCGTCGAAGTCGATCAGCGAGCGGACCGCCTTGGTCCACAGCGTGAACCGCTCGCCGCTCGCGATGCGAGGAAGTTGGTCGGCGTATGCGGATTGGGCGTATGGCCGACGGCCTGCGGCAGTCGGATCACCAGCGCATCGCGATGGGCGAGCACCAGGGCCTCCATCGCGGTCTCGTGCGCCACGTAAGGCGTGGCCTTGCGATCCGCGTCGGTCAGGCTGCAGGTGCTGAACTAAACGAACTTGCCGTGCGCGCCGAGCAGCGCTTCGGCCGGCATCTGGCGGTCGCGCAGCAACGGCTGCGGCGCCGTTTCCGAGGAATTCGACACGCCGGAGGCGAAAATCGTCGCGGCTCGAATGTTTTCCGAGCGCGCTTTGAACGCCTTAGCGATTAACCATTGCCCACTATCATTTCGGATCCATCGTCGGCGAACTCGCTGACCGTCAGCCGCCGGATTTCAGGCCGGTCTTTCGCGCCGGCGCTTAAAGCATCTTTGCTGCAGCAATGCATGGGGCGCTCCGGCGGCTGGCGCTGCGCGCGAGCCGCCGGTCGCGCTTTTCAACCGAGCGCGGCTTCCAGCTCCGGCAACAGCTTGAACAGATCCCCCACCAACCCGATGTCCGCGATCTCGAAGATCGGCGCCTCGCCGTCCTTGTTGATCGCGACGATGGTGCCGGCGTCCTTGATGCCGGTCAGGTGCTGGATCGCGCCGCTGATGCCGACGGCGACGTACAGCTCGGGGGCGATGATCTTGCCGGTCTGGCCGACCTGCAGTTCGTTCGGGACGTAGCCGGCGTCGACCGCGGCGCGCGAGGCGCCGACGGCGGCGCCGAGCTTGTCGGCGAAGTCGTAGATGATCTTGAAGTTCTCCTGCGAACCGACGCCGCGGCCGCCGGAGACCACGCGCCTGGCGCTCTGCAGGTCGGGACGGTCGGACTTGCCGGCGGCCAGGCCGATGTAGCGGGTGTGGCTCGGCAGCGCGGCGTCGACCGACGCGGCTTCGACCGCGGCGCTGCCGCCGCCGGCCGCTTCCGGCCACGAGGCGGTGCGCACGGTCGCGACCACGGCGTGGTCGGCCGGGGCTTCGACGGTGACGATGGCGTTGCCGGCGTAGATCGGGCGCTTGAAGGTGTGGCTGCCTTCGACCGCCATCACGTCCGACACCTGGGCCACGCCGAGCAGCGCGGCCACGCACGGCATCAGGTCCTTGCCGAAGGTGGTCGAGGGGCCGAACACGTGGCTGTAGCCGTTCGCGACCGCGGCGACCTGCGGCGCCTGGACCTGGGCGATGGCGTTGGCGTTGGCGGCGTTGGCCACGGTCAGCACCTTGGCCACGCCGGCGATCTGCGCGGCCTGCGCGGCCACGGCGGCCGGGTCGGCGGCGAGCACGACGATGTCGATGGACTCGGGCTTGAGCGCCTGCGCGGCCGACACGCACTTGGCGGTCGACGCGTTGAGCTTGCCTTCCAGATGTTCGGCGACGATCAATACCTTGCTCATCACAGCAACCCCTTCTGCTTCAGTGCGGCGACCAGTTCGGCCGCGTCCTTGACCATCACGCCCTTGCTGCGCTTCGGCGGCGGCGCGTAATGGGTGGTCTTGAGGGTGTCGCCGGCGTCGACGCCGAGGTCGGCGAACGCGATGGTTTCCAGCGGCTTGCTCTTGGCCTTCATGATGTCGGGCAGCTTGATGAAGCGCGGCTCGTTGAGGCGCAGGTCGGTGGTCACCACCGCAGGCAGATCCACTTCCAGGGTTTCCAGGCCGGCGTCGACTTCGCGCGTGACCGTGGCCTTGCCGTCGGCGACCTCGAGCTTGGACGCGAAGGTCGCCTGCGGGCGGCCCCACAGCGTGGCCAGCATCTGGCCGGTCTGGTTGGCGTCGTCGTCGATGGCCTGCTTGCCGAGGATGACGATGTCCGGCTGTTCCTTCTCGATCAGCTTCAGCAGCGCGCGCGCGGCGGTCAGCGGCTGGATCGGCTGGTCGCTGACCACGTGGACGGCGCGGTTGGCGCCCATCGCCAGGCCGTTGCGCAGGTGCGCCTGGGCGTCGGCGGGGGCGATGGTGGCGACCACGACTTCGGTCGCGATGCCCTTGTCGCGCAGGCGCAGCGCTTCTTCCAGGGCGATTTCGTCGAACGGGTTGGCCGACAGCTTGACGCCGTCGGTGATCACGCCGGAACCGTCCGGCTTGACCTGGATGCGGACGTTGTAGTCCACCACGCGCTTGTAGCCGACGAGGATCTTCATCGTGCGGGATTTCCTTGTGGGGGGTGTGGGCCGGGGGACGGCCGACAGCCCTCGATTGTAGCGGAGACGGCCAGCCGACGCAGTCGGCCGCAAACCCGCGCCGGGCAAGGCTTGCGGGCGCAACGCGCGGGCACGGCGGGGGCGGCGGCGCGGCGCCCCGGCGCGGTTCAGCCGCCGATGCGGTACTGCGAGGACGAGCTTTCCACCACCAGGATCTGCGCCCCGGTCCAGACCTGGCCGGGCTCCAGCCGCACCGGCTGCAGCACCTGCGCGGCTTCCACGCAGATGAAGCGGCGGTGGCCGGCGGGCTCCAGGTCGGCCATGCCGGCGGCCAGTTCGGCACCGGGATTCCACACCACGGTGTCGGCGAAGCCCTCGGCTTCGCAGCGCAGCATGTGCTCGCCGTCGGTGATGCGCAGCGGCCGGCGGGTGTCGGGGTAGATGCGGTCGACCTCGCCGTCGAAGCGCACCGGCGCGTCGCTGGCCGGGCGGGTCGCGCCGCCGTCGGCCGAATCGAGGTACGGCCGGTCTTCCAGGCCATGGACCAGGGCCGCGGCGACGTCGGCCACGGCCAGATAGGTATGCAGGGCGGCACTGAATTCGAACGCGGCGCGGTCGGCGTTGCGTACGGTCAGGGCGATGCGCAGGCGGTCTTCGCCGGGCTCCAGGTCCAGTTCGGCCTCGAACCGGTGCGGCCAGTGGCGGCGGGTTTCCTCGCGGTCGCGCAGCCGGAACGACAGCCGTTGCGGCTGCGGTTCGGCCTCCCAGGTCAGGGTGCGGGCGAAGCCGTGGCGGGGGCCGTCGCCGCGTTCGGCGAACTGCGGGAAGATCACCGGCACGCCGCCGCGGATCGCCTTGCCGGCGCCGAAACTGGCGTTCGGGCTCAGGTACAGGCGCTCGCGGCCGCGGCAGTGCCACGACAGCAGGTGCGCTCCGAACGCGCTGGCTTCGATCCGCGAGTCGCCGGGGCCGTTCAGGTGCTGGGGAGCGGGCAGGGTGGGCGCGTTCATCGTTCCGTCCGTGGCATCGAAAGGGGCCAGCATGGGGGCGCGGCGCGGACCAAGCTGGCACGCAGGTCATATTACCGGGGCTCGGACTCGTCCGGTTTAGCGGCCGTGAAGCCGGAGCGAACGGGGGTTCGGCTATCCTTGGCGCCCCTTTTCGTTCCGAAATCTGGAGCCAGGATGCTTCACCCCGTCGTTCTCAGTGGTGGCAGCGGTTCGCGCCTTTGGCCGCTGTCGCGCCAAAATCAGCCCAAGCAATTCCTTTCGCTGATCGGCGACCACTCGCTGTTCCAGGAAACCCTGCTGCGCGCCAACGCGCTGCCCGACACCGGCGCGCCGGTCACCGTCTGCGCCGAAGACCATCGCTTCATGGTCGGCGAACAGCTGCAGGGCATCGGCGTGGCCAACGGCGCGATCCTGCTGGAGCCGAGCGCGCGCAACACCGCGCCGGCGATCGCCCTGGCCGCGCTGCACCTGGTCGCGCAGGAGCCCGCGGCGACCATGCTGGTGCTGCCGGCCGATCACCTGATCGAAGACGTCGAGGCGTTCCGCGACGCGGTCGCGCGCGCCGCCGTGCTGGCCGAGCAGGACTGGCTGGTCACCTTCGGCATCACTCCGGATTATCCGGAAACCGGCTACGGCTACATCGCCCGCGGCGAAGCGCTGGGCGAGGGCGGCTACCAGGTCAGCCGTTTCGTCGAGAAGCCCGACCAGGCCACCGCCGAAGGCTATGTCGCCGCCGGCACCTATGCCTGGAACTCGGGCATGTTCCTGTTCAAGGCCCAGCGTTATCTGGACGAGTTGCAGAAGCTGGCGCCCGGCATCCTCGAGGCCGCGCGCGCCGCCTATGCGCAGGCCAGCCGCGACCTCGACTTCATCCGCGTCGGCAAGGACGCGTTCGCGGCCAGCCCGAACGATTCCATCGACTACGCGGTGATGGAGAAGACCGACCGCGCCGCGGTGGTGCCGGTCAGCTGCGGCTGGAGCGATATCGGCTCGTGGTCGTCGCTGTGGGCGGTGGCCGAGCGCGACGACGACGGCAACCGCTACGAAGGCGACGTGATTTCGGTCGACACCCGCGACAGCCTGGTGCGCGCGTCGGAACGGCGCATGATCGCGACCATCGGCGTCGAAGACCTGGTCATCGTCGATACGCCCGACGCGACCCTGGTCGCGCGCAAGGACCGGGTGCAGGACGTCAAGACCATCGTCGACAAGCTCAAGCAGGCCGGGCGGCAGGAGCACCTGTTCCACCGCAAGGTCTACCGTCCGTGGGGCAATTACGACTCCATCGACATGGGCGAGCGCTTCCAGGTCAAGCGCATCGTGGTCAAGCCGGGCGCGGCGCTGAGCCTGCAGAAGCACCACAAGCGCGCCGAGCACTGGATCGTGGTGTCGGGCGTGGCCGAGGTCACCTGCGACGAGAAGGTGTTCGAGCTGCGCGAGAACGAGAGCACGTACATCCCGCTCGGCAGCGTGCACCGTTTGCGCAACCGCGGCACCGAGCCGGTCGAGCTGATCGAAGTGCAGTCGGGCAGCTATCTGGGCGAGGACGATATCGTCCGGCTCGAGGATGTGTACGGCCGTTCGTAAGCGCTGTTTCTAAGCGATAAAGAAGACCGGCCCAGGCCGGTCTTCTTTTTTCCGCTGCCGCGATCTGCGCGATCTACCTGTAGGAGCGGCGCGAGCCGCGACCGCGACAATTCACCTGCGGCGCACCAGTAGGGGGGGTTTTGGTTTTGGAGACCCCGCGCCCGCCCCCCCAAACACGA
>NZ_JBIVIF010000061.1:0-30207 GCF_044749595.1 Pseudomonas sp. NPDC089392
GGATGGCACCGGCGTTGCCGGTGTTCGCGGGCCAAGCCCGCTCCCACCGGGATCGCGCCAGATCTTGGAAATTGAGCAAGACAGTTGCTCCCACAGGCCCCACACAAGTTTCAGGGCCTGTAAAGATCCATGTAGGAGCGGGTTCACCCGCGAAGAGGCCCGACCAGCCAACACAAGGCTAATGCCCAGCCCCCGCAACGGTGTATCATCCGCCCCCAAAATCATTAAAAAGCGAGTCGCGCGCTGCCCACCAGCCCTGCGACCTTCTGGCGTTGCGCCAGATTCGACACTGGACCCACACCGTGCCCCTCGCCCTGCTGACCTTCGCCCTGGCCCTGACCGCCTGCACCAGCCACCCAGCGCCCCACCCCAGCAGCAACCTGGGCTGGAACCACCCCGGCATGCAGCTGGGCGGCGACAACGGCCTGCCCATGCGCACCGAAAGCCCCTGCCGCAAGCGCGGCTGCGACAATGACAAGCTGTTCTTCAACCCGGGCAAAAGCGAGCCGAGCGTTACCACGATCCACCGCGGCTGGTAAGAAAATTCTCCTTTTGGGCCGGTGACTTAGGTCTTTTGCGAACATTC
This sequence comes from Pseudomonas sp. NPDC089392, assembly GCF_044749595.1. Lineage (NCBI taxonomy): Bacteria > Pseudomonadati > Pseudomonadota > Gammaproteobacteria > Pseudomonadales > Pseudomonadaceae > Pseudomonas > Pseudomonas sp. NPDC089392. The sequence continues at coordinate 587 of NZ_JBIVIF010000061.1, forward strand.
GCAACGAAGTGGTTTACAGACGCCAAACGATCGCTATAATGACGTCCCATTGCCGGTATAGCTCAGATGGTAGAGCAACTGACTTGTAATCAGTAGGTCCCGGGTTCGATTCCTGGTGCCGGCACCATTCAAGGTTCCATAGAAAGCTTTCAAAATCTCTGGAACCCCCGAAAAACCCGCCTTCTGGCGGGTTTTTTCGTTTTGGCGTTCCGTCGGATTCCGAGGGTAGCCAGCGCTAATAAGGGTAGTTTTAAGGATAGAGGTCCGTTTCGATATCGGAGACTACCCTTATGGCCCGCACCACTGCCCCGCTTACAGACACCGCCTGTCGCACGGCGAAGCCCAGAGAGCGCGAGTACAAGCTCTTCGACGGCGACGGTCTTTACCTGCTTGTGCAACCCAACGGCCGCAAAGGCTGGCGACTCAGGTACGTGAAACCCGATGGCCGCGAAGGCCTGACCGCCCTCGGCAGCTATCCGGTGGTCGGGCTGGGCGACGCACGCCGCAAGCGCTTCGAGATCAAGCAGCAGCTCGCCAATGGCATAGACCCCATCCAGTACAAGCAACAAACCAAGACCCAGGCCGTGATCAACGGGCGGACCTTCGAAAGCATTGCGCTCGACTGGCACGCGAGCATGGTGCCCAAGTGGGCGCCCGGCCACGCCAAAACAGTGCTCAGCCGATTGAAGACCCACGTGTTCCCTTTAATCGGTGCCAGAGCAATCGTTGAGTTGGACACCCACGACCTCATGCAACCACTGGAAGCCGTGACGAAGCGCGGTACCATCGACGTGGCGCTCAGGATCAAGAACTACCTGCAAAGCATCATGCGCGAAGCCAAACGGCTTCGGCTGATCACGGCGAACCCAGCCCACGACCTCTATGGGTCGATCAAAACACCACGGGTTACACATCGACCCGCACTACCCTTATCGCGGTTGCCTGAGCTACTGGCGCGTATCGACGGCTACAAAGGTCGCCCGCTGACGCGCCTCACGGTGGTGCTGTCTTTGCATGTGTTCGTACGCTCCAGTGAGCTGCGTTTCGCCCGCTGGAATGAATTCGACCTCAAGCGAAGTATTTGGGAGATCCCCGACACCCGCCCGGCGCTGGACGGCGTGCCCTTTTCCACAAGGGGTACAAAGATGGCCGGGGACATTCACGTTGTACCCTTATCGCCGCAAGCAGTGGCCTTGCTTGAGCAGATCCACGCGATCACCGGCAAGTTCGACCTGGTGTTCGCGGGGGATGCCAAACCGTGGAAACCGATGTCCGAGAACACGGTGAATGCAGCGCTCAGGACGATGGGCTACGACACCAAGGTGGATATCTGCGGCCACGGGTTCCGAGCCATGGCGTGCAGTGCGCTGGTCGAGTCCGGGCTGTGGTCGGAGACGGCTATCGAGCGACAGATGAGCCACAAGGAACGCAACAACGTGCGCGCCGCCTATACCCACAAGGCTGAGTTCCTCGAAGAGCGCCGGATGATCATGACCTGGTGGAGCCGGTTTCTGGAGGCGAACCGCGAGGACCATGTGACGCCACATGAGTTTTCCAAGCAGAAGGGCGAGAACGTCACGCGCCTTCGCAGTGCCAAGAAGACCGAGTAGCCCGCCGCACCACCTCCCCAGGCTTGCTGTGAAGTTACCCACAGCCCCGCATCAAGCTCCTCCGCGCGGGTCCATTGAAACGAGGCGGCAAAGCCGCCCCGTTTCAATGGACCTGATCTTATTAAAAGCGACTGGCACAGTTATCGTCTGTGGAAAACCACTGATGTCCACCCGGGGATAGTTTTATCCACAGGCGCTAACCACCTGAAATCGCTCTACTTGACGAACATTGTCCACAAGCGTAGACCGGTAGATGCAAGCGCTGCCGAGGCAGCCGAATGTGGCCAGAAACCTGAAAGGTCACGCCGCAACCGCGGTGGTTCACCCCAAGTACGATTCGCGTCCGGTAGCTCGTACGGTCACTACCCATGTGATGGATGCCAACTAAATATCGTTGCCCCTGCGGCAGCCACCCTACCCTCCTGCCCAGCAGCAATCTATCCGCTTGGCCATTCCGTTTGCGCCAACCTGCGCCCGTCTCTTTCTCTGGAAAGAGACGGGCGCTCCTACCACTGCTGCAGCCCTTATCGCACATGGCTTTGCGGCAATTCCCCTCGTGACAATTGGCGTGACAAACGCCGATGTCACCAGCAACAGCCATGCAGATGATGGTGCCGCAGACCAGGGAATGGACTGCACCTGACTGACAGTCAGGCATGCCCCGGTCATCGCAGTGCTGTGTTCACCCGGCTCAGGATCTCGCGGCGCTGGTCTCGTCAGCCAGTGCTGCCTCCACCCGCCCACCGGTAACGGTGCTCAGGAGGCCAGATTCGTGAGATGCCCTTGCTCCCGGACGTAAGGAGCCGCCAGTCCCGCGTAGTGGACATTCCCCACAGGTCGCAGGGGCCTTGATCCCTGATAACACTCAACATTCTTGGCGGGATGACGTGGGGCGAGAATCGGAGACCAGGCGATGAGGTGATTCGACATGGCATTGGTGGGTAGACGCGATGGCCGTAATTTCGGCTACGGCAGGCAACTGAGCTATGCAGGGCCGCAGGCGCTGAAAGACATGTTCGGCGGCGGCCACTACGGCACGGTGAAGGCACACTGTGATCGGTGGCAGGCATTCGTCAGATGGTGCCGCTCCGAACAAGGGCCCGGTATCAATGATGCGCGGCAGATTGATCGGAAGGTATTGGCGGACTATGCGGCGTACCTGCGCGATGCGGTTGGGTGCGGTAGCCTTGCCATCAGCACCGCACAAAACCGCCTATCCAGCGTTAACAGGACAATGGCGGCGCTGCGCGGTGATCAGTGTGTGAAATTGCCCTGTCCGAGCAAGGCGTTGGGAATGCAGCGCACCGGAGTTCGCCAATCGGCTCCGCAAGGCCAAGACCGCGAACAGGTTAAGCAGATCGTCGATGCGCTTTGTCGCGATCATCAGCAACGGGCCGCAGCGATTGTTCTGTTGGCGCGAGCCACCGGCATGCGCCTGCGTGAGGCCATCTTGGCTGACCTGCCACGGCTAAGCCGCGAGGCTAACGACCTGGGCAAAATTAATATTCAAGATGGCACCAAAGGCGGCCGCGCTGGCGCATCTGCGCCACGCTGGATTGCGGTGGACGACCATGTGCGAGATGCACTCGGGTTTGCACGGCAGGTGTCGCCTGTGGGTAGCCGCAACCTGATCGCACCCCAGCAAACCTACCTGAATGTCCTGAAAGAAATCATCCGCCCTGCGCGGGACATCCTGCATGCACACAACCTCAAAGGCTTCCATGAGCTACGAGCGGCCTACGCATGTGAGCGTTATGAGCAAAACACCCAACACCGCGCACCTATCAACGGCGGTGAATGTTGCCAGGTAGATCGCAACCTTGATCGCGAGGCCCGGAGACAAATCAGCTATGAGCTGGGACACGGTCGGATCGACGTAGCTGCTGCCTATATTGGAGGACAGGCATGAGCAAGCCATTCGATATGGATTTGTTCTTGGCTGGCGTTCTGACCGGCTCGCACGCAACCCGGCAACGCCATGTGCGACAGGCAAAAATCATCCAGGCCGAAATTGCGAAGCGCTGGCAACTAGAAACGCCTTGGGCTTGGCAGAAAAAGCATCTGACCTGGTTTCTCAAGCACCACCTTAGCCACCGCAGTGAGGCGACAAGTTACTACTACTTGCTGACGGTCCGTCTGCTCGCTCGACGTCTAGGGACGTCATGGCTTTTCCATCTTTAATTGCGACCTGGCGCTATCGGATATCGCCATCAGAAATTAGCAAGAAGCAGAGCGAGATATCTAGAGTTCCTGTATTGCTACAGTGTAACCGCTCCATGAACCTAACATTAAAGCTCCTAGCACAGAACTGTGTGGAGCAGTAGGCAGCCATTCCTACCCTGATCTATTGTTCAGTAATCATGGGATGCAGAGCTCTAATTTCTTATCGCTTTTTCTGAGAGACAGCATTTTGACTAAAAGTGGTAATTCCTAATTCCATTCCAGCTCTATCAATGATAGCTTATTCCAAAATTTGATAGAGGTGTTTGGTATGAGCAAAAAAGAAGATAAGCCATCTCAAATTTTTTTTGATTACAAGAACTTGATTGAAACGCTCTCGCGGGTGGAGGAAGCATTCGCTGCGCGCCGATTAAAGTGCCACTCCGGTAGCGCGCTTGGCTCGTTGTTTTCCTCAATACGCCGGATAGCTAAAAAATCAGAGAATTTGAATGAAAGACAGTGGCATAAATCTTTTATTAAGTCCACTGAGGCCATACGTATACTCAACGCTGTCGAGGCCGTGCTAGATGACATTGGAGCGCAGGAGGCGATTCATCGTATTACGACGAGTGACATGAATCTTGGTACCCGACAAGAGTCTAATGGAAAGGATGCATTATGGGAGCTTGATTTGTATAGACGCTTCAAACTAGGAGGCGTACCCGTTTGTTTCGAAGAGCCGGATTTAGTAGTGTCTCTTGGCGAGAGCCACGGGGAGTACGCTATAGCATGTAAGAAAATATATTCCAGAGCCGGTGCTCAAGAATCCTTCAAGGTGGGGTGTAATCAACTTAAAACTCATGAAAAGCCAGGAGTGGTTGCCTTCAATCTAGATGATATTCTCCCCAAGGGCCCTTTGTTTGGATTTTCTTCAGAGACTGAACTCAAGGAGCGCATTGATAAGTTTAATACAAAATTTATACGGGAAAATGAGCGTTACTTTGCACACATAGCAAGTCGAGGGGCGTGTGATGGCGTGCTGGTCTCCACGTCGTTCATTGCTCACGTGCCAGATATGGATCCGCCAATTAATATGATTCGGACATCTGCATCATGGACTAGTCGAAAGGAACCGAATGTACAGAATCGCTTCAAAGCCTTCATTGAGTGTCACGACAGAATCTATGAGAATGCTCGCGTGTGATCCCGTTGAAAAATTGGTGATGGTTTCCGCACAGAAAAATTCTCGCCCGGCCTTGTAACAAGGCTTTGAAGTCTTCCATGATCGCGCATGCGGCAGACGCTCCAGCACGGGGCGCAGCCAAGCAAGGCTCGCCTCCACCTTCCTTCAAAGGTAAAAGGCCTCGAAACTTGGAGGCCTATGCACTTTAATTCTTACTAGTAGAAGAGAGCTTACGGGGATGTAAAAATCTTGAGATCCACATCAAGCTCATCTGCAGTGCTCAGCCAATCTTCAATTAGTTGATACGCCTGAATACTTGTGGGCGAACACGCTAGCGGGCTCTGCATACTTCTTGTGAAATGACTAGCTGAGAAAGAGTTTCCGGCAACAATCCAAATCTCCTTCTTACATTTCATCGATACTCTCCGCTCACAGATAACATCCCAAACTCTCTCAGAGAGTGAATCATCAAGTGGTGCAGGATGATTAATAGAACCTTCCACTAACCTGTAACGTGTGTCTAGCGGAAACTCAGCACCAGCAGCGGGCCAAGCTTGCTTCCATGTAGAGAAGTTCCCAGGCTTCACCCTTTTAAGCCCTGAAATCAACATGTGAACGTTTTTTATTGCCTGACTTCCAACTTCCGCAATAGCACCGGCTGGAGATTGAGGGTTTAATGAATCACCACACTTAACATGAACAAAGCACAATTTTTCCGGCGAAGACAAAATGAAATCAGCAGGCTCAACACCCATATCACAACAAAGAACAATATCACAAGCAGGGATATATGTTGCGAAAGGACCCAGTGCTCCAATTGGGGTTGTTTGGTCCCCATAGCCTTTCAGCAAGTCGATCAAATAAAATATCGAATCCGTATCAAAATCAGCTCTAGTAGTCCGATGATACTTATGGTCGAGAGTGTGCCCCTTCTCCCTGAGAGCTGGAGCTCTAAGTGCGTCAAGCGGAAAAATGGCATTGCCTGCAAAGCTTTCTTCAGCAGGAATTCCGCGTTCGTAGGGTAAGGCTAGCTTGTAAAAAGCTCCTGCCAGATACGTTACACCGTCCTCGTACAGCACTTTCAATCTATGTCCGGAATTCAAATACTCCACTATCCACTCGATATCAGCTCTTCCTTCTGACGCTCCACTTAGAGCAACTTCAAAAAGCCCATCATCATCCGAGTAACCTAACGAAAGCTCTATAAGATCACCTTGAGCGTCGAAAGTAATCCCCTGCTGATAGTCAACATAAACAAATTCAGGATAAATCACTCCGTGATTCGTAGCTTCAGGGCCCTCAAGATCGGTAAAATCTAGCAGCACTGACAAAATTTCTGACGTGGGTTTTTCGCTGACCGGCTGAGCATAGGACTTGATAAGTCGCCCAGCATTCCCTCCAGCATTGATACATTGGCTTATCGTATCGACCCATTCAGAAATGTCTTGAAGAGTGAAGTTGGATTCTTTTTGATCGACAACCCGCCCGGACCTAGCGCCAATGTAAAAACTACTGTCTCTTTTGCCGTCCAGGCCAATATTATCGACCTTCACCATAGTTAATGCGTAACGGGAGTTACTTTGACTGCCGCGCCCGCCATCAAGATTCTGCCCTTTCAATGCTACGGACTCTGGACGGCGCAAAGCCCGGCCAATAGCACGAGCGTGAGTTTCCTTAATCTGATTAATTGCTGTTTTAGCAGCCAAAGCAGTCAGCTTGTCAATATGAATTGCATTACCAAGCCTATACTGCTCCTGATTATAATAACGGCCACCGCCGCTATCGAAGATAGCGACACCAGAATCAATTTCTTTTACCACAACTACATGCAGCCTAGGCTCAAAGAAAAGCTTATTTGCAAAAAACTTTGAACTTTTGAACTCAACATAAATCATGACCTGCAAATCAAGAACTTCCTCATAAGATTTGACTAGCGATCCAGAACCATGCAATTCCCAATACAATCGATCCATCAGTAGCGGCAGAGAGAAATCAACCTCTTTTTGTACAAAGCAGACTGACGCATGAGGGATCTTGAGATCGTCTTCTGGATCAACACTATTGAGGTCAACTCTTTCTTTGAACTTCCCATCAAAATAACTATATCTTGGAAAGCTCTCTAAGAAAGATTCAATCAAGTAACTTGTGCTTAACGAGCTAACAAATTCGCCTGCACCACCATTGGCGAGATAGCTATCAAATTTTTGATATCCATCCCACATGCCCTCATTTGCCCCGCGGCTCAGGTCGATCACCAGCGGTTGGGTTGCTCCATACCGGCGTACAATCCGACCTACTGCCTGAACTAGCTCACGACCACTACCCAGTTCATAGGTAAGTATCAGTAACTTAGCCTCAGGGATGTCAACTCCTTCATCAAGCTTGTGCTGGTGAATTATCACCCGCACCCCCTCAACTTTAAGAGCTGGACCAACTCGCTTAAATTTATTTTGCGCCTCGTCGATTTCTAGTCGCTCGTGCACGCTTGCCGTGATAAATGATTGAGACAGGAGTTCATGGTATTTTAATATCTCTTCCAGACTCTTGCATTTCACGATACATTTCACATCTTCATTTGCACCTAGGTAGCCTACAATGCCTGCAAGCAAATCTTCCTCCCTATCAACTTGCTCATACAGGGGTTCCATAATAACCCCATCATCGATCGCCTCTTTAAATGTAAAAACATAAAAATGATCGGTACTTACGTTCAGCTCAAACAAATCATTACGATAAGGAGTTGCCGTAACCACTACTTTCATAGCTGCGGACTGACGTATTATCTCACGCCAAACTGGAGAGGGCTCAGAGTGCCCTTCATCTACAATAATTAGATCAAAATCGCTTTGGACATTCTTTAATTCTTCGTCACTCAGCATCGTCAGCTTTTGAAAGCTTGTGATATAAACTCCGTCACCCTGATCAAAATTAGAGTCCCTATAGGTTTTCTTTAACTCAAACTCTTGATCACCAATTGTATTACGGAAGAATTTTTTCGAAATCTCTTTAAATAACTGATCTTTCACGGCCTTTCTGTGACATATCACAAGAACCTTCAAGGCATCTGACAGATGTGATATAAGAGAGATAACTCCTGTTTTCCCCGCACCTGTCGGCAGGTTGATCAGAAAGCCTCTCTCAGTATCATTCTCTTCGGCATACCTTACGAAGCTGCGCACTGCTTCTAACTGACACTTTCTTAGCTTTTCTTCAGTAGAATCCAGATATTCCAAGATAGTCACAGCGGTCTTCCATGTAATTGAATAGGGTCTTTTAAGATCTTCAGGCCACGATGCGGAGGCGCGGCATCAAAACGCCATTATTCCATACACCTCAGCGCCAATGGTAGATACTTGATCAGCCCATATACATATAGGAGACGATCGAGCTTCCTTTCACCGGAGGATGCGAGACCATCCTTCGTCCGCTCTGGGCTAGGGAGTCCTCTACCAACTGCACCTTTGGGTCATCCACAGGAACCAATATTCGAAAGGGTGGCTGCCACGCCTCAAGGAGGCAATTCTTTAATAGATCTCCTGGCATGAGTGACAGGTTGGGGTGCCTTTAAAAGGATATTTTTAGAGATATAGCGGGGAGTAAGTTTATAAAAAATATATACAAAACATATAGTTATAGTTAATTTCGACTCCTGGTGCCGCACCATACGCAGTATCAAAAAAGGCTCACCGAAAGGTGGGCCTTTTTTGTTTTCATGCGACAGCCCCACTGACCCTGCCAGTTTCAAACCACCCCATGCATAAAGAACTCAACCGGTACGCTGAAAAACTCAGCAAATCCCTTTATCTGGGCAACTGTCATCTTCCGCTTGTTATTCAAAATTTCTGAGACGGCGCTCTGGGTCGCTATCGCAGCAAGGTCCTTCTGCTTCACGCCTCTGTCCGCCAGCAAAAAGGCCAGCGCTTCAGCCTGACTGGCGAAGGGGACCAACACCGCCTCACTCTCGTACTCATAGACACGATCAGCGACCATCTCCGCAAAGCGTGCCGCTGCGTGGCCTTCGCTGTCGGCATGAGCGTAGAGCTCATCGAGCAATGCCATGCACGCCTGGAGTTCTACATCATCCTTGATCGGGTCATGGCAGGCGGCCAGAAGCTGGGCCATGGTTGCCATCTGGGCGTTCAGGCCATCCAGCATGGGTGAAATATTAGCGATGAAGGCATCTAGTCCATTGGCTTCGATTTTATCCCGCTTCATGGTTGTCACCTGTCGAATCGGTAGGTTTTGGGCAAGTGCCAGGCTGCTACCTGACATCGCTCTTGCACCACTTGTCGTTCTCCGCGTGCGACAGAATGGCCTTGATATAGAGGGTGCCCGTTCGTGTGTTGAGCCATGCGATCAGGCGGCATTCGTTTTTCTTGATATCAAATACATAGACATCAAGCGGCCCTTTTTGGCTGGCGGGCCTGAGTTTTGAACAAGGAATGCGGTCAACGTTCCAGCCAGAGGCGGTAGACCACGTATCCCTTAGCTGCTCAAAAGACTCGAAGCGCAACGTCGCCCTATCAAAGGTCGTGAGCCACAGGCTCAGGGGGGCTTTCCACTGGGCGTGAGCTTCGATGGCTTTGGTAACCGCCGCTTTCGTTATCACTCGCATCGTGTTGTCTCGGCGTACCAAGGTGCCTACAAATTATTCCGGATCCAGATATCTGTCAAGCAGATATCTGGATCCGGAATACATGCCCTGCTATGGTCCGCCGAGATATTGATGTCGATCAAGCTGAATAGCGAGCCGAGGTATAGGTTGGGGACATAGTCCTGAGGGAAGCTGACCATGGCCAAGAGTTTCCCCACCAACCCCAGCCACCCCGAGCGCATCTGCTGGGGATGCGACCTGTACTGCCCTGCCAAGTCACTGGCCTGTGGCAATGGGGCGAGTCGGACCATGCACCCGGTGGAGCTGTTTGGGGAGGACTGGGACAGTTTCGAGGACCGGCTGGAGAAGCCGATTGAGCCAGGCCGAGCGGCTGAGCCCAAGTGAAAGGGGGCCGCTTTGCGCGGCCCCTTGTAGGAGCGGCTTTAGCCGCGAACACCGGCAAAGCCGGTGCCATTCACCGTGTCGCCTGCTTCGCGGGTAAACCCGCTCCTACAGTCGCGATTGGGCTGCACAGCAGCCCCGGCATTTTCTGCATTTGCGCGGCCCATCGCGACGCAAGGCCGCTCCTACACTTGACCGCGTCCGGTTAGAACGCGGTGCTGACAGTCAGCGACAGGTTGCGCGGGTCGCCATAAATCGCCCCGGCATAGAACCCGTACTGGGTGTAGTAGTGCTTGTCGAACAGGTTGTTGGCGTTGAGGCTGACGCTGGTGTCGTCGGTCAGCTGGTACTTGGCCATGGCATTCCAGATGGCATAACCGGACCAGTTCACGTCAGTGGCACCATTGCTCACGCCATTGGTGGGCTGGCCAGCGGGGCTGGAAATGGCGCGGATGTTGGTCTGCGCAGTCACGCCAGCACCCAGGGTAAGGCGGTCGAGCGGGCCGCTCAGGCGGTAGGTGGTCGAGGCCTTGAACAGGTGTGACGGGTCGCTGCGGCCGTCGCTGTCGATGCGGCGGAAATGCAGGTAGGTGTAACCGCCGTATACGTTCCAGTTCGGGGTCAGGGCGCCGGCGACTTCCAGGTCGATACCGTCGGTTTCCACGCCGGAACCTGCCTTGTAGGCGCTGGCACCGGTTGGCGTGGTCAGGTCGCCATCCAGCACCGCCTTGTTTTCCTGCTTGGTGCGAAAGTACGCCGCCGAGGCGTTCAGGCGGCCGTCGAACCACTCGCCCTTGACCCCAGTCTCGTAGCTTTGCCCACGAATCGGCTCGACCTTGCTGCCGCTCACGGTTTCCGAAGTTTGCGGGGTGAAGATGTCGGTGTAACTGGCGTACAGCGAGTAGTTGTCGTTGAGGTCATAAACGGCGCCCAGGTACGGGGTGACGATGCCGTTCTCTTCCTGGCTGCTGCGCTCACCGGCCACGCTGCGGGTAACTGACGAGTAGTTGCTGGTGCGCACGCCGACAATCACCGACAACGGGTCGGTAATGCTCAGGCGGGTGGCGGCGTACATGCCTTGCAGGCGGGTGGTGGTCTTGCTGTGCAGGCCGGTACGCGAGGCGATGATGTCGTAGTCGTCATCCACGCCATTGTGCCAGTTGGTAACCGGGAAGCCGTTGTTGGCGCGGAACTGGCAGCCCAGTGCGGGTGCGCTGGCCATGCCGTCGCCAACCATGGTGCAGGTGTATTGCGGCGACCAGCCGACGGTGCGGCTGTCGTTGTAGCCGACCATCGCCTGGTGGGTACGGCCGAACAGCTGGAACGGGCCGGACAGGTCGATCTGCGCCGACTGCTGGGTGGTGTCGCTGGAGCTGTGCAGGCCGTTCAGCACCGCGCCGCTGCCGTCTTGGTCCCAGTAGCCGCCATAGGTGCCGCGCCCTGCCGAGTTGACCTTGGCCAGGCCGCGGTGGTTGAGGGCTTCGGTGGTGGCCTGGGAGGCTTTCAGGTCCAGGGCCCAGTCGTTGTCGAAGCGGTGCTCCAGCGAGCCAAATGCAGTACGCGTGGTGTATTCGCCAAAACTCCAGCTGGGCACTACGTTGGTGCTGCGCGGCAGGTCGGTCTTGCTGCCATCGCGGTACCACAGCGGGATGTTCGCACCCCAGCCGCCACCAACCACCTTGTTGTACTCGTACTGGTAGCCGGCACCGAGGGTGGTGGCGTCGTCCAGGTCGAACTCGAAATTGGCCAGCGCGGCGCGGGAGCGCTCGGACTGGTTGTCGCGGAACGAGTTGGCGTCCTGCTGGGTCATCACGAAGCGCGATCGCAGGCGGCCATCCTCGGACAGCGGCAGGTTCAGGTCAGCGCCCAGGCGGCGCTTGTCCCAGCTGCCGTAGGTGGCGTAGGCACTGCCGCCAAAGGTTCTGCCCGGTGCCTTGCGGATCAGGTTGACCGTGGCCGAAGGGTCGCCGGTGCCGCCCAGCAGGCCGTTGGCGCCACGCACGATGTCGATACGCTCGTACAGGTCCATGTTCAGCGCGTTGCCGCTGCCGCTGAAATCGGAGCCGCCCTGGGTCTGCAGGCCATCGACCTTCCAGTTGCTGATCGAATAACCACGGGCACGATAGTCGGTACGCCCGCCCACCTCGGACTTGTTGGCCGTTACGCCCGGCGTGGTTTCCAGCGCCTGCTCGATGGTGTGAATGCCACGGTCTTCCATCTGCTGGCGGGTGATGGTGGTGACCGACTGCGGCGTCTGCCGCGGGGTCAGGTCCAGGCCGGTGGAGCTGCGGGTGCTTTCGACGGTGTAGCCGATCTGGCCAGTATCGTCAGCGGACAGCAGGGCGCTGTCTTCGATCTGCGTGGCGTCCAGTTCCAGCGGTTTGCCGTCGGCAGCCATGGCACCGCCACTGATGGCGACGGCAACGAAGAAGGCCAACGGGTTGAGGCGACTGCCGCCTCGGCTGATGGGGGTGAAGACTTTCGGGGTGCTCATGGGATTCATTTGGGAAGACTTCGTATTTGCAGATGATTTTTTGTTAGGATTCTAGGGATCGGCCCCTCGGGCTCCAGACCCGACATGTACGGGGATGTAATTGAACGTAACGAGCGCCACCGGCCCTCACCGAACAGGTGTTTTTTCCGCATGAGCACGACCCTGCTGGTCGTCGACGATGACGACGAGATTCGCGAACTTCTTTGTGATTACCTGACAGATGCCGGCTACACCGTGCTGGCTGCTGCCGATGGCGAACAGATGCGCGAACAGCTGGCCCGGCACAAAGTGGAGCTGGTGGTACTCGACCTGATGCTGCCTGGCGAAGACGGCCTGAGCCTGTGCCGCCAGCTGCAAGCCACGCCTGGGCTGGCAGTGATCATGCTGTCGGCCAAGGGCAGCACACTGGACCGCATCATCGGCCTGGAAGTGGGTGCCGACGACTATCTGGCCAAGCCTTTCGAGCCACGCGAACTGATCGCCAGGATCAAGGCCGTGTTGCGTCGCCCACAACGCCTGGACGCACCCGCCGAGGCACCTGCGCCGGTGGAAGCCCTGATGTTCGCCGGTTTTCGCCTGGAACAGGTCAAGCGCCTGCTCACCCGCCCCGATGGCGAAACCCTGACCCTGCCACGCTCCGACTACCGCGTGCTGCGCGAATTGCTGGAAGCCAACAACCGGGTGGTATCCCGCGACCAGCTGACCCGCAGTGCGTTTGGCCGCGACCACCTGCCCGACGACCGCTCGGTGGACATGTGCGTCAGCCGCCTGCGCCAGCACTTGCGCCGCGCGCCGGCCGGTGCCGCGCAAATCCTCACCATCCGCAACGAAGGCTATTTGCTGAGCATCGCCGACAACCAGGCCGATGCCTGACATGCGCTGGCTCCGCCGGTTGTGGCCGCGCACCTTGTTTGGTCAGCTGCTGCTGATCATGGTCAGTGGCACGCTGGTGATCCAGCTGATGTCGAGCAGCATCTGGTTTGATGTGCGTTTCGCCCAGGTGCTTGAGGCGCCCATCCGGCTGATCGCCGCGCGCAGTGCACCGCTGATTGCCCAGGCTGACTGCCACGCCGGCACGCTGCAGGCGCCAACCCACTACCAGCTGCGCTGCGCCGAAAGCCTGCCCACCCCGGAGCATGACGAGCGCCGCGGGCGCAGACGAGTCGAGTTGTTGCTGCACCAGGCCCTCAAGTACGAACTAGGGCATGCCCAGGACGTGCGCCTGATGAAGGTGCAACTGACGGATGAACAGGGCCAGCCAATCGTCTGGCGCAGCCTGTTCGGCCTGCGTACGGCTCAGGCACATATCCAGTTCGCGGTGCCGACGGCGGATGGCCATTGGTTGACCATCGATGGCCAGGAACTGCAGGGCTGGAGCGGCGAGTCGGCCTGGGTGCTGATCAGTGATTACCTGTTGCGGGTGTATGCACTGCGTATCGCCGCCGTATTGCTGGTGTGCCTGATTGCCGTGCGTTTGTGCCTACGCCCGCTGCGGCGCCTGGCCGATGCCGCACGCGGTCTGGGCGGCAACCTGGAGCAGCCGCCCTTGGCGCTGGATGGCCCGGAGGAAGTGCGCCAGGCCGCCCAGGCCTTCAACGCCATGCAGCAGCGGCTGATTGCCATGGTCAACGACAAGGCCTACTTCCTCGCCGCCGTGTCCCACGACCTGCGCACCCCGCTGACCCGTATGCGCCTGCGCCTGGAGCGCCTGCCCGACGATGAACACCGCCAGCGCCTGCGGCAGAACATCACGCAGATGGACGACATGATCGGCCAGGTACTCGATTACCTGCGTGCGGGGGAGCAGCAGAATTTGCAGCAGGTGGACCTGGACCGGCTGGTGGCACGCCAGTGCGCGGACCTGGCCACTGCCGAAGAGCCACTACCGGTGCGCGGCCAGGCGGGCAGCTTGCGCGTCGATGCCCTGTTGCTGCAGCGCTGCCTGCAGAACCTGTTGGTCAATGCGCTGCGCTATGCCAAGGATGTCTCGGTCACGCTGGAGCGGGCGACCACGGGGGTGTTCATCCATATCGACGACCGCGGGCCGGGGATTGCGCCGGGCTTGCTGGCGACCATTACCGACCCGTTTGTGCGTGGTGAGGGCTCGCGCAATCACGCGTCCGGTGGATATGGGCTGGGGTTGAGCATTGCCCAACGGATTGCCACCAGCCATGGCGGTGAGCTGATGCTGTCGAACCGCGAAGGGGGCGGCTTGCGGGTTAGCGTGTTGCTGCCCTGTTAAGCCTTGCGGTCCCCTGTAGGAGCGCACCCGCATTACAAAGGACTGCATGAACCTGGGCATACGCATTCAGGTAACAGTCTTTTACCGATTACCCAGGTTTTCCCCTCCCCGCCTTTGCCTATCCTATGCCCGGTCATCCTGCCTGCGATGGACCCATGAAACACTCTCTACCCAGCCGCTACGCCTGCCTCGTACTCTGCCTTGTATTTGCCTTCGCCAGCCTGCCGCTACTGCCCCAGCATGCCTGGCTTTGGCCGCTGACGCTGATCACCGCGATGCTCAGCCTGGTCGGCCTCAATGACTTGCGCCAGAGCCACCACGCGGTGCGCCGCAACTACCCGATCCTGGGCAACATCCGCTACCTGATCGAAACCATTCGCCCGGAAATCCGCCAGTACCTGATCGAAGGCGACGACGACAAGCTACCGTTCTCCCGCTCGCAGCGCTCGTTGGTCTACGCCCGCGCCAAGAACGAAAGCGCCGAGAAAGCCTTCGGTACGCTCAACGATGCCTACAAGCCCGGCTTCGAGTTCATCAGCCATTCGATGCTGCCGGTGGCCACGCCAGACCCGGCATCGTTCCGCATTGCCATCGGCGGGCCGCAGTGCCGCCTGCCCTACTCGGCCTCGATCTTCAACATTTCGGCCATGAGCTTTGGCGCCCTCAGCGCCAACGCCATCGCTGCGCTCAACCGTGGAGCACGCATGGGCCGTTTTGCCCATGACACTGGCGAAGGCAGCATCAGCCCATACCACCGCGAACACGGGGGGGACCTGATCTGGGAGATCGGCAGTGGTTACTTCGGCTGCCGTACCGAGGACGGCCGCTTCGACCCGCAGCGTTTCGCCGAGCAAGCGCGCTCGCCACAAGTGAAGATGATCGAGATCAAGCTCAGCCAGGGCGCCAAGCCAGGCCACGGCGGCATCCTGCCGGGGCACAAGGTCAGCGCCGAGATTGCCCAGACCCGTGGCGTGCGCGTAGGCGAGGACTGCATTTCGCCGGCGGCGCACAGCGCCTTCCGCACGCCGGTCGAGTTGCTGCATTTCATTGCCAGCCTGCGCGAGCTGTCGGGTGGCAAGCCGGTGGGCTTCAAGTTCTGCCTGGGCCACCCGTGGGAGTTCATGGGCATTGCCAAGGCCATGCTGGCCACCGGTATTACCCCGGACTTCATCGTCGTCGATGGCAAGGAAGGCGGCACTGGCGCAGCACCACGCGAGTTCAGCGACAACATGGGCGTGCCGATGCGCGAAGGCCTGATGTTCGTGCACAACACACTGGTCGGCCTGAACCTGCGCTCCAGCATTCGCATTGGCGCAGCAGGCAAGATCGTCAGCGCCTTCGACATTGCCAGCGTATTGGCCATTGGGGCTGACTGGGTCAACTCGGCACGCGGCTTCATGTTTGCCATTGGCTGCATCCAGTCGCAGAGCTGCCACACCAACAAGTGCCCGACCGGCGTGGCCACACAAGACCCATTGCGCCAGCGCGCCCTGGTGGTGCCGGACAAGGCCGAGCGGGTAGCCAGCTTCCACCGCAACACGCTGCATGCACTGGCAGAGATGCTGGCCGCCGCAGGCCTGGAGCACCCTTCGGAGCTTAAGCCCAAGCACCTGGCACGGCGTATCAGCTCCAGCGAGATTGGCTTGTTCTCGGACTTGCACACGTTCCTCAAACCGGGCGAATTGCTCAGTGGCTCGATTGAAAGCGAGTTTTATGCGCGGATGTGGCGGATGGCACGTAGCGACAGTTTTGCGCCGGAGACTGGGGAGAGAGAGGTGGAGGTTGCAGAGGTGCGGCGTAGGGAAGTGGAGCCGGCGTAAAGGCAGGGGGCCGCGTTGCGCCCCATTCGCGGGGCAAGCCCGCTCCCACAGAGACGGAATGCAATCCCCTGTGGGAGCGGCCTTGTGCCGCGAAGGGGCTGCAAAGCAGCCCCTAGGCCATCAGCTCAGAATCAGAAGATGCTGATCGGGTACTCGACGAATACGCGGACTTCGTTGCCGTCGTCGTTGTAACCGTTCTGCTGCACGGCATTGTTGGTACGCAGGAACGAGCTACGCAGCTTGATCGACAGGTCCTTGGCCGGGCCGTCCTGCACCACGTAACGGATCTGGTTGAAGAGCTCGCGCTCTTTACCTTCGCCGAAGCCCTGCGGGTTGGCGTTGTTGCGGGTGTTGATGTTGTCACCCACCACGTAGGCCAGCTTGTAGGTCAGGCCCGGGATGCCGTAGCCACCGAAGTCCAGGCCGTAGCCCAGCTGCCAGGAGCGCTCGTCTTCGGCGTTGAAGTCGGACCAGTACGAGTTGGCCAGGTAGATGGTCGAACCACCGTCACCCACGCCACCGGCGTTCTGGTAGAAGCCGTAGTTGTAGCCAGTGCTGCCGGTGCTGCGCTGGTGGGCGATGGTGAACGAGTGCGCACCGTAGGCGTAGGTAGCCGCCAGGCTCCAGATGGTGTTGGAGTCGCCGTTCAGGCCAGCAGCCTTGACGTACTTGTTGTTGATGTCCGACTTGTAGCCGTTGAAGTCCAGGGTCAGGGACTGGTCGCTGGCGATCGGGAAGACGTAGTTCAAGCCCAGGTAGTGCTTGCGCATCACATCTTCGTTGTCTGCGGTGTACAGCGAACCGCTGAAGTTGTCGGTGAACTTGTAGCTACCACCGAGAACGTTGATCGACTTCAGGCCACCACCGTCACGGCGCTCGGCGCTCTTGCGCGCTTCCTGGGTGAAGCGGCCGGCGTTCAGTTCCAGGCCCTGGATTTCTTTCGAGGTAATCAGGGTACCGGTGAAGCTTTCTGGCAGCAGGCGCGCGTCGTCGTACTGCAGCACTGGCAGTGCTGGCATCTGGTCACCGTACTTCAGCACGGTGTTGGAGATGCGGAATTTCACTGCAGCGCCACCACGGGCCAGGTTGTGCGGCGAGCTGGCGTTGCCTTCGGCGTTGGTGGTTTCGTGCGGCTTGAAGAAGTCGACGCCGCCGCCACCGTTGTGGCCTTTGCCGCCATCAAGGCGCAGGGCGTACAGGCCGAAAGCGTCAACACCGACGCCGACAGTGCCTTGGGTGAAACCGGAGGAGAAGTTACCGATGACTGCCTGACCCCATTCGATCTGGTCGTCGGTGCCGTGCTTCTTGTCACGGTTGATGTAGGCGTTGCGCAGAAGGACGTTGGCGTGGCTGTCCTCGATGAAGCCCTTGCTCTCGGCCTGGTCATTGGCCTGAGCCTGGGTCGCGGCGATCATCGCCAGGGCGACCAGGCTGATCCTGGTTTTCAACATGTTGTTTTCCTTATTTCTTAATCAAAAACGCTCTGCAATATGACGCCAGGAACCAACGCCCCTACGTAGGTTCGACGCTATGCGGATCCAGACTGGAAGGCCCTACCGGTAAGTGCACGGCGGCCTTTGACAGCCGCATGGCCAAGGTCTTGGCCAGCAGGCGTTGGCCGAATCCTAGCCGTGTGCGATTACAAATGTCAAAAACTCGTGAAATGCAGGTTGATATAACCAAAATCAACGGCGGCTCTGGGGCATTTCCACGCATATTTGCGCTATCGGTGGGTATTTTGTCTTTTGTCAGATTTGTCATCTTGACCAACCCGACAAATCCGCACGGGCGCGCACTATACAGAAGGCGTAGTTACAAAGTGATACATATGTAAAGACAACCCTTTACAAATAGGCAAGCAACAGCAAATAGCAAGCATTACCATCCGCATCTCTTTTTCACCTGCCCGGTCCGGATGTGCCCATGCTTGTACCCTGCCGCCTTTCACCGCTGACGCTTGGCCTGTCGCTGCTGTTCAGCGCCAGCCTGGCCAGTGCCGCCACCACCACCCTGCCAGAACTGTCGGTCACCGCCGACAGCGAGCGAGAAAAGGACAACCCACGCGTCAAGGAAGTGAGCACCGCCACGCGCACCTCGACCCCGGTGCGTTATGTGCCACAGGCAATCGACACGGTGAAAACCGCCAATGTGCTGGATTACGGCAGCAACACCCTGGGCAAGGCACTAGAGGGCATCCCCAACGTTAGCAGCGGCGCCGACACCCGCTTCGACAGCGTGCGCATCCGTGGCTTCGAGGCCAGCAATGACTTCTACCTGGACGGCATTCGCGACGACAGCCAGTACATCCGCGACCTGCACAACATCGAGCGGGTCGAGGTGCTGAAGGGGCCGGCGGCGGTGCTGTATGGCCGTGGCAGCCAGGGCGGTATCGTCAACCGGGTCAGCAAGGCGCCCGAGCCAGGCCGCCGCTCCAGCCTTGAAGCACAGGCCGGCAGCGAAGACCTGCGCAGCCTGTATGCCGACCTCAGCGCCGACCCCAGCGACACCGTCAGCCTGCGCCTGAACATGGGCAACCAGGACAACAACAGCTTCCGCGATGGCGTTCACGGCAGCCGCCAGTTGTTTGCCCCGTCGATCAGCTGGCAAATCAACCCCGACCTGAACTGGCTGGTGCAATATGAATACAGCCGCTACAACCGCACCCCGGACCGCGGTATCCCCGGGGTCAACGGCCGCCCGGCCGATGTCAGCCGCAGCACCACTTACGGCGACCAGCGCGACTACATCGACGACCACGCGCAGTCACTGCGTTCGCGCCTTAACTACCAGCTGAATGAAACCTGGCAGCTGCGCCATACCCTGGGCCTGTTCAAGCTCGACAGCGAGTTCGACAACACCTATGTCACGGCCTACAACGCCGGCACCAATACCTTGACCCGCCAACGCTGGCAGCAGGACCTGAACACCCGCAACCTGTTCAACAACCTGGAGGCCGAGGGCGACTTCGACACCCTAGGCCTGGAGCACAAGTTGCTGCTGGGCCTGGAATTTGGCAACCAGAAGCGTGACCCGGTGCTGTACAGCGCTGGTAACCAGACACTGCCGGGCTTGGGCAAACCTGGCCGCGAGCAGCAGCACCCGGGCAAACTGGCGCTGTCGAGTGACAATCACACCGTGGTCGATAGCCGTGGCCTTTACCTGCAGGACCAGATCCGCCTTAACGATCAGTGGCAGATCCTGGCTGGTGTGCGCTTCGACCAGTTCGAAGTGGAAACCACCAACAAGGACAACGTAACCGAACCGCAGGACAGCAACAGCACCAGCCCACGCCTCGGCGTGGTCTACACCCCGTGGCGTGACCATTCGTTCTATGCCTCGTGGAGCAAGACCTTCTCGCCGGTGGGCGGCGGCCTGATCGGCATCACCCCGGGCGCGCCGGGCAACGCCAACGACACCAAGCCGGAGGAAACCCGGCAGAAGGAAATCGGGGTGAAAAGCGACTGGCTCGACCAGCGCCTGACCACCACCTTGGCCATCTATGAGCTGGAGCTGTACAACCGCCGTACGCGCGACCCGAACGACCCGAATATCACCTTGCTCAGCGGCCTGCAGCGTTCGCGTGGCATCGAGCTGACCGCCACCGGCAATATCGTTGGCAACTGGTATGTACGCGGCGGTATCGGCTTGCAGGATGCGACCATCGTCGAGGACAACAACGGCCAGGAAGGCAACCGCATCAATGACGTGGCCAAGCGCAACGGCAGCCTGTTCGTGACCTGGAAACCGGAGCTGGGCTGGTATGCCGAAACCGGCCTGACGCTGGTGGGTGAGCGTTATGCGGACAACCAGAACACCACGGTGATGCCGGGTTATGGCCGTTGGGATGCGCTGGCGGGGTATCGCACCCATGACTGGGATGTGCGGGCGGCATTGAGCAACATTGCCGACAAGACCTACTACAGCTCGGCGACCAGCGCGGCGCAGATCCAGGTGGGGGACCCGCGTAGCCTGGTGGTGACGGGTAGCTATAGCTTCTGATCTTTGTTGGCTGTACCGGCCTCTTCGCGGGTGAACCCGCTCCTACAGGTACTGCACACAGACCTGTAGGAGCGGCTTTAGCCGCGAAGAGGCCGGCACATGTGTAATCAATCAGTGCCACACCGCCATCAGCGCCTGCATCTCTGCTTCACTGATCAGCCCCTGGGGGTAGCGTCCGGCAAGCAGACGTCGTGGGTCGGTCGTCCTGACCCTGATGCTTCCATGGTGTTTCAACCACGTCGCCACAAGCCTGAGCGATGGGTGATTCACTGCCGATGGGCGCAAAGCCGACTCACTTGCTGCGTTCATTTCTACACGTACTCCCTGGCCCGTGAGCGGCAAATTTACGTAAGTATTGTTACAGAACCGAGAGCGCGGCCTGGCCGAGCTATCTACTTGAAAAACAATACAAAACATATGCCATCGCTGACTGCCGGACGTCGCCGGAAAAAAAGGCCCGTCACATGACGGGCCTTTCTCATCGTGCAGGCATTCAGCGTTTGACCGGCGCCGGCTGCTGCTGGGTCAGGCAGTGGATGTTGCCACCACCCAGCAACAACTCGCGGCCAGGGATCATCACCACCTCGTGGTCGGGGAAGATCTTCGCCAGGATCGCTCTGGCTTCGGCATCTGCCGGGTCGTCGAAGCTTGGCGCAATGATGCCGCCGTTGACGATCAGGAAGTTCACGTACGAGCCGGCCAGGCGCACCGACGGATCGCGCTCCTGGCTGCCGGCCACCTGATCGACACCGGCACACTCTTCGGCGGTGGCGAACAGCGGGCCCGGGATCGGCATCTTGTGCACGATGAACTCACGGCCCTTGGCGTCGCGGGTGTTCTTCAACACCTCCATGGCTGCATGGCAACGTGCATAGTTGGGGTCGTTGGAATCATCGGTCCAGGCCAGTAACACTTCACCTGGGCGTACGTAACAGCAGAAGTTGTCGACGTGGCCGTCGGTTTCATCGTTGTACAGGCCATCTGGCAGCCAGACCACGGTGTCGACCGCCAGCTGGTCGCGCAGCACCGCTTCGATCTGCTCGCGGTTCAGGTGCGGGTTGCGGTTGTGGTTGAGCAGGCACTCCTCGGTGGTGATCACGGTGCCTTCGCCGTCCACGTGGATGGAACCGCCCTCAAGCACGAAGCCTTCAGTGTGGTAACGCTGACAGCGCTCCATTTCCAGGACCTTGGCTGCCAGTTCCTCGTCGCGGTTCCACGGTGCGTACAGGCCACCCTCGAAACCACCCCAGGCATTGAACCCCCAGTCCACGCCGCGCACTTCACCTTGGTCGTTGATGACGAAGGTTGGGCCGGTATCACGTACCCAGGCGTCGTCATTGCTGATTTCGACCACGCGGATGTTCGGCTGGTCGAGCTGGCGACGGGCATTCTCGTACTGGCCGGCGGAGACCGCGACGGTTACCGGTTCAAAGCGGGCAATGGCCTTGGCCAAGGTTACATGGGCCGCCTGCGCCGGCTTGCCGCCCAGGCGCCAGTTGTCCGAGCGCTCCGGCCAGACCATCCACACCTGGGTTTGCGCAGCCCACTCGGCGGGCATATGGAAACCATCGGCACGGGGCGTGGAGTTGAGGGTTTTCATGGGTGACCTCTGTGATGGCCCTGAGCCGGTGTTTGCCGGGGGCATTGATCAATTGGATAACAATCTGGTGTGAGCATTCTTAAGGGTACGATACCCCCATTACGGGCATTTTATAGCCGATATATATCGATAACAACAAGCTGCCTAACCTATTTATTGCAGTATTATTTGGTAGAAAGCCGATAACAATCTGACTAATGGTAGCCCCGAGATGCGCTGCAATGATATTTGTCTGCTACCACCCGTAACCACAGGCTAGGCTGCAGAGAACAGCACATGGATTTATCAGAGGCGTCCCGATAATGCGCATACTCGTCACAGGCGGGGCTGGCTTCATAGGCTCGGCCTTGGTCCGCCACCTGATCGGCCACACCGGGCATGAGGTGCTCAACCTCGACAAGCTGACTTACGCCGGCAACCTCGAGTCGTTGCACAGTATCGCCAGCAACACCCGCTACGAATTCGTCCAGGCCGACATTGCCGATGCGGTCACCGTCAGCGCCGTACTCGAACGCTTTCAACCCGATGCGATCATGCATTTGGCGGCCGAGTCCCATGTAGACCGCTCGATCGACGGCCCGGCGGCCTTTATCCAGACCAACATCGTCGGCACCTATGCCTTGCTGGACGCCACACGCGCATGGTGGAGCCGGCTGCCGGCCGCCCAGCGTAGCGCTTTTCGCTTCCACCATATTTCCACCGACGAGGTCTATGGCGACCTGCATGGCGCCAACGACCTGTTCCGCGAGACCACGCCCTATGCGCCCAGCTCGCCCTACTCGGCCAGCAAGGCAGCCTCGGACCACCTGGTCCGCGCCTGGCACCGCACCTACGGCCTGCCGGTGCTGGTCACCAATTGCTCGAACAACTATGGCCCCTATCACTTCCCCGAGAAGTTGATCCCATTGATGATCCTCAATGCCCTGGCGGGCAAGCCGCTGCCGGTTTATGGCAACGGCCAGCAGGTGCGCGACTGGCTGTTCGTCGAGGATCACGCCCGGGCGCTGCTGGAAGTGGTAAGCCATGGCCAGGTCGGTGAAACCTACAATATCGGCGGCCACAACGAGCAGAAGAACCTCGATGTGGTGCATGCGATCTGCGCACTGCTCGAGGAATTGGCACCGCAACACCCGCCCGGCGTGGCCCGCTACGCAGACCTGATTACCTACGTACAAGACCGCCCCGGCCACGACCTGCGCTATGCCATTGACGCCAGCAAGATCGAGCAGGAACTGGGCTGGGTGCCGCAGGAAACCTTTGCCAGCGGCCTGCGCAAAACCGTGCAGTGGTACCTGGACAACCTGGAATGGTGCCGCCACGTTCAGGATGGTACCTACCAAGGTGAACGACTGGGCAATAACGACCTCAAGGAGCTCATTGCATGACCAAGGGCATCGTCCTGGCCGGAGGCTCCGGCACCCGCCTGCATCCCATTACCCTCGGCGTGTCCAAGCAGTTGCTGCCGATCTACGACAAGCCGATGATCTACTACCCGATGTCGGTGCTGATGCTCGCCGACATTCGCGACATCCTGCTGATTTCCACACCCCAGGACTTGCCCCAGTACCGCCAGCTGTTCGGCGACGGCAGCCAGTTCGGCATCCGCATCAGCTATGCCGAGCAACCCTCACCTGACGGTCTGGCCCAGGCATTCCTGATTGGCGAGCAGTTCATCGGTAACGACTCGGTCTGCCTGATTCTGGGTGACAACATCTTCCACGGTCAGAGCTTCACCGAGCAGTTGCAACGTGCGGTCAATCACCCAAGCGGCGCCACCGTGTTCGGCTATTGGGTCAAGGACCCGGAGCGCTTCGGCGTGGTCGAATTCGATGAGCAGGGCAACGCCCTTTCCATCGAGGAAAAGCCCCTGCAGCCCAAGTCCAGCTACGCGGTGACCGGCCTCTACTTCTACGACAACGACGTCATCGAAATTGCCAAAGGCATTCGCCCATCGGCGCGCGGCGAGCTGGAAATCACCGACGTGACCAATGCCTACCTCAAGCGCGGTGACCTGCGTGTCGAGCGCTTCGGTCGCGGCTTTGCCTGGCTCGATACCGGTACCCATGAAAGCCTGCTGGACGCCTCGCAGTACGTGCAAACCATCGAAAACCGCCAGGGCCTGAAAGTGGCGTGCCTGGAGGAAATTGCCTTCAACAAGGGCTGGATCACCCGCGACCAGTTGCTGGCCAAGGCAGAAAAACTGAAGAAGACCGGTTACGGTCAGTACCTGGGCAAACTGGCCAACGAAACTACATGAATATCATCCCCACCAACATCCCTGACGTACTGATTATCGAACCAAAGGTCTTCAGCGACAGCCGTGGCTTCTTTTTCGAAGCGTACAATGCCCACGATTTCGCGCAGCAGACCGGCGTTACCGCGCACTTTGTGCAGGACAACCACTCCCGCTCGGTCAAGGGTGTGCTGCGCGGGCTGCACTACCAGGTGGAAAACACCCAGGGCAAGCTGGTGCGCGTGATACACGGCGAAATCCGCGACATTGCCGTGGACGTGCGCAAGAGTTCACCCACCTTTGGCCAATGGGTGGCGGTTCACTTGTCGGCCGACAACTATCGCCAGTTGTGGATTCCACCTGGGTTCGCGCACGGTTTCTCGGTCATGAGCGAGTCGGCCGAGTTTCTCTACAAGACCACCGACTACTACAACCCGGGCGCAGACCGGTGCATCCGCTGGGATGATGCGCAACTGGCCATCGACTGGCAGCTGGATGAGCCGCCGGTGCTGTCTGATAAAGACAAGCTCGGCGTGCCATTCAGTGAGGCGCAACTGCTGCCATGAAAATTCTCGTCTGTGGCCGCAACGGCCAGGTTGCCCAGGCCCTGCAGGTGCACTTGGCAGGCCTTGGCGAGTTGCATGTACTGGGGCGCGAGCAACTGGACCTGGCCGCACCTGAAGCGTTGCGTGCTCCCCTGCGCCGGCTCGCCCCTGAGCTGATCATCAACGCGGCCGCCTACACGGCCGTGGACCAGGCAGAGCAAGAGCCGGAGCTGGCGTTTGCCATCAATGCCGATGGCCCCCGCGTGCTCGCAGAAGAAGCCAAAAGGCTTGGCGCCCCGTTGATCCACTTCTCCACCGACTATGTGTTCGATGGTGGCAAAACCACGCCTTACAACGAAGACGATGCACCCAGCCCCTTGGGCGTGTATGGCCACAGCAAGCTGGCAGGGGAACAAGCGATTGTCGCAGTCGCCGGAAAACACCTGATCCTGCGCACCAGCTGGGTCTATTCGCGCTACGGGCGCAACTTCCTGCTGACCATGCAACGGCTGCTGCAGGAACAGCCTCAATTACGCGTGGTAGACGACCAGGTGGGCGCCCCAACCTGGGCCGGAACGCTCGCCACCAGCACCCGCAGCCTGATCGAGCGCTGGCAAGCGGGTCAAGCAGGCGCCTGGGGCATCTATCACCTGGCGGCCCAAGGCGAAACATCCTGGTTCGGTTTCGCCCAGGCCATTGCCGAGCAATTGAAAGCCCAGGGCCTGCCCTGCGCCGAACTGCTGCCGATACCTTCCAGCGAATACCCCACTCCGGCGCGCAGGCCACTCAACTCTCGCCTGGACTGCACTCGCCTGGCCCGCGAATGGCAGGTCAACCTGCCACACTGGCAGCAAGCGCTGATCGACTGCTTGAAGTAGCGCATAATTGCGTCAGACTTTTCTGGCGCATTTACGTGATGATTGCAAAACCCACGCCCCCACGCCGTCCCCGCTGGCGCAGCCTGGCCCTGTTGGCCCTGTGCCTGGCCCCGTTACTTTGGCCCCTGCATCACTTGGCTGAACGCTACTACCAGCAAGAGCTGGCCTCGCAGAACCGCCAGACCCTCGACCTGTATGTCGCCAACCTGCTCGGCACCCTGCACCGCTACGAGACCCTGCCGCAAATCCTCGGCGACTTGCCCGCGCTGCGTGGCGTGCTGGCCGACCCGTTCCGCCTGGAAGCGGTGACCAACGCCAACCGCCTGCTCAAGGACATTGTCCAGCAGACCGGTGCCGAGGTGATGTACCTGATGGACGTCAGCGGCAACACCCTGGCCGCCTCCAACTGGGATAAACACGACAGCTTCGTCGGGCGCAATTTCGCCTTCCGCCCCTACTTCAACGAAGCCATGGCCGGCCGCCTGGGGCGCTTCTTCGGCCAGGGCACTACCTCGGCCAAGCGCGGCTACTTCTTTGCCGCCGCCGTGCGCGACCGCGAAAGGATCGTGGGCGTGCTGGTGGTCAAGGTCGACCTCGACCACACCGAAACCCTGTGGGGTCGTACCCCCGAACAGCTGTTGCTGACCGATCACAATGGTGTGGTAATCCTCACCTCGCGGCCCGACTGGCGCTTTCGCGCTACCCGCGCACTGACCGAGGCCGAGCGCCAGGCAATCATCGCCATCCAGCCCTACCCCACCCAGGCCCCGCAACCGCTGGTGCTCAACCCGGACGCGTGGATCACCCAAACCCGCGACATCAAGGAAACCGGCTGGCAGGTCAGCATCCTTGCCCCGCGCATTCTGGTCGACCGCTCGGTACAGACCGTCATGGCCATCGGCGCCGGTACCTTGCTGGTGGTGATGCTGCTGGCCGGGCTGGTGATGCAGCGGCGCCGTCACTACATCGACCGTATCGGCCTTGAGGCCCGTGGCCGCCAGGAGCTGGAAAAACGCGTGGCCGAACGTACCGCCGACCTCGAAGGCCTGAACACCCGCCTCAAGCGCGCCGTGCTGGAGCGCGAGAACGCCCAGCAAGAGGCAGTGCGCGCCCAGGATGAACTGGTGCAGGCCGGCAAGTTGTCGGTACTCGGCACCATGTCGGCCAGCATCAGCCACGAGCTCAACCAACCGTTGGCAGCCATCCGTAGCTATGCGGAAAACGCCGAGATCCTGCTCGATCACCAGCGCACCGAAGACGCCCGCGGCAACCTCAAGCTGATCGGCGAGCTGACCGGGCGCATGGCCTCGATCATCGCCCACCTGCGCGCCTTCGCCCGCCGTGATCGCCATGCCCCGGAGAGCGTGGCCCTGCAGCCAGCCCTGGACGATGCCCTGGCGCTGCTGGCCAAGCGCCGCCGGGCAATGGCCGTAGAGCTGATTCGCGACCTGCCGGAAGCCACCTTGTGGGTGCAGGCCGGCGAAACCCGGCTGCGTCAGGTGCTGGGCAACCTGCTGGCCAATGCCCTCGACGCGCTGACCGAAAAAGCCAACCCGCGTCGCCTGTGGCTAAGTGCCGAGCAGCGCGATGACTGCGTCTACCTGTACATCCGCGACAACGGCCCAGGCTTTAGCCGCCAGGCCCTGGAGCACGCCAAGGAGCCGTTCTTCACCACCAAGACCCGCACCCAGGGCCTGGGCCTGGGCCTGGCCATCTGCGAAAGCCTGATGCGCGCCCTGGGCGGTGAACTGCTGCTGGCCAACCACCCTGAAGGTGGCGCACTGCTGACCCTGCAGCTGCGTGTGGCCGCGCCTGGCGCTACTTTGCCCAATTCGGAGGACCCCTCGGCATGACCACCGAGACACTGATCGACAGCCGAGCCCAGGTCATCCTGGTCGACGATGACCCGCACCTGCGCCAGGCCCTGAGCCAGACCCTGGACCTGGCCGGGCTCAAGGTGGTCGCCCTGGCCGATGCCCAAGGCCTGGCCGAGCGCATCGAGGCCGACTGGCCCGGCGTGGTGGTCAGCGACATCCGTATGCCCGGCATCGATGGCCTGCAACTGCTGGAACAACTGCACGCTCGCGACAGCGAGCTGCCGGTGCTGCTGATCACCGGCCACGGCGATGTGCCGCTGGCGGTGCAGGCAATGCGCGCCGGTGCCTATGACTTCCTGGAAAAGCCCTTTGCCACCGACGCCCTGCTCGACAGCGTGCGCCGCGCCCTGGCCCTGCGCCGCCTGGTGCTGGACAACCGCAGCCTGCGCCTGGCCCTGAGCGACCGCCAGCAGCTGGCCACCCGCCTGGTCGGCCAGTCGCCGTCCATGCAGCGCCTGCGCGAGCAGATCGGCGCCTTGGCTGGCACCCGCGCCGACGTGCTGATCCTGGGGGAGACCGGCGCCGGCAAAGAGGTGGTGGCCCGTGCCCTGCATGACCTGTCGAGCCGCCGCGATGGGCCGTTCGTGGCGATCAACGCCGGTGCGCTGGCCGAGTCGGTGGTCGAAAGCGAGCTGTTCGGCCATGAACCTGGCGCGTTTACCGGCGCGCAGAAACGCCGCATCGGCAAGTTCGAGTTCGCCAATGGCGGCACGCTGTTTCTCGACGAGATCGAGAGCATGAGCCTGGACGTGCAGGTGAAGCTGCTGCGCATGCTGCAGGAACGGGTGGTCGAACGCCTGGGCGGCAACCAGCTGATCCCGTTGGATATCCGCATCATTGCCGCGACCAAGGAGGACCTGCGCCAGTCCGCCGACCAAGGGCGCTTCCGCGCCGACCTGTATTACCGCCTGAACGTGGCGCCGCTGCGTATTCCACCGCTGCGCGAACGCGGCGACGACATCCTCGTGCTGTTCCAGCACTTCGCCGATGCTGCCAGCCAGCGCCATGGCCTGCCGCCCCACACCCTGCAGCCGGCCCAGCGGGCCATGCTGCTGCGCCACGACTGGCCAGGCAACGTACGCGAGCTACAGAACGCCGCCGAGCGCTTCGCCCTCGGCCTGGAACTGGCCCTGGACGGCCAGGCGCCACCGGCGGCAGCACCCGCAGCGCCAATGCTGAGCGGCAACCTCAGCGAACAGGTCGAGCAGTTCGAACGCTCGCTGATCGCTGCCGAGCTGACCCAGCCACACAGCTCCATGCGCAGCCTGGCCGAGGCGCTGGGCATCCCCCGCAAGACCCTGCACGACAAGTTGCGCAAGCATGGCTTGAGCTTCGACGGCGGCAGCGGCGGGCATGACGACCACGAGGACAACCGTTGATGAGCACCGATAGCCAGTACCTGCAGTCCGTACTGCACAGCGACATTCCCCTGACCCGTGAAATGGGCCTGGAAGTGATCGACTGGCAGCAGCACGCCCTGCGCCTGCAACTGCCGCTGGCGGCCAACGTCAATCACAAGAGCACCATGTTTGGCGGCAGCCTGTACTGCGCGGCGGTGCTGGTGGGTTGGGGCTGGCTGCACCTGCGCCTGCGTGAACTGGGGATTGATGACGGGCATATCGTCATCCAGGAGGGGCAGATCAGTTATCCGCTGCCGGTTACCGGCACGGCCGTGGCGCGCTGTGCGGCGCCGGATGAGAAGACCTGGGAGCGTTTCCTGACCATGTACCAGCGCCGTGGGCGGGCGCGGTTGACGTTGGGGACCACGGTGAGCAATGCCGGTAGTGACGAGCCGGCGGTGAAGTTCAGCGGCCAGTACGTCCTGCACCGCTGATACCGAAGGCTGTCTCGATCCCACAGGTGCGGCGGAAACTCTAAGCCAACGCAGTACCTGTACAGGCTGTGTGAAAACCTGAAATTTTGAGCCAGCTCCTGCAAAATGCCCCGCATCAACGATGCGGGGCATTTTTCATGGCGTACATCC
>NZ_JBIVIF010000062.1:0-29807 GCF_044749595.1 Pseudomonas sp. NPDC089392
AGCAAGGGTGGCATTCGCCCTGATGAAAAATCAGGACGAATACACCACCAAAGGCATCAAACCGGCTTGCTGAAAACCATAGAATCTCCCACAGGATTTCCGCAGCCCTTGATCCCTGCGTTGTACCTGTGGGAGCGGGTTTACCCGCGAATGCCCAAACGGCTTTATCCCTGCGGGCTCATCCACCCCCGCACCCGGCGGAACAGTTGTTCCTGCTCGGCGGCCTTGTTCCCCGGCATGGCAATCAGCGACAACTGCCGGTACTGGCTGTCCTTCTGCCGCTTGCTGGCCTGCAGGCGCTGCTCGGCCGCGTTGCGATCGGCGCTACGGGTGGCGTAGTAGATATCGGCTGTCGGCAACTTCAAGGTAGGCGCCAGGCTTTCCAGGTCATGCTCCACTCGCGCTGGCGTCTGCGCGGCCACCATCACCAGTTTTTGCACCTGCGGTGGCTGTTTCTCGCTCAGGTAGCGCGCCGCCCAATACGCACCGCTGCCATGGCCGATCAGCACAATACTGCGGGCGTTGTGCTGCTGGGCAAAGGCCACGGCGGCATCCAGGCGGGCGAAAATGCGCTCGGCATCGGCCGGGTCGGTCTGTTCGCTGGCCTGTTCGGCGTCAGTACTTTCCGCCGTGTCGGCTTCGGCTGCCGTGGCCTGGGCGACGTTGGCATTGGCATCGGCCGGTACGCCCTTGGCCGGTGCGCTTTCGCCGTTGGCTGTTTGTGGCTCGGCAGCGGGTTTGGCCTCGACGCGCGCTTGCGGGCTGTCGGCAAGCAGGTCAGGCAGGCTGACGCTCAGGCTGTGCCAGCCGATATCAGGGAACTTCTGCCGCAGCGGACCGACTGCGTTCGGCCAGTCGGCCGTTTCGCCAGCGCCGGGGACGATGATGACTGCACCTTGCGGGTCGCTGTCGTTGGCCGGTTTCCACAGCGCAAGGAAACTATCGGCACCGGCCTGCAGGGTCTGCTGCTCGGCCTTGGGTACCAGCCGCTCGAGGGCTTGGGCATCTTCCTGGCTGCGCTCCAGCAACGGCGGGCGTGGCGCTTCGGCAGCAGGTGCAGCGGTGGTGGTGGGCGGTTTTTCGGCATCGGCGGCCAGGGCGCCGAGTGGCAGGATCGAGGCCAGGCAGCACATTGCCAGCGTCGTGCGATAAAGTGTGGACATGAGTCAACCCGGGGCCAGAATGATACCGGCAGCCTAATAGTATTTGCCCGTGACGGCCATGCTGCATGGCCGCGTTTGCCAAGACGAGCGTGTTGATGAAGCGAGTGTGTCGCCTGTTGGTTATCGGCTGCTTGTGGCTGCCCTTGATAGCATTGGCCCGGCCCGAGGCGGTGCCTGCTGTCGTGCTGGAGCCTGCGCAGCAGCAGTGGCTGGATACCCATCGCAGCCTGCGCGTCGGCCTGGTGCTGCAGGCACCCTACGCTCAGTTCGACCGGCGCCTGCAGCAACTGTACGGGGCCAACGTAGAGCTGGTGAACAGCCTGGCGCAGGTGCTACGCCTGGACCTTACCTGGCGCAATTTTGCCGACCAGGCCAGCCTGGAACATGCCCTGCAGTCTGGGGAAATCGACTTTGCCCCCGGCCTTACCCAGACGCCGGCCAGCCTGCGCCTGTGGTTGTTCAGCGACCCGTACATGCGCGTGCCGCAGCTAGTGGTGGGGCCGCGCACCGGCGCCATGGCCGTGGAACTGGAAAAGCTTGAAGCCGAGCAGCGTGTGGCCGTGCGCATGCCCAGCCAGCTGGCGGACTACCTGCGTGGCAACTACGGCAACCTCAACCTGCAGGGCGTACCCGACGAGCGCGAAGCCCTGCAACTGGTGGTGGCTGGCCAGGCCAGCTTCGCGGTGCTGGATGAAGCGCAACTCAGCCGCCTGTCACGCGAGAGCGAGTTTGGTGAGCTGGCGGTAGTCGGCGATATCGGCCTGCCGCAGCTGCTGCGCATCGGTTCGCGACGCGACTGGCCGCTGCTGGCCGATGTGCTTGAGCGTGGCTTGCAGGCGCTGCCGGCCAAGGAGCTGGAGCAACTGCACCAGCGCTGGTTGCAGCCTAAGTACCCACGCCTGAGCGAGTCGCCCGGCTTCTGGCAGAACCTGGCCTTGCTGTTCGGCATGCTGCTGTTGTGCGCCCTGGCCACGCTGGTGTGGCAGCGCCGGCAGCAACGCCTGCTGGAACGCAGCCTGCTGGCCACGCGGGAAAGCCTGGCGGAGCGGCAAGTGCGCGAAGAGGCCCTGCGCCTGAGCCAGTTCGCCATCGACCAGAGCGCGGTAGGCATCCTTTGGGTCAACTGGGACAGCCACGTGCGCTACGCCAACCACGCCGCCGAGCGCATGCTGGGTTACGCCGAAGGCGCGCTGCTGGAGCGGCCGTTGAGCGATTTCGAGCCCAGCCTGAGCATGGACCGTTGGTTGGAACTGTGGAAAGGTGCGCGCACCGGGGCGGGCGGTATCGGCCAGTTCGAGACGCAGTGTCTGCGCGCCGACCAGAGCCTGCTGCCGGTGGAGCTGTCGCTGAGTTTTCTGCGCTTTCGTGACTCCGAGTACCTGGTGGTCTACCTCGCCGATGTCACCGAGCGCCACCGCGCCCTGGCGGCCCTGCGCGAAAGCGAGGCGCGGCTCAAGGGCATTGCTGGCAATGTGCCGGGCCTGGTGTTCCGCCTGGAGCGCGATCCGGCCGAGGGTGACCTGGAATTCCCCTACATCAGTGAGGGCAGCGAGGCCTTGGTGGGCTATGTGCCCAGCGAGATCCAGCACCCGCAGATGGGCCTGCGCAACCTGGTGCACCCCGAGGACCGCGCCGACTACCACCGCGTGCAGGACCTGGCCCTGGCCAGCGACCAGGACTGGTCCTGGCAAGGGCGCATCCTTACCCGCCAGGGCGAGCAACGCTGGGCCGACATCAAGGCCAGTACCCGGCGCCTGGCCAACGGCCAGGTGGTGTGGGACGGTGTGGTCTGGGACATCACCCAGGGCAAGCGGGCCGAGCTGGCGCTGGCCAAGTCCCAGGAGCAGCTGCGCGAACTGTCGGCCCACCTGGAGAGCGTGCGTGAAGAAGAAAAGGCCCGCATCGCGCGGGAAGTGCACGACGAATTGGGCCAGATGCTGACCGTGCTCAAGCTGGAGGTGTCAATGTGCGAGTTGGCCTTTGCCGAGCTGGACCCGGGTTTGCACGAACGCCTGGCCAGCATGAAGCGCCTGATCGCCCAGCTGTTCCAATTGGTGCGCGATGTGGCTACTGCCTTGCGCCCGCCGATTCTCGATGCCGGTATCGCCTCGGCCATCGAGTGGCAGGCGCGGCGCTTCGAGACGCGCACGCAAATCCCCTGCCTGGTGCAAGTACCGGATAATCTGCCAGCATTGAGTGATGCCAAGGCCACCGGCTTGTTTCGCATCCTCCAGGAGGCGCTGACCAACGTGATGCGCCACGCCCAGGCGCACAGCGTGGAGATCGAGCTGGTACATGAGGGCGGGCAGTTGCGTATGACGGTCAGCGATGATGGCCAGGGTTTCTGCCGCGAGCAGACCCGGCCCACCTCGTTTGGCCTGGTAGGGGTACGCGAGCGGGTGCTGATGCTGGGCGGCAGCATGGCGCTGGACAGTCAACCGGGCGAGGGCACCAGCCTGAGCGTGGCCATTCCGTTGGAGTAGGAGTACGAGCGTGATTCGAGTGCTGGTGGCCGAAGACCACACCATTGTCCGTGAAGGCATCAAGCAGTTGATTGGCCTGGCCAAGGACATGCAGGTGGCGGGGGAGGCCGGTAATGGCGAGCAATTGCTGGAAACCTTGCGGCACACGCCGTGCGAAGTGGTGCTGCTGGATATCTCGATGCCGGGGGTGAACGGGCTGGAAGCGATCCCGCGGATTCGCGCGTTGCACGATGCGCCGGCAATCCTGATGCTGTCGATGCACGATGAGGCACAGATGGCGGCGCGGGCGTTGAAAGCTGGCGCGGCGGGCTATGCCACCAAGGACAGTGACCCGGCGCTGCTGCTTACCGCCATCCGTCGGGTTGCCGCTGGCGGGCGTTATATCGACCCGGCACTGGCCGACCGTATGGTGTTCGAAGTGGGTCTGACCGAATCCCGACCGCTGCACACCCTGCTCTCGGAGCGGGAGTTTTCGGTGTTCGAACGCCTGGCCCAGGGCGCTAATGTCAACGACATCGCCCTGCAGCTGGCGTTGTCGAGCAAGACCATCAGTACCCACAAGGCACGCTTGATGCAGAAGCTGAAGGTGAACTCGCTGGCGGAGCTGGTGAAGTACGCCATGGAGCACAAGCTGGTCTGATTGCGACATATGCTTCCCGCAGCCTCACGCGCCCCCTGTAGGAGCGGGTTTACCCGCGAAAGGGCCTGGCCTGCTATGTGCGGTGCCTGAACCGGCCCTTTCGCGGGTAAACCCGCTCCTACAACGGGCGGCGCAGGGCTGAGGGGAGCATTCCAATCCCGCCATCTTTGTAGGGGGATCCCTACAACAAATCTTCCATCCGGATGATGGCATTCTCTCAGCACCCCCGATTTCCGGGCGCCTGCGCCTCTTCTACTCTTTTGCCTACGCAGTCATCCAACAAGAAGGTGCAGGCATGAGCGAGGCGAAGTCGAACGCTGCTACCAGCGAAACGCTGGTCAGCTTCCGTGGTGTGCAGAAGAGCTACGACGGCGAGTCGCTGATCGTCAAAGACCTCAACCTGGAAATCCGCAAGGGCGAGTTCCTCACCCTGCTTGGCCCGTCCGGCTCGGGCAAGACCACCAGCCTGATGATGCTGGCCGGCTTCGAAACCCCCACCGCCGGTGAAATCCAGCTGGCCGGGCGCTCGATCAACAACGTGCCGCCGCACAAGCGCGACATCGGCATGGTGTTCCAGAACTACGCGCTGTTCCCGCACATGACGGTGGCCGAGAACCTGGCCTTCCCGCTGACCGTGCGCAACCTGAGCAAGACCGACATCAGCGAGCGGGTCAAGCGCGTGCTGAACATGGTCCAGCTCGACGCGTTTGCCAAGCGCTACCCCGGCCAGCTGTCCGGTGGCCAGCAGCAGCGCGTGGCCCTGGCCCGGGCGCTGGTGTTCGAGCCGCAGCTGGTATTGATGGACGAACCGCTCGGCGCGCTGGACAAGCAGCTGCGTGAACACATGCAGATGGAGATCAAGCACATCCACCAGCGCCTGGGCGTAACCGTGGTGTATGTCACCCACGACCAGGGCGAGGCGCTGACCATGTCCGACCGCGTGGCGGTGTTCCACCAAGGCGAGATTCAGCAGATCGCCGACCCGCGCACGCTGTACGAAGAACCCTGCAATACCTTCGTTGCCAACTTCATCGGTGAGAACAACCGCATCAACGGCACCCTGCTGGCCAGTGATGGCAAGCGCTGCCAGGTGCAGTTGCCGCGCGGCGAACGGGTCGAGGCACTGGCGGTAAATGTCGGCCAGGCCGGCGAGCCGGTAACCCTGTCGATCCGCCCCGAACGCGTGCGCCTGAACGGCCACAGCGAAAGTTGCGTCAACCGCTTCTCTGGCCGGGTGGCCGAGTTCATTTACCTGGGCGACCACGTGCGGGTGCGCCTGGAGGTTTGCGGCAAGGGCGACTTCTTCGTGAAACAGCCGATTGCCGAGCTCGACCCGGCCCTGGCTGTGGGCGATGTGGTACCGCTGGGCTGGGAGGTGGAGCACGCCCGCGCGCTCGATCCGATTGCCGAAGCCCATTGATGGATTGCTTCACCAACCCTGTACTGTGGAGAGAATAATAATGCGCAAGCAGTTGAAACTGACCGCCCTGGCCCTGGGGCTGTTCGCCGCTGGCCAGGCCATGGCCGCAGACCTCACCGTGATCTCGTTCGGCGGTGCCAACAAGGCTGCTCAGGTCAAGGCGTTCTACGAGCCATGGGAGAAGGCGGGTAATGGCAAGATCGTCGCCGGTGAGTACAACGGCGAAATGGCCAAGGTCAAGGCGATGGTAGACACCAAGAGCGTGTCGTGGAACCTGGTAGAGGTCGAGTCGCCAGAGCTGGCGCGCGGTTGCGATGAGGGCATGTTCGAAGAGCTCGACCCAGCCCTGTTCGGCAACGAGGCCGATTACGTGCCGGGTGCCATCCAGCCTTGCGGTGTAGGCTTCTTCGTCTGGTCCACGGTCATGGCCTACAACGCCGACAAGCTCAAGACCGCACCTACCAGCTGGGCCGATTTCTGGGACACCAAGCAGTTCCCAGGCAAGCGTGGCCTGCGCAAAGGCGCCAAGTACACGATGGAATTCGCACTGATGGCCGATGGCGTTGCGCCCAAGGACGTCTACAAAGTCCTGGCGACCAAGGAAGGCCAGGACCGTGCATTCAAGAAGCTCGACGAACTCAAGCCCAGCATCCAGTGGTGGGAAGCTGGCGCACAGCCGCCGCAGTTCCTGGCCTCGGGAGACGTGGTCATGAGCTCTGCCTACAACGGGCGTATTGCAGCGGTGCAGAAAGAGAGCAACCTCAAGGTGGTGTGGAACGGCGGCATCTACGACTTTGACGCCTGGGCGATCCCTAAAGGTGCCAAGAACGTGGAAGAGGCGAAGAAATTCATCGCCTACAGCGTCAAGCCCGAGCAGCAGAAGACCTACTCCGAGAACATCGCCTACGGCCCTGCCAACTCAAAGGCGGTGAGCCTGCTGTCGGATGAAGTGAAAAAGGACATGCCGACCACGCCTGAGAACATCGCCAACCAGGTGCAGATCGACGTGGCCTTCTGGGCCGACAACAGCGAGCAGCTGGAGCAACGCTTCAACGCCTGGGCGGCGAAGAAGTAATCGACCAGCGTAAGGGGGCCGCTTTGCGGCCCCATTTTCAGTTCGTATCGCGGAGTTCGCCATGGCCATTGCAGTGCCCCTCAACGAAGGCGCAGGTCCAAGTCTCAAGCAGCGCCTCAAGCACGCCGAGCGGGTCAACCGCTGGAAGGCGCAGGCGTTGATCGCGCCGCTGGCGCTGTTCCTTTTGCTGGTGTTCCTGGTGCCGATCGCGGCGCTGTTGTACAAGAGCGTCGGCAACCCGGAAGTGGTCGGCGGCCTGCCGCGCACGGTAGACATCATCACCCAGTGGGATGGCAAGAGCCTGCCGGGCGAGGATGTGTACAAGGCGCTGAGCCAGGACCTGGCCGAGTCGCGCAAGAAACAGACCCTTGGCGACCTTTCCAAGCGCTTGAACATGGAACTGGCCGGCTACCGCAGCCTGTTGACCAAGACAGCCCGGGCACTGCCATTCAAGGCAGAACCTGCCTCTTATAAAGACGCCTTGCAGGCCGTCGACGAGCGTTGGGGCGACCCGGCCTACTGGCAGGCGATCCGTCGCAATACCAGTACGGTCACCTCGTTCTACCTGCTGGCTGCGCTAGACCACCGTATCGATGATCTTGGCGAACTGGCCAAGGCCACCCCGGACCAGGCCATCTACCTGGACATATTTGCCCGCACCCTGTGGATGGGTGTGGTGATTACCGCCATCTGTCTGGTGCTGGCCTACCCGCTGGCTTACTTGCTGGCCAATCTGCCGACCCGGCAGAGCAACCTGTTGATGATTCTGGTACTGCTGCCGTTCTGGACCTCGATCCTGGTGCGGGTGGCGGCGTGGATCGTGCTGCTGCAGTCGGGTGGTCTGATCAACAGTGCGTTGATGGCCATGGGCATCATCGACCAGCCGCTGGAGTTGGTGTTCAACCGCACCGGCGTGTACATCTCGATGGTGCACATCCTGCTGCCGTTCATGATCCTGCCGCTGTACAGCGTGATGAAGGGCATTTCGCCCAGCTACATGCGTGCAGCGATCTCGCTGGGCTGCCACCCGTTCGCTAGCTTCTGGCGGGTGTACTTCCCGCAGACCTACGCCGGTGTCGGCGCCGGTTGCCTGCTGGTGTTCATCCTGGCCATCGGCTACTACATCACCCCGGCACTGCTGGGCAGCCCGAACGACCAGATGGTCAGCTACTTCGTCGCCTTCTATACCAACACCAGCATCAACTGGGGCATGGCCACCGCACTGGGCGGGCTGTTGCTGCTGGCGACCGTGCTGCTGTACCTGATCTATAGCTGGCTGGTCGGCGCCAGCCGCCTGCGCCTGAGCTGAGGAGCCTTGTCATGCTGAGCCCTTACATGTCGCCCGTGGAGCGGGTGTGGTTCTACAGCCTGCGCATTCTTTGCGGCTTGATCCTGTTGTTCCTGATCTTGCCGGTGCTGGTGATCGTGCCGTTGTCGTTCAACAGTGGCAGCTTCCTGGTGTACCCGCTGCAGGGCTTCTCGTTGCAGTGGTACCAGGACTTCTTCGGCTCGGCCGAGTGGATGCGCGCGCTGAAGAACAGCATCATCGTCGCCCCGGCGGCCACGGTGCTGGCCATGGTGTTCGGCACCCTGGCGGCCATCGGCCTGACCCGTGGCGATTTCCCCGGCAAGTCGCTGGTGATGGCGCTGGTGATTTCGCCGATGGTGGTGCCGGTGGTGATCATCGGTGTGGCCAGCTACCTGTTTTTTGCCCCGTTGGGCATGGGTAACAGCTTCACCTCGCTGATTCTGGTGCACGCGGTGCTGGGTGTGCCGTTCGTCATCATTACCGTGTCGGCGACCTTGCAGGGCTTCAACTACAACCTGGTGCGCGCGGCGGCCAGCCTGGGTGCCTCGCCGCTGCTTGCCTTCCGTCGGGTAACCCTGCCGCTGATCGCGCCTGGGGTGATCTCGGGGGCGCTGTTCGCCTTTGCCACCTCGTTTGACGAGGTGGTGGTGACGCTGTTCCTCGCCGGGCCGGAGCAGGCGACCCTGCCGCGGCAGATGTTCAGCGGTATTCGCGAGAACCTGAGCCCGACCATTGCTGCGGCGGCGACCTTGCTGATTGCCTTCTCGGTGATCTTGCTGCTGACCCTGGAGTGGTTGCGGGGGCGTAGCGAGAAGTTGAGAACCCAGCAGCCTGCTTGATGATGGATTGCCTGTGCCGGCCCTTTCGCGGCTAAAGCCGCTCCCACAGGGTTCTGCTGTCCCTGTGGGAGCGGCTTTAGCCGCGAAGAGGCCGGCACAGGTTACAACAACTGGTCGACACCCTTTGATACCAATCAGCCCTCATCCCTTTCCCTGAGTTACAATGCGCGCCACCGTGATTCTGCCAACAGGTGCGCCATGCAGCCCTACGCTATTGCCCCCTCCATTCTCTCTGCCGATTTCGCCCGCCTGGGCGAGGACGTCGACAAGGTATTGGCGGCGGGTGCCGACATCGTCCACTTCGATGTCATGGACAACCACTACGTTCCCAACCTGACCATCGGCCCGATGGTGTGCACCGCCCTGCGCAAGTACGGCGTCACCGCGCCAATCGACGTGCACCTGATGGTCAGCCCGGTCGACCGCATCATCGGCGACTTCATCGAAGCCGGCGCCACCTACATCACCTTCCACCCGGAAGCCTCGCAGCACGTCGACCGTTCGCTGCAGCTGATCAAGGACGGCGGCTGCAAGGCCGGCCTGGTGTTCAACCCGGCCACCAGCCTGGACGCCCTGAAGTACGTGATGGACAAGGTCGACATGGTGCTGCTGATGAGCGTCAACCCAGGCTTCGGCGGGCAGAAGTTCATCCCCGGCACCCTCGACAAGCTGCGCGAAGCGCGTGCGCTGATCGACGCCAGTGGCCGTGACATCCGCCTGGAAATCGACGGTGGCGTCAACGTCAACAACATCCGCGAGATCGCTGCCGCTGGCGCCGACACCTTCGTGGCCGGCTCGGCGATCTTCAACGCCCCGGACTACCAGGAAGTCATCGCCAAGATGCGCGCCGAACTGGCCCTGGCCCGCCCATGAGTGGCTTCGAGCAGCTGTTCCCGGGGGCGCTGCCCAGGCTGGTGATGTTCGATCTGGACGGTACCCTGATCGACTCTGTGCCAGACCTGGCCGCCGCCGTGGACCGCATGCTGCTCGAACTGGGGCGCCCGCCTGCTGGGCTTGAGGCGGTGCGCCACTGGGTTGGCAACGGCGCCCAGGTGCTGGTGCGCCGGGCGCTGGCGGGTGGCATCGACCACGCCGCCGTGGACGATGCGCTGGCCGAGCAGGCGCTGGCGCTGTTCATGGACGCCTATGCCGAAAGCCATGAACTCACCGTGGTCTACCCTGGAGTGAAAGACACCCTGCGCTGGCTGCAGAAGCAGGGCGTGGAAATGGCGCTGATCACCAACAAGCCGGAGCGCTTTGTTGCACCGCTGCTGGACCAGATGAAGATCGGCCGCTACTTCCGCTGGATCATTGGCGGCGACACCCTGCCGCAGAAAAAACCCGACCCGGCAGCGCTGCTGTTCGTCATGCAAATGGCAGGCGTCACCCCACAGCAGTCGCTGTTCATCGGCGATTCGCGCAGTGACGTGCTGGCGGCCAAGGCGGCCGGCGTGCAGTGCGTGGGCCTGACCTATGGCTACAACCATGGCCGGCCGATCAACGACGAATCCCCCAGCCTGGTGATCGACGACCTGCGCGCATTGCTGCCCGGTTGCGCAGACCCGGCCACTGGGATAACGTTGGCGGACCTTAAAGCCTCACAAGACAGAGAGTCCACCGTGGCGGTTACTGGCAAATTCTGGATGAAAGTCATCAAGGCCCTGGCCCGTTGGCGTTGGCGCGCCTGACTTTAGCCTGCCGGCGCGTGCCGGCCTGTCCGTTTGCCTGACCTATTGCTTTTGCCACGAGGCTACTCATGAACCGCGAAGAATTCCTGCGCCTGGCCGCTGCCGGCTACAACCGCATTCCCTTGGCCTGCGAAACCCTGGCCGACTTCGACACGCCGCTGTCGATCTACCTGAAGCTGGCTGACCAGCCCAACTCGTACCTGCTGGAATCGGTGCAGGGCGGCGAGAAGTGGGGCCGCTACTCGATGATCGGCCTGCCGTCGCGCACCGTGCTGCGTGTGCACGGCTACCACGTCAGCATCCTGCAGGATGGCGTCGAGGTGGAAAGCCATGATGTCGAAGACCCGCTGGCGTTCGTCGAAACCTTCAAGGACCGCTACAAGGTTGCTGATATCCCCGGCCTGCCGCGCTTCAACGGCGGCCTGGTCGGCTACTTCGGCTACGACTGCGTGCGCTATGTGGAGAAGCGCCTGGGCGCCTGCCCCAACCCGGACCCGCTGGGCGTGCCGGACATCCTGCTGATGGTGTCCGATGCGGTGGTGGTGTTCGACAACCTGGCGGGCAAGATGCACGCCATCGTGCTGGTCGACCCGGCTGAAGAACAGGCGTTCGAACAGGGCCAGGCACGCCTGCAAGGCCTGCTGGAAACCCTGCGCCAGCCGATCACCCCGCGCCGTGGCCTGGACCTGAGTGGCCCGATGGCTGCAGAACCGGCGTTCCGCTCAAGCTTTACCCAGGAAGATTACGAGCGCGCAGTCGACACCGTGAAGGAATACATCCTGGCGGGCGACTGCATGCAGGTGGTGCCGTCGCAGCGCATGTCGATCGACTTCAATGCTGCGCCTATCGACCTGTATCGCGCGCTGCGCTGCTTCAACCCGACGCCGTACATGTACTTCTTCAACTTTGGCGACTTCCACGTGGTCGGCAGCTCGCCCGAGGTGCTGGTACGTGTCGAAGATAACCTGGTCACCGTGCGCCCGATTGCCGGTACCCGCCCGCGTGGCGCGACCGAAGAGGCCGACCGCGCGCTGGAAGACGACCTGCTGTCGGACGACAAGGAAATCGCTGAACACCTGATGCTGATCGACCTGGGCCGCAACGACGTGGGCCGGGTGTCGTCGACCGGTAGCGTGCGCCTGACCGAGAAGATGGTGATCGAGCGTTATTCCAACGTGATGCACATCGTGTCCAACGTCACTGGCCAGCTGCGTGAAGGGCTGACGGCGATGGATGCACTGCGGGCGATCCTGCCGGCCGGTACGCTTTCGGGTGCACCGAAAATTCGTGCGATGGAGATCATCGACGAGCTGGAACCGGTCAAGCGTGGTGTTTACGGTGGTGCAGTGGGTTACTTTGCCTGGAACGGCAACATGGACACCGCGATTGCCATCCGTACTGCGGTAATCAAGGACGGTGAGTTGCATGTGCAGGCCGGTGGCGGCATCGTTGCCGACTCGGTGCCGGCGCTGGAGTGGGAAGAGACCATCAACAAGCGCCGGGCGATGTTCCGCGCGGTGGCTTTGGCTGAGCAGACTTCGGCCAAGTAAATTGATTGGGGCTGCTTTGCAGCCCATTCGCGGGTAAACCCGCTCCTACACGGATTGCGCAAGCCTCAAGCTTTACGCGGTCATTGTAGGAGCGGGTTTACCCGCGAAGGGCCGCACAGCGGCCCCAACAACCTAGAAGTCGACGCTGACCCCCAGGCTAACCCCCTGCTGCGTCACCTCATCACTCTTGCGCCAGTTGTAGTTCCCACGCACATGCACCCCCGCCACCACTTCATGGCTCACCCCCAGGCTCGCCCGGGTCAGATCGCTATGCGGCGTATACCCGGTCAAGGTGAAGTCATTCGCCGGCAAACTGGTCAGGTGCATAGTCACATCCTGCTGGTCATCCTCGAACTCATGCTCCTGCGCCACCTCGGCGAACAGCCGGGTACTCGGCAACACCTGCACGCTGCCCAGCAACCCCACCCCCAAACGGCGTGACGTGCGCTCCTGGTCATCGAAGCCCAGCGCCGTCGAGCGCCCACTCTTCTCGTCGTAGCCATCCACCTTCACCCGTGCATAGTCGGCACTGATGAACGGCGCCACCTGCCAGCTGCTGCTCTCGGCCGCTAGGTTGTAGCCCAGCCGCCCGGACATCGCCCAGGCCTCGCCATTGGTGTCGCCTTTCTCGCTGCGGTCGTTAACGCCAAGGGCGAAGGTGCGCTTGAGGTCGCTGTAGTCCAGGTGCCCGGCGGTCAGCGCGGCATCGGCCCACCAGTGGTCCTGACGGTATTGGGCGAAGGCGCTGGCCAGGTAGCTGTCCAGCTTGTAGTCCGAGTCCTGTGCGCCGGCTTCCAGTTTTTGCCGGTACACGCCACCGGCCAGGCCCAGGCGCCAGGCATCGTTCAGCCGGTAGCTGCCGCCCACGGTAAGGTTGTAGCCGCGGCCATCGCCGCTGGCTGCGCTGCGTTGGCCGTCGAAGTCCAGGTCCTGGGCGCCGGTGGCGACGAAGGCCTGCCACTGGCCAACCGCCTGCCAAGGTGTCTGCCACTGGTTGCGCAATTCATCCTGGTGGGCACGCAGGCTGGCGTGGGCCATTTCCGGCAGCAGGGTCAGCTCCCACGGGGCGGAGAGGATCGAGTAACCGTAATCGGCAATCAGTTGCTGGCCAGCGATGGTTGGGTGTACCGAGTCGTTGAACAGCAGCTTGGTCGGGTCTGGTGTGGTGCCGTTGATGCCGTACACCGGGTTTTCCACGCAGCCTTCACCGCTATAGCAGGTGCCGACCAGGTTCTGGCCAGTGGCCAGGCCGAACTGGCTGGGGCTGGCCAACGCCTCGCTCAGCAGCACGGGGATGTTCAGCGGGATAATCTCGGCATCGATCTGCCCCAACTGGCTGAGCAGCGACTGGTTGAAGGCGCCGGACAGCAATGACAGCGGGTTTTGCTGCGGCGTGCCGCTGAAGTTCGGCGTTTGGCCGAGGTCGGGCAATAGCCAGACCATGATGTAGCGCGCGCCGCCTTGTTGCAGGGCCTGGGCGCTGGCGGCCAGCCGTGCACCGGCGGCCACGGCGTCGGCGGGGCTGTTGACCAGGCCTTGCAGGAAGTCGTTACCGCCCCCGGTCAGGTAGTACAGCGCGTTGGGGTCGGCGCGCAGGCCATTGGCCAGGTAACCCGGCTTTTCCCGGAGTACCTGCCCGGCACCGGGGCGCCCTGGCGGGATCACCGTCTCGGAAGTGGTGGTGATCGAGTCCAGGATCTGCTGGGTGGTGTAGCCGCCGACTGCCCAGTTATTACCGTCGGGGATCCCCAGCGCCGGATTGACAGGAGAGGTGGAGGGGCCAAGCTCGGTCGGGTTCACACCCAGCCGCCCACCCAGGATCATTGGCGACACCGGGGCAAAATTGCCATTGGCATCGCGGTTGGTGAAGCGCGCGCCGCCAAATTGCCCGGCGTCGCTGAGGCTGTCGCCAAACACGATCATGCTGGAGTAGGGCGAAGGGGCGGCGATCGCCTGGCTACAGGCGAATGCCAATGTGGCGAGGGTAAAGCGCAATAACGGGGCTTTTCGCATCTGGGAACATCCTTTTCATTGTTTTTATCAGGACAACCCGAACGACCTTAGCAAATCGCGGGGCATCCCTCCCAAGTCCATTCGTTTCCCCGTGTTTACGGGCATATTGCGCCCGCCGCCCCGGTAGGCTACTGTGCCGGGACGTATGAGCGAGACCTATCCTGTGTTGATCGTCAGTAAACTCTTGATGCGCGTAATCAAGGCCCACGCCCGTTGGCGTTGGCGCGCCTGACTTTATCCCCTGCCGGCCCGCCCGGCCCGCCCCCGTTTGCCTTACTGTCTACCGCCCGTTAAAGGCCAAGCTGCGCCTGCGGCAGGAGCAAGAAGGTTCGAATTCTGAAGTCAGTAGATTCAAGAGGTTTAACACGATGTTACTGATGATCGACAATTACGACTCATTCACTTACAACGTCGTTCAGTACCTTGGCGAGCTGGGTGCCGAGGTCAAGGTCATTCGCAATGACGAAATGACCATCGCCCAGATCGAAGCCCTCAACCCCGAGCGCATCGTCGTATCCCCAGGCCCGTGCACGCCGAGCGAGGCGGGTGTGTCCATAGAAGCCATCCTGCATTTTGCCGGCAAGCTGCCGATCCTCGGCGTATGCCTGGGCCACCAGTCCATCGGCCAGGCCTTTGGCGGTGACGTGGTGCGTGCGCGCCAGGTAATGCACGGCAAGACCAGCCCGGTACACCACCGTGACCTGGGTGTGTTCGCCGAGCTCAATAACCCGCTCACCGTGACCCGTTACCACTCCCTGGTGGTCAAGCGCGAGACCCTGCCCGACTGTTTGGAAGTCACCGCCTGGACTGCTCATGCAGACGGGTCGGTCGACGAAATCATGGGCCTGCGTCACAAGACCCTTAATATTGAAGGGGTGCAGTTCCACCCCGAGTCGATCCTCACCGAGCAGGGCCACGAGCTGTTCGCCAACTTCCTCAAGCAGACCGGCGGCCGCCGCTAAGGATCGAACATGGATATCAAGAGCGCGTTGAGCCGTATCGTCGGCCAACTGGACCTTTCCACCGAAGAAATGCGCGACGTCATGCGCCAGATCATGACCGGCCAGTGCAGCGAGGCGCAGA
The DNA here is from genome assembly GCF_044749595.1 of Pseudomonas sp. NPDC089392. Classification (NCBI taxonomy): domain Bacteria; kingdom Pseudomonadati; phylum Pseudomonadota; class Gammaproteobacteria; order Pseudomonadales; family Pseudomonadaceae; genus Pseudomonas; species Pseudomonas sp. NPDC089392. The sequence continues at coordinate 15,264 of NZ_JBIVIF010000062.1, forward strand.
TCGGCGCCTTCCTGATGGGCATGCGCATGAAAAGCGAGAGCATCGACGAAATCGTCGGTGCGGTATCGGTGATGCGTGAGCTGGCCGACAAGGTCGAACTGCAAAGCCTCGATGGTGTGGTCGATATCGTCGGTACCGGCGGTGATGGCGCCAACATCTTCAACGTGTCCACCGCCTCGTCGTTCGTGCTGGCGGCCGCGGGCTGCACCGTGGCCAAACACGGCAACCGCGCGGTGTCGGGCAAGAGCGGCAGCGCCGATCTGCTGGAAGCCGCCGGTATCTACCTGAACCTGACGCCAATCCAGGTGGCCCGCTGCATCGACAGCTTAGGGATAGGTTTCATGTTCGCGCAAAGCCATCACTCGGCCATGAAGTATGCTGCAGGCCCGCGTCGCGACCTGGGGCTGCGTACCCTGTTCAACATGCTCGGCCCGCTTACGAATCCGGCTGGGGTGAAGCATCAGGTGGTTGGCGTGTTTGCCCAGGCTCTGTGCCGCCCGTTGGCCGAGGTGCTGCAGCGCCTGGGTAGCAAGCATGTGCTGGTGGTGCACTCGAAAGACGGCCTGGATGAGTTCAGCCTGGCTGCGCCCACCTTCGTCGCCGAATTGAAGAACGACGAAATCACTGAATACTGGGTCGAGCCGGAAGACCTCGGCATGAAGAGCCAGAGCCTGCATGGCCTGGCCGTCGAGAACCCGCAAGCGTCGCTGGAATTGATCCGCGATGCGCTGGGCCGGCGCAAGACTGAAAACGGGCAGAAGGCTGCGGAAATGATCGTGCTCAACGCGGGCGCGGCACTGTATGCCGCCGATCATGCAATGACCTTGGCCCAAGGTGTGGAACTGGCACACGACGTGTTGCACACCGGGCTGGCCTGGGAGAAGTTGCAGGAACTGGGTGCCTTTACTGCAGTATTCAAGGTGGAGAACGAAGCATGAGTGTGCCGACGGTGCTGGAAAGGATCATTGCCCGCAAGTTCCAGGAAGTGGCCGAGCGCAGCGCGCGGGTCAGCCTCGCCGAACTGGAGCGCCTGGCCAAGGCCGCCGACGCCCCGCGCGGCTTCGCCAATGCCTTGATCGAGCAGGCCAAGCGCAAGCAGCCGGCGGTGATTGCCGAAATCAAGAAAGCTTCGCCAAGCAAGGGCGTAATCCGCGAAAACTTCGTACCGGCGGAAATCGCCGTCAGCTACGAGAAGGGCGGCGCTACCTGCCTGTCGGTGCTGACCGACGTCGATTATTTCCAGGGTGCCGACGAGTACCTGCAGCAGGCCCGTGCGGCGGTTTCGCTGCCGGTGATCCGCAAGGACTTCATGGTCGACCCGTACCAGATTGTCGAGGCCCGAGCCCTGGGTGCGGACTGCGTACTGTTGATCGTGTCGGCGCTGGATGATGTGAAAATGGCCGAACTGGCCGCCACGGCCAAAGACGTCGGCCTCGATGTGCTGGTGGAAGTGCACGACGGCGATGAGCTGGAGCGCGCGCTGAAAACCCTGGATACGCCGCTGGTGGGGGTGAACAACCGTAACCTGCACACCTTCGAAGTCAGCCTGGAAACCACTCTCGACCTGCTGCCGCGCATTCCGCGTGATCGCCTGGCGATTACCGAGAGCGGCATCTTGAACAGGGCCGATGTGGAGCTGATGGCGATCAACGAGGTTTACTCGTTCCTGGTGGGTGAGGCGTTTATGCGCGCCGAGCAGCCTGGGCTGGAATTGCAGCGGTTGTTCTTCCCGGAACAGGTGAAGAAGACTGTTCAGCAATTGGACTGATCGAAATGAAGCCGGCGTTTTTGCCGGCTTTTTTGTATGCCTGGAATGGCCTCTTCGCGGGTGAACCCGCTCCTACAACGGGACGCATACCTGTGTAGGAGCGGGTTCACCCGCGAAGAGGCCTTTGAAAATAACATCAAAGGTGGATCAATGACCGATCAACCCCTGGCCCTGACCGTCGAACAGGGCCTGCACGCCGAACAGGAATTGCTGGCCGCCGTTTGCCGCGGCGAACGCGAGAGTGGCGTGCTGTTCTGGCGCCCCACCGACCACGCCTTGGTCATGCCCCGGCGCATGAGCCGCCTGGAAAACTTCGAAGCCGCCTGCGCGGAACTGGCCATTGCCGGCTGGCCGGTGCTGCTGCGCGAAACCGGCGGTGAGCCAGTCCCGCAGTCGCATTCCACCGTGAACGTTGCACTGGTCTATGCCGCGCCACGCAGCGAAGGCGACCACGGCCGCATCGAAAATGCCTACGAGCGCCTGTGCCTGCCGCTGTGCGACGTGCTGCGCGAGTGGGGTGGGGTGGCGTCGGTAGGGGAAATTGACGGGGCCTTCTGCGATGGCCGCTACAACGTCAACCTCAATGGCCGCAAACTGGTGGGCACCGCCCAGCGCTGGCGCCAGGGGCTGGGCGGCAAGCGCCCTGTGGTGCTGGTACACGGTGCTTTGCTGTTGGACAACGAGCGCGAATCGATGGTGGCGGCGGTCAACCGTTTCAACGAGTGCTGCGAGCTGGAGCAACGTTGCCGCGCCGATGCGCATATTGCCTTGCACGAAGTGGCACCCGCAGCACCCTGGTTCGAGCGCCTTTCACAGGCCTACGCCAAGGTACTGGCCGAGCTGCCCAAGGACTAGCGGGTACCGTAGACCACCATGGTCTTGCCCTTGACCTGTACCAGGCTGCGCTCTTCGAGGTCCTTGAGGACGCGGCCGACCATTTCCCGCGAGCAGCCAACGATGCGGCCGATTTCCTGGCGGGTGATCTTGATCTGCATGCCGTCGGGGTGGGTCATGGCATCGGGTTGCTTGCACAGTTCCAGCAGGCAGCGAGCAACCCGTCCGGTGACGTCGAAGAACGCCAGGTCGCCAACCTTGCGCGTGGTGTTGCGCAGGCGCTGGGCCATCTGGCTGCCCAGGGCGTAGAGGATTTCCGGGTCCTGGCGCGCCAGTTCGCGAAATTTCTCGTAGCTTATTTCGGCCACTTCGCATTCGGTCTTGGCGCGTACCCAGGCGCTGCGCTGCTGTTGGCCATCAACCGGTTCGAACAAGCCCAGCTCGCCAAAGAAATCGCCAGTGTTGAGGTAGGCGATGATCATTTCATGGCCGTCGTCGTCCTCGATGAGGATGGTCACCGAGCCCTTGATGATGAACGACAGTGTCTCCGCCCGGTCACCGGCACAGATGATATTGCTTTTGGCTGTGTAGCGGCGGCGCTGGCAGTGCACCAGCAATCTGTCGATGTTCTTGATCTTGGCGGGTAGGGCGGAGGCAACCATCACGAAATCCTGTTCGATGTGACGCATAGGCTTTTTATAAGGGTTGGCTGGCAAGCGCCAGTCATTTGGCGCCAGCTTATCAGACACTACGGGATGTTTCGGCACTAAACCGACACGTCTCGTACTTTTCCCACAGCCGCACAAGGTCTAAGCTGACACCCTTTTCCGAAAATCAGGAGTCCAGGTAGATGAAGGCACGTATCCAGTGGGCCGGTGAGGCAATGTTCCTCGGCGAATCGGGGAGCGGCCATGTCGTCGTGATGGACGGCCCGCCCGAGGCCGGCGGCCGCAACCTGGGTGTGCGCCCGATGGAAATGCTGTTGTTGGGCCTGGGTGGCTGCAGCAGCTTTGACGTGGTCAGCATCCTGAAGAAGTCGCGCCAGGCGGTGGAAAGTTGCGAGGCGTTCCTGGAGGCCGAGCGCGCCAGTGAAGACCCGAAGGTGTTTACCAAGATCCACATGAATTTCGTGGTGAAGGGCCGTGGGCTGAAAGAAGCGCAGGTCAAGCGGGCGGTTGAGCTGTCGGCGGAGAAGTACTGCTCGGCTTCGATCATGCTTGAGCGTGCCGGGGTTGAGATTACCCACGGGTACGAGATCGTAGAGCTGGGTTAAGGCATAGATTTTGGGGCCGCTTTGCGGCCCATCGCGACACAAGGCCGCTCCTACAGGAAGTACGCGTTCCCCTGTAGGAGCGGCCTTGTGTCGCGATGGGCTGCAAAGCAGCCCCAACAATATCAGCTACGAAGCGCCGGCAGTGCAGCCCGCACCCACTCCGGCAAGCAACCCCGCATCACCTGGCTCAGCCGCACCCGCCGCTTCTGGTAAACCAGCCCCAACCAGATAACCCCAAGCCCGATCAAGGTCACCACCACCGGGAACAGCAGCGAATCGGCAAACACCTCGTACGACAGGTACCCCAGGTAAGCCGCCACCCCCAGCGCTCCGAACACCATGAACACCGGCCGGCGCAGCAGCACTGCCATGCCCATCAGCGCAATGTTGATCAGGCAATACAGGGCCTTGCCCAACTCGCTGCCACTGTCCAGTAACGTCAACCCGCCCCAGAATGCCGCCAGGCCAGCCAGGTATCCCCAGCGGGCGTAATCCTCGCGTGTGCGACCGTCCACCAGCAGGAATACCACCAGCATCCCTAGCCCGAACCACAGCGAAACCTGGCGCCGCTGCTCCCAGCTGAACGGCGAGCCGAACACCCATTCGCTCAGGTCCATCGACATGAACCACAAGGCCACGGCAATCGGCATGACAATGAACGGGTAGGGGATCAGCCGCAACATCAGCAACCCGGCAACTACCGTGGCCACTTCCATCGCCAGCCAGCCGCCCTGCACGTAGGTGTAGTAATGATGGTAGTTCGCCTGTGCGTCATCCAGTGGCCACCAGCCGGCCAGGCGCTCGATGGCGAATACCGCCAGGGGCACGATACTGACTGCGACCGCTGCCAGCACTCCGGCGGCTACAGGCTGGGCGCGACGTTGCAGGTTGAGGGCGAACAAGGTGATCAACAGGATGTACAGGCTGGAGATGGCCAGCAGTGCGCCGTCGCCGATGCTCATCCAGGCGTCGGTGAGCAACCAGCCCATGGCCGCCATGATCAGCATGGCGCCAAAGTAGAACGCGACATGGGCCAACTGGAAGCTGCCGTGTGCTGCCGGCTGCTGGCGCAGGAAGGCCAGCAGGGCCTGGTCCTGGCCCGGCTGGAGGATGCCGGCTTGCACGGCACGCGCCAGGTCCTTGGCGTCGAAACGGTCCGTCATGGTGATGCCTTCAGATACGGTAGGTGCTCTTGGTCATGACCTTGGCCAGCAAGCTCATGCCAAAACGAACCGGGGCGGGGAAGCGATAACCGCCTGCTTCCAGGGCAGACTCGGCGTGCTGTTCTTCATCGACGCGCATTTGCTCGAGAATGGCGCGGGACTTTTCGTCTTCGTGCGGGATCTGCTCCAGGTGCTCATCGAGGTGCTTGCACACCTGGTGCTCGGTGGCGGCGACGAAGCCCAGGCTGACCTTGTCGCTGACCAGCCCGGCGAGTGCGCCGATGCCGAACGACATGCCGTAGAACAGGGGGTTGAGCACGCTCGGGTGGCTGTTCAGCTGGCGGATGCGCTGTTCGCACCAGGCCAGGTGGTCCACTTCTTCCTCGGCGGCATGCTCCATGGCCTTGCGCACTTCGGGTAGCTTGGCAGTCAGGGCCTGGCCCTGGTACAGCGCCTGGGCGCAGACTTCACCGGTGTGGTTGATGCGCATCAACCCGGCAACATGGCGGGCCTGCTGCTCGTCCAGGTCTACATCTGGCTGGACAATGGCCGGCGAGGGACGGGCGGGTTGGCCGCTGAAGGGCAGCAAGGTGCGCATGGCGGTATCGGCCTGCAGCAACAAGCGGTCGAGCGGCGAGTAGTGACGTTCGGTAGCCATCGGGCACCTCCGCAAGAATGTGCCCGACAGTTTACCGCAATAGCGGCGGGGTCGCTTGCCGTGGATCAGCCCGGTGGCCAATGCATCTGGCGCTGGCCAAGCACGTGCATGTGGATGTGGTAGACGGTCTGGCCGCCTTTCGGGTTGCAGTTCATGACCACGCGGAAGCCTTCCTCGCAGCCTTGCTCGATGGCCAGGCGCTGGGCGGTGAACAGGATATGGCCAGCCAGGGCCTTGTCCTCTTCGGTCAGGTCATTGAGCGTACGGATGTGCTTTTTCGGGATGACCAGAAAATGTACCGGCGCTGCGGGTGCAATGTCCTTGAAGGCCAGGACCTGGTCATCTTCGTAAATGATATCCGCCGGGATTTCCCGGTTGATGATTTTGAGGAATAGATCGTCCACAGCACTTGCTCCATGGTGAGGGTCGGGCCGAGTGTACTCAGCCGGGCGCCGCTCGCCCAGTGGCTATTCCATGCCGACTGGGCAATAGCGGCGGTGAATGGCCCCGGCCAGCTTGCGCACCAGCCAGCGCGGCAGCAGGCGAGGCGCGAATGCCAGCCAGCGGTTGCGCCGGCCTGGCATGATCAGGGCGCGGTTCTTGCCCAGGGCACGGACAGTGTACAGCGCCACTTCTTCGGGGCTGAGGCAGCGCGGCTTGCCATCCAGGCGGGCAATGCGCCGGCGTGCAGAGCGCACCGGGCCGGGGCACAGTACCGAGACCTTGATACCGGCGGGCTTGAGCTCTTCGCGCAGGGCCTGGGAAAAGTTCAGCACGTAGGCCTTGCTGGCGGCATAGGCGGCCATCCACGGGCCGGGCGCTACCCCGGCAAGGCCAGCGACGTTGAGAATCTGCCCGCCACCTTGCACCGCCATCAGGTTGCCGATGGCGTGGCACAGGCGGCTCAGGGCCAGTACATTGACCTCCAGCAGGTCTTGCTCGTCGGCCCACTCATGGGCCAGGAACGGGCCGTAGGTGCGCTGGCCGGCACAGTTGACCAGCAGGTCGATGCGCCGTTCGCCTTCTTCCAGCTCCAGCACGAAGCCTGACAGGCGCAACGGCTGGCTGAGGTCGCAGGCGCGGAACAGTACCTCGACACCAAAGCGTTGGGTCAGCTCGATGGCTACCGGTTCCAGCGATTCGCGCTGGCGTGCCACCAGGATCAGATTGCGCCCGCGCCGTGCCAGTGCTTCCGCCAGGGCCAGGCCCAGGCCGCTGGAAGCACCGGTGATCATGGCGTAACGGGTCATGCAAGGCTCCTGGGGGCGGAAGAGGGCGCCTAGTGTACAGCTTGCCCGGGTAAGGTGTTGCCTTTTGCTACAAGGCCCGCGCGCGCAATACCTGGCAGCGCTCCAGCGCTTGCTGGTACTCGTTGTGCAAGCGTTCGATCAGCGCACTGGCGTTGGGCAGATCTTCAATTCCGCCGACACCCTGGCCTGCCGACCAGACGGTCTTCCAAGCCTTGGCCTCGTCGTCGATCGGCTTGAGCTTGCCGTGTTCATGGCCGGCTTTCAGGGCGTTCATGTCGTAGCCGGCCTGCTCCAGGCTTGAGCGCAGGAAGCTGGCGGGGATGCCGGATACCGCCGGGGTGTGGATGATGTCGGCGGCGTGGGCACCCAGCAGCATCTGCTTGTAGGCATCCTGGGCCTGGCTCTCTGCGGTGGCGATGAAGCGCGTGCCCATGTACGCCAGGTCCGCGCCCAGCAGTTGCGCGGCCAGAATCTCGTGGCCGTGGTTGAGGCAGCCGGCCAGCAGCAGGGTCTTGTCGAAAAACTGGCGAATTTCTGCGGCCAGGGCGAATGGGCTCCAGGTGCCGGCATGGCCGCCAGCGCCTGCGGCAACGGCGATCAGGCCGTCGACACCCGCCTCGGCAGCCTTCTCGGCATGGCGGCGGGTGGTGACGTCGTGAAACACCAGGCCGCCATAGCTGTGTACGGCATCGACCACTTCCTTTACCGCGCCCAGGCTGGTGATGATGATCGGCACGCGGTGTTCCACGCACAAGGCCAGGTCGGCTTGCAGGCGCGGGTTGGTCGGGTGGACGATCAGGTTCACGGCATAGGGCGCTGGCGCCTGCAGTTGTGCCAGGCCAGCCTCGATCTCTTCCAGCCAGGCCTTGAAACCGGCGCTGTCGCGCTGGTTCAGGGCCGGGAAGCTACCGACCACGCCGCTGGCGCAACAGGCCAGCACCAGCCTGGGGTTGGAGATCAGGAACATCGGTGCGGCAACCACAGGCAGGCGCAGGCGTTGTTCGAGCGAGGCGGGTAGCGACATGGCAAGGCTCCTTGAGCGGGTGGTTATGTCAGAACGGTTTGACCACCACCAGAATTACGATGCCCAGCAGGAACAGCACGGGCACTTCGTTGAACCATCGATAGTAGACGTGGCTGCGGGTGTTGTTGCCGCTGGCGAAGCGCTTGCGCTGGGCACCGCACACGTGATGGTAGCCGGTCAGCAGGATGACCAGGGTCAGCTTGGCATGCAGCCAGCCCTGGCTCAGCCAGCCTGGGTTGAGGTAGAGCATCCAGGCGCCGAACACGTAGGTGGCGATCATTGCCGGGTTCATGATGCCGCGGTACAGCTTGCGTTCCATGGTCACGAAGCGTTCCTGGCTGATGCTGTCCTGGCTCTGGGCGTGGTAGACGAACAGCCGTGGCAGGTAGAACAGGCCGGCGAACCAGCAGACCACGCTAACGATATGCAGTGCTTTGATCCATAGGTAAAGCATGGAGGGAGTTCCTTCAGGTAATCACGGTCGTCAGATAGTAGTGGGCAAGCGCCCGAAGGGTCACTCGAAGAGTTGTTACAGGCGCCTCGCGCCCCTATTATCGTGCGCTTTCCAGACGGCTCGTTGATAAGGGGCAAGCGTTATGATCAAGGTCGGTATTGTCGGCGGCACGGGTTACACCGGCGTCGAACTGTTGCGTCTGCTGGCACAGCATCCACAGGCCGAAGTGGCGGTCATCACTTCGCGCTCCGAGGCGGGCGTGGCGGTGGCGGACATGTACCCGAACCTGCGCGGTCACTATGACGGGCTGGCGTTCAGCGTGCCAGACAGCAAGACCCTGGCCGCCTGCGATGTGGTGTTCTTCGCCACCCCGCACGGTGTTGCCCATGCCTTGGCCGGCGAACTGCTGGCGGCCGGCACCAAAGTGATCGACCTGTCGGCCGACTTCCGCCTGCAGGATGCGACCGAGTGGGGCAAGTGGTACGGCCAGCCACACGGTGCGCCTGAGCTTCTGAAGGACGCGGTGTACGGCCTGCCAGAAGTGAACCGCGAGAAGATCCGCCAGGCGCGCCTGATCGCCGTGCCGGGTTGCTACCCTACCGCCACCCAGCTGGGCTTCCTGCCGCTGCTGGAAGCTGGCCTGGCCGACCCGTCGCGCCTGATCGCCGACTGCAAGTCGGGTGTCAGCGGCGCTGGCCGTGGTGCGGCAGTGGGGTCGCTGTTCTGCGAAGCCGGCGAAAGCATGAAGGCCTACGCGGTCAAGGGTCATCGTCACTTGCCGGAAATTAGCCAGGGCCTGCGCCTGGCCGCTGGCAAGGACATCGGCCTGACCTTCGTCCCGCACCTGACGCCAATGATCCGTGGCATCCATGCCACCCTCTACGCGAATGTTGTCGATACTTCGGTCGACCTGCAGGCGCTGTTCGAGAAGCGCTACGCCGATGAGCCGTTCGTCGACGTGATGCCAGCGGGCAGCCACCCGGAAACCCGCAGCGTGCGCGGCGCCAACGTCTGCCGCATTGCCGTTCATCGCCCGCAAGGTGGCGACCTGGTGGTGGTGCTGTCGGTGATCGACAACCTGGTCAAGGGCGCGTCCGGTCAGGCGGTACAGAACCTGAACATCCTGTTTGGCCTGGACGAGCGCATGGGCCTGTCGCATGCCGGTTTGCTGCCTTAAGCAGCCAGCGTTGGAAAAGGCCCGCGTCGTGCGGGCCTTTTTGTATGTCGCGACTAAAGCCGCACAATTCTTGACCGATTTTCTCGGGAAAGCGGATAATGCGCGTCATCGAGTTTTATGACGGCTACCGCGCCGGGAGAATCTACATGAGCGTCGAAACCTTCACCCCTACCGGTCTGGAGTTCACCCATGGGGCAGCCCAGAAGGTGAAGAACCTGGTCAATGAGGAAGGCAATGAGCGTCTGAAGCTGCGGGTGTTCGTGACCGGTGGTGGTTGCTCGGGCTTCCAGTACGGCTTCACTTTCGATGAAGACGTGGCCGAAGACGACACCATCGTCGAGCGCGAAGGCGTGTCGCTGGTGGTCGACCCGATGAGCTTCCAGTACCTGGCTGGCGCCGAAGTGGACTATCAGGAAGGCCTGGAAGGCTCGCGTTTCGTGATCAAGAACCCAAATGCCGCCACCACCTGTGGTTGCGGGTCGTCGTTCTCGATCTGAAGCCTGGTCCAGAACGAAAACGCCGCGCAATTGCGCGGCGTTTTGCTTTCTGACGTAGCAGCTATGCCGGGTAGATCGCGCCCAGTACGCGCAGGCCCTTGGCAGCAGTGACGCTGGGGCGGTTGGCGGCGATGCCTTCCAGGCAGCAATGGGCCAGCCAGGCGAAGGCCATGGCCTCGACCCAGTCCGGGTCCACGCCATGTGCACCAGTGCTGGCGACACGGGCTTCGGGCAGCAATTGGCCGAGGCGGTCCATCAGCGCACCGTTACGCGCACCACCCCCGCAAACCAGCAGCGCTTCGGTGCCTTGCTGGGCGTTGCTTAGCGAATCGATGATGCTGCGTGCGGTCAGCTCCAGCAGTGTCGCTTGCACATCCTCGTCGCGATACACGGGCAGGCCGGCCAGATGGCCATCTAGCCAGGGCAGGTTGAATACCTCGCGGCCGGTGCTTTTCGGGCCGCTGCCAGCGAAGAACGGGTCGGCCAGCAGTGCGCTGAGCAAATCGGCCTGCACCTTGCCCGAGGCCGCCCAGGCACCATCGGCATCGTAGGCCTGGCCGCGCTTGCGCTCGATCCAGGCATCCAGCAGCACGTTGCCCGGGCCGCAGTCGAAGCCGTGGACCGGTTTGTCGTGCTCGATCAGGCTGAGGTTGCTGAAGCCGCCCACGTTGAGGATTGCCAGGCGTTGGCCAAGGTGGCCGAACAGGGTGTCGTGGAAGGCCGGTACAAGTGGCGCGCCCTGGCCACCGGCAGCCACGTCACGCCGGCGGAAGTCGGCGACCACGCTGATGCCGGTAAGCTCGGCCAGCAGCGCCGGGTTGCCGATCTGCACGGTAAAACCGCGCGCCGGTTCGTGGCGGATGGTCTGGCCGTGGCTGCCGATGGCGCGGATGGCATCGGCCTGCAGCCCTTGGCGGGCCAGCAGTTGGCGGATACCTTCGCCTGCCAGGCTGGCCCAGCGGTTTTCTGCCAGCGCTGCACGCGCGATCTCGTCCGGCCCGCTGCTGCACAGGGCGAGCAATTCCTGGCGCAGATCGGTGGGCATGGGCAGGTAGTGGGTGGCGAGCAGTTCAAGCTGCTCGCCTTGTTCGATCAAGGCAATGTCCAGGCCATCAAGGCTGGTGCCGGACATCACCCCCAGGTAGAGCGCCATGGCTTAGCGCTTGTTCGCTGCGAGCATGGTGGCCTTTTCCTGATCCATGCGGGCGATCAGCGGCTGGCTCTGCTGCAGGAAGCGCTGACGCTCGTTCTTGGCAATCGGGTCGGCCATTGGCACTTTCTGGCTCAGCGGGTCGACGTGAACGCCGTTGACCTGGAACTCGTAGTGCAAGTGCGGGCCGGTGGACAAGCCGGTGGTGCCGATGTAGCCAATGATCTGGCCCTGCTTGACCGAGCTGCCGGTCTTGATGCCTTTGGCAAAGCCCTGCATGTGGCCGTACAGCGTCTTGTAACGGTTGCCGTGCTGGATGATCACGGTGTTGCCGTAACCGCCACGGCGCCCGGCCAGCTCGATGCGGCCGTCACCGGCAGCCTTGATCGGCGTACCACGAGGGGCCGCGTAGTCGACGCCTTTGTGAGCACGGATCTTGTTCAGGATCGGGTGCTTGCGGCCGGCGGAGAAGCGCGAGCTGATGCGGGCAAAGTCGACCGGGGTACGGATGAAGGCCTTGCGCAGGCTGTTGCCGTCGGCGGTGTAGTAGGTGGTATTACCCTGCTTGTTGGTATAGCGCACGGCGGTGTAGGTTTTGCCGCGGTTGGTAAAGCGCGCAGACAAGATGTTGCCGGTGCCGACGACCTTGCCGTCCATCACCTTCTGCTCGTAAACCACGTCGAATTCATCGCCCGGGCGAATATCCTGGGCGAAATCGATGTCGTAACCCAGCACCCGGGCCATGTCCATGGTCATGCTGTGGGACAGGCCGGCGCGCTGGGCCGAAGCCGAAAGCGAGCTCTTGATCACACCGTGGGCATAGGCGGTACGCACCACCGGCTTGCTGATTTCACGGTTGAAGGTGTAGCCCTTGGCGGTCTTGGTCAGGCGAATGGTTTCGAGGTTGCTGACCTTGCTGTGCAGGCTGGCCAGTTGGCCATCCTTGTCGAGTTCGAACTGCAGTACCTGGCCGTGCTTGAGCTGGCTGAACTGCTTGGCCTGCTTGTTACTGGCCAGCAGGTCGTGTACCGCATTGGTCGGCAGGCCGACCTTGGCGAACAGGGTAGACAGGGTGTCGCCACGGGCCACGGTGACTTCGCGGTGGCCTGGCTCTTTGGCGGCTTCGGCGACCGCTTCGGCGGCGGGGGCTGCTGGTTGCTCGGCCTTCTGCGTCTCGGGGGCGGCGCCTTCGACCTGGGCGAATGGCGAGCCTTGCTCGCCTTCGGCTTGTACCAGGGGCGCAGCGCGGGATTCGTCCTTCAACTGCTCGGCAGGGCTCTCCAGTTCGAGGCTGAGGGTGGTTTTCTTGGCTTCCACTTCGCTGGAGGGAAACACCAGCAGGGCCAGGCTGAGCAGGGCGGCGATGCCGCTGGCGGCCAACAGATGGCTTTTCGGATAAAGCTTGGGCGCTTTAGGCGGTTCGTTGGTCATGGGTAAGGTGACTTTGAAAAAGGTGAAATGGAAAAGATGAATGACATGATGAAGATGAAATAACTGTATAAAATATAACCAAATCCATTTTCACGCAAGGGCGCGTAGACGCCGCAAACCCGTGTACGGGTCACATTCCTTTGCGAAACTTGTAATTGACGGCCGATCTTGTATGGTTGGCTCCCCCTGAATCTGAGCCTTGCGGGTTTGTCTATGAAGTCGGTTGAAGAGCAGCTGGCGCTTATAAAGCGCGGTGCGGAAGAAGTACTGGTCGAGTCGGAACTGGTGGAGAAGCTCAAGCGCGGCCAACCTCTGCGCATCAAGGCCGGCTTCGATCCGACCGCGCCTGACCTGCACCTGGGTCACACGGTGCTGATCAACAAGCTGCGTCAGTTCCAGGAGCTGGGGCACCAGGTCATCTTCCTGATCGGTGATTTCACCGGCATGATCGGTGACCCGAGCGGCAAGAGCGCCACGCGCCCGCCGCTGACCCGTGAGCAGGTGCTGGACAACGCCGAGACTTATAAACAGCAGGTGTTCAAGATCCTTGACCCGGCCAAGACCGAGGTTGCGTTCAACTCCACCTGGATGGACAAGCTGACCCCAGCCGACTTCATTCGCCTGGCGTCGCAGTACACCGTGGCGCGTATGCTCGAGCGCGACGACTTCGACAAGCGCTACACCACCAACCAGCCGATCGCTATCCACGAGTTCCTTTACCCGCTGGTGCAGGGTTATGACTCGGTGGCATTGAAGGCGGATGTCGAGCTGGGTGGTACCGACCAGAAGTTCAACCTGCTGATGGGGCGCGAGCTGCAGCGTGCCTATGGCCAGGAAGCGCAGAACATCGTGACCATGCCGCTGCTCGAAGGGCTCGACGGCGTGAAGAAGATGTCCAAGTCGCTGGGTAACTATGTCGGTATCCAGGAAGCGCCGGGGGTGATGTACAGCAAGCTGGTGTCGATCCCGGACACCCTGATGTGGCGCTACTTCGAGCTGCTGAGCTTCCGTTCGATGGAAGAGATCGAGCAGTTCCGTAGCGACGTCGCCAATGGTGCCAACCCGCGTGACATCAAGATCAAGCTGGCGGAAGAGATTGTTGCGCGCTTCCATGGTGAAGAGGCTGCGGCCAATGCTCACCGTGCTGCGGGTAACCGCATGAAGGAAGGCGAGCTGCCGGAAGACCTGCCAGAGATCGAAGTGGCTGCGGCGGAAGACCTGCCGATTGCTGCTGTGCTGAACCGGGCGGGCCTGGTGAAGAACTCGGCGCAGGCGCGGGATCTGCTCAGTGGTGGTGCGGTCAAGGTTGATGGTGCGGTGGTCGACAAGGACTTCATGTTTGTCCTGGGTTCTACTCATGTGTGCCAGGCGGGCAAGAAGTCGTTTGGGCGGGTTACGCTCAAGGCTGAGTGATTGGCTGGGGGTGTAGCTATATAGAAGCGGGGAGGCCGAGAGGTCTCCCCGTTTTGTTTTTGGGGGTTGGGTTTGGTTGTTGATGTTGTGGTTGTGGTTGCGGTGTCAGGTTGGGCGATGGGCCTGTCTATAGATAGTGTTGGGTTTGAGAGGTGTCCGACACAGCACATTCTGCGCCTGTGAGATCGAGCGCCGCCCGCGCGGCGCTTCGCGGGTAAACCCGCTCCTACGTTTGTTTCGGGCCAGTATCGCCTGTGCCTGGCGCGCGCGACCGCCTTGTTTGTACGACGCGATGCCAAGACGGGCACCAAGGCGTCCGCGCGCAAATCCCCCAGGCATAACTGGCCCGAAACAAATGTAGGAGCGGCTTTAGCCGCGAAGCGCCGCGCGGGCGGCGCTCGATCTCATAGGCGCTGATGATGTTGTGGCAGGCACTTGTCGGCCTTGATACG
>NZ_JBIVIF010000063.1:0-29785 GCF_044749595.1 Pseudomonas sp. NPDC089392
AGTGAGTAATCACGCTGTGTGCGTTTTACACCTTGCTCCATCTGACTCTCCGGAAATTCGGGATGGGAGGTGTAAACCTTATTCAGGACGGGACAGGGCAAATAAAAAAGGCTGCACGAGGGCAGCCTTTTTGCGTTCGGCTATTAAAGCTTACTTGCGATCCTGCAGCGCAATGATGTCGCGCTTCTGCTCGCCGGTGTACAGCTGGCGCGGGCGGCCGATCTTGTACGGGCTGGAGAGCATTTCTTTCCAGTGCGAGATCCAGCCTACGGTACGTGCCAGGGCGAAGATCACGGTGAACATGCTGGTCGGAATGCCGATTGCCTTGAGGATGATCCCCGAGTAGAAGTCGACGTTCGGGTACAGCGAGCGCTCGATGAAGTAAGGATCGGTCAGGGCGATCTCTTCCAGGCGCATGGCCAGTTCCAGCTGCGGGTCGTTCTTGATGCCCAGCTCGCGCAGGACTTCGTCGCAGGTCTGCTTCATCACGGTGGCGCGCGGGTCACGGTTCTTGTAAACGCGGTGACCGAAGCCCATGAGCTTGAACGGATCGTTCTTGTCCTTGGCCTTGGCGATGAACTTGTCGATGTTCGAAACATCGCCAATTTCATCGAGCATGGTCAGTACGGCTTCGTTCGCACCGCCGTGGGCCGGGCCCCACAGTGCGGCGATACCGGCGGCGATACAGGCGAACGGGTTGGCACCCGACGATCCGGCCAGACGAACGGTCGAGGTGGAAGCGTTCTGCTCATGGTCGGCGTGGAGGATGAAGATCCGGTCCATTGCCTTGGCCAGTACCGGGCTGATCGGTTTGATCTCGCACGGGGTGTTGAACATCATGTGCAGGAAGTTTTCCGCGTACGACAGGTCGTTGCGCGGGTACATCATCGGCTGGCCCATGGAGTACTTGTAAACCATCGCGGCCAGGGTCGGCATCTTGGCGACCAGGCGCACCGCGGAAATTTCGCGGTGTTGCGGGTTATTGATGTCCAGGGAGTCGTGATAGAACGCCGACAGGGCGCCAACCACGCCGCACATCACCGCCATCGGGTGGGCGTCGCGGCGGAAGCCGTTGAAGAAGGACTTCAGCTGCTCGTGAACCATGGTGTGGTTTTTCACGGTGCTGACGAACTGTGCCTTCTGCTCGGCATTCGGCAGTTCGCCGTTGAGCAGCAGGTAGCAGGTTTCGAGGTAGTCGGACTGTTCGGCGAGTTGCTCGATCGGGTAGCCGCGGTGCAGCAGGATCCCTTTGTCGCCGTCAATGTAGGTGATCTTCGACTCGCACGAGGCAGTCGCCATGAAACCAGGGTCGAAGGTGAAGTGACCAGTGGCCCCCAACCCGCGGACGTCGATTACATCAGGACCAACGGTGCCGGTTAAAATGGGCAGCTCGACGGGGGCAGCGCCCTCGATGACCAACTGCGCTTTTTTGTCAGCCATGTGGCCTCCTATTAATGCTTGAAATCATCAGACAGACCCCCCACGCAGGGCCCGCACCACTATAGAGGGATAAATTCAGATGTCAATTTGCCTAAAGGCTTGTTGAATCAGGCATACAAGCCTGATTTTTCCCGAAATTCTCGCCCATTTACGCCTTTTGTTCATTAAAGGCAATGCGCTATTTGGGCTAGCCCGTCACGTTGTCATAAGCAGCCTAACTGTCTATACTCGGCACCCGACCGCCAGGGGCTTGCAAGCCCGAACTGCTGGGGGTCGCCGTTCCCTGGGTGGTGGGTACCTGACCAGTACACTTACCAACAACTTTGCCCTGATTCGCTAGGGGCTCTTCAGTGTGAAAAAAGCCGTGAAAAGCCAACGACCTGTAAACCTAGACCTAAGGACCATCAAGCTCCCCGTCACTGCGTACACGTCCATCCTGCACCGTATCTCCGGCGTCATCCTGTTCATCGGCCTTGCCATCATGCTTTATGCACTGGGCAAGTCGCTGGGTTCCGAGGAAGGCTTCGGTGAGGTGAAGGCGTGTCTGACCAGCCCGCTGGCCAAGTTCGTGACCTGGGGCCTGCTGTCCGCCCTGCTTTATCACCTCGTGGCAGGTGTTCGTCACCTGATCATGGACATGGGCATCGGTGAAACGCTGGAAGGCGGCAAGCTGGGCTCGAAAATCGTGATCGTCATCTCCGTGGTGCTGATCGTTCTGGTGGGAGTTTGGGTATGGTAACCAATGTCACGAACCTGTCGCGTTCGGGCCTCTATGACTGGATGGCGCAGCGCGTTTCTGCGGTCGTTCTCGCGGCTTACTTCATCTTCCTGATCGGCTACGTGGTCGCCCACCCAGGCATCGACTACACCCAGTGGCATGGTCTGTTCTCCAATAACGCGATGCGAATCTTCAGCTTGCTGGCCCTCGTTGCCCTGGGCGCTCACGCCTGGGTCGGCATGTGGACCATTGCTACCGACTACCTGACGCCTATGTCGTTCGGCAAGTCGGCAACTGCGATTCGTTTCCTGTTCCAGGCGGTATGCGGCGTTGCGATGTTCGCTTACTTCGTCTGGGGTGTGCAGATTCTCTGGGGTATCTGATCCATGGCTAGCATTCCAACCATTTCCTTCGACGCCATCATCATCGGTGGCGGCGGCGCCGGCATGCGCGCAGCGCTGCAACTGGCTCAAGGCGGCCACAAGACTGCCGTAGTCACCAAGGTTTTCCCGACCCGTTCGCACACTGTATCCGCCCAGGGCGGCATCACCTGCGCCATCGCTTCGGCCGACCCGAACGACGACTGGCGCTGGCACATGTACGATACCGTCAAGGGTTCCGACTACATCGGTGACCAGGACGCTATCGAATACATGTGTCAGGAAGGCCCGGCTGCGGTCTTCGAACTGGACCATATGGGCCTGCCGTTCTCGCGTACCGAAACCGGCCGTATCTACCAGCGCCCGTTCGGTGGCCAGTCCAAGGACTTCGGTAAAGGTGGCCAGGCCGCCCGTACCTGTGCCGCTTCCGACCGTACCGGTCACGCGCTGCTGCACACCCTGTACCAGGGCAACCTGAAAGCCGGTACCACCTTCCTCAACGAGTACTACGCCGTTGACCTGGTGAAGAACCAGGAAGGCGCCTTTGTCGGTGTGATCGCGATCTGCATCGAAACCGGCGAAACCATGTACATCAAGTCCAAGGCCACTGTTCTGGCTACTGGCGGTGCAGGTCGTATCTACGCTTCCACCACCAACGCCCTGATCAATACCGGTGACGGTATCGGCATGGCCCTGCGTGCCGGCGTGCCGGTGCAGGACATCGAGATGTGGCAGTTCCACCCGACCGGCATCGCCGGCGCCGGTGTACTGGTCACAGAAGGTTGCCGCGGTGAAGGTGGCTACCTGATCAACGCCCACGGCGAGCGCTTCATGGAGCGTTACGCGCCGAACGCGAAAGACCTGGCCGGCCGCGACGTGGTTGCCCGTTCCATGGTCAAGGAAATCATCGCCGGCAACGGCGTGGGCCCGAACAAGGACCACGTACTGCTGAAGCTGGACCACCTGGGCGAGGAAGTGCTGCACAGCCGCCTGCCAGGTATCTGCGAACTGTCCAAGACCTTCGCTCACGTCGACCCAGTCGTCGCGCCGGTCCCGGTTGTTCCAACCTGCCACTACATGATGGGCGGCGTTGCCACCAACATTCACGGCCAGGCCATCACCATGGACGAAGAGGGCAAGGATCACATCATTCCTGGCCTGTTCGCCGTAGGTGAAGTGGCGTGCGTATCGGTTCACGGTGCCAACCGCCTGGGCGGCAACTCGCTGCTCGACCTGGTGGTATTCGGCCGTGCTGCCGGCCTGCACCTGGAGAAGGCGCTGAGCGACGGCATCGAGCACCTCGACGCCAGCGACACCGACATCGACGTTGCCCTGAACCGCCTGAACAAGCTCAACGAGCGCTCCACTGGCGAAGACGTTGCCAGCCTGAAGCGCGAACTGCAAAGCTGCATGCAGAACTACTTCGGTGTATTCCGTACTGGTGAATACATGCAGAAGGGTATCGAGCAGTTGGCCGGTCTGCGTGACCGTATCGCCAACGTCAAGATCAACGACAAGTCCCAGGCCTTCAACACCGCGCGTATCGAAGCGCTGGAGCTGCAGAATCTGCTGGAAGTCGCCGAAGCTACCGCCATCGCGGCCGAAGCCCGTAAAGAGTCCCGCGGCGCGCACGCCCGTGAAGACTTCGAAGACCGTGACGACGAAAACTGGCTGTGCCACACCCTGTACTACCCGGGTGAGAAGCGCGTTGCCAAGCGCGGCGTCAACTTTGCGCCGAAGACCGTTCCGGCCTTCGAGCCAAAAATCCGGACTTACTAAGGGTGGCTGCTATGTTGAAAGTCGAAGTTTACCGTTACAACCCCGACACCGACTCGGCGCCCAAGATGGAGTCGTTCGACGTCGATACCGGCGGCAAGGACCTGATGGTTCTCGATGTATTGGCGCTGATCAAGGAAAAGGACGAGGGTTTCTCGTACCGTCGCTCCTGCCGTGAAGGCGTGTGCGGTTCCGACGGCATGAACATGAACGGCAAGAACGGCCTGGCCTGCATCACCCCACTGTCGGGCGTGGTAAAGGGCAACAAGCTGGTTCTGCGTCCGCTGCCGGGCCTGCCGGTCATTCGTGACCTGGTCGTCGATATGAGCATCTTCTACAAGCAGTACGAGAAGGTGAAGCCGTTCCTGCAGAACGATACCCCGGCGCCGGCCATCGAGCGCCTGCAGTCGCCGGAAGACCGCGACAAGCTGGACGGTCTGTACGAGTGCATCCTGTGCGCTTGCTGCTCGACTTCCTGCCCGTCGTTCTGGTGGAACCCGGACAAGTTCCTGGGCCCAGCTGCGCTGCTGCAAGCCTACCGCTTCCTGGCCGACAGCCGTGACACCAAGACTCAGGAGCGCCTGGCGTCCCTGGATGACCCGTTCAGCGTATTCCGCTGCCGCGGGATCATGAACTGCGTAAACGTTTGCCCGAAAGGTCTGAACCCGACCAAGGCAATCGGTCACGTACGTAACATGCTGCTGCAAAGCGGCACCTGATACAAAGTGTTGTACCTGCAGTAAGCCGAGGTGCGGGTGGTGAGCCCGCACTGAGGTAAAACCCGAGCAAGGGCCCACAAAGCCCGCGCTCATTACCTATGAAGATATGAGACCAGCAGGGGCTTTCCGGGCTGGTACCCGGAAAATCAGCAGGATCCAGGTGGCGTGGTTCAGTCGCTAGTTTTCGGACTTTTCCAGGTTTGCTGTGGCTCTCGCCGATCAGTCCCCTAATCGAGGGTGACCAAGCATGCAAGAAAGCGTGATGCAGCGCATGTGGGATAGCGCCCACCTTTCAGGTGGTAACGCTGCATATGTGGAAGAGCTCTACGAGCTCTACCTGCACGACCCTAACGCTGTGCCAGAAGAGTGGCGCACTTACTTCCAGAAGTTGCCAGCCGACGGCAGCACCGCTACCGATGTATCGCACTCGACAATCCGCGACCATTTCGTACTGCTGGCAAAGAACCAGCGCCGCGCCCAACCGGTATCCGCCGGGAGCGTGAGCAGTGAACACGAGAAGAAGCAGGTTGAAGTTCTGCGACTGATCCAGGCCTATCGTATGCGCGGCCATCAGGCTGCCAAGCTTGACCCGTTGGGGTTGTGGCAGCGCCCTGCGCCCGTAGACCTGTCGATCAATCACTACGGCTTGACCAATGCCGATCTTGATACGACCTTTCGTGCCGGCGACCTGTTCATCGGCAAAGAGGAGGCGAGCCTACGCGACATCTTCGATGCGCTCCAGAAGACATATTGTCGCACCATTGGCGCCGAATTCACCCACATCGTCGATTCCGAGCAGCGCAGCTGGTTCCAGCAGCGCCTGGAAAGCGTGCGCGGCCGTCCGGAATTTTCCGCTGACGTGCAGGCCCACCTGCTCGAGCGCGTAACTGCCGGTGAAGGCCTGGAGAAATACCTGGGCACCAAGTACCCGGGCACCAAGCGCTTCGGCCTTGAAGGCGGCGAGAGCCTGATCCCGATGCTGGACGAAATGATCCAGCGTTCCGGCTCCTACGGTACCAAGGAAGTCGTGATCGGCATGGCCCACCGTGGCCGCCTGAACGTACTGGTGAACACCTTCGGCAAGAACCCGCGCGAGCTGTTCGACGAGTTCGAAGGCAAGAAGATGAACGAGCTGGGCTCCGGTGACGTGAAGTATCACCAGGGCTTCTCCTCGAACGTGATGACCACCGGTGGCGAAGTGCACCTGGCCATGGCGTTCAACCCGTCCCACCTGGAAATCGTTTCGCCAGTGGTCGAGGGTTCGGTGCGCGCCCGTCAGGACCGCCGCAACGACACCGTTGGCGACAAGGTGCTGCCGATCTCGATCCACGGCGACGCAGCATTCGCCGGCCAGGGCGTGGTCATGGAAACCTTCCAGATGTCGCAGACCCGCGGTTTCAAGACCGGCGGTACCGTGCACATCGTGATCAACAACCAGGTTGGTTTCACCATCAGCAACCCGCTGGACGCGCGCTCCACCGAGTACGCCACCGACGTTGCCAAGATGATCCAGGCGCCGATCCTGCACGTGAACGGCGATGACCCGGAAGCGGTGCTGTTCGTCACCCAGCTGGCCATCGATTACCGCATGCAGTTCAAGCGTGACGTGGTCATCGACCTGGTCTGCTACCGTCGTCGCGGCCACAACGAGGCCGACGAGCCGAACGGCACCCAGCCGCTGATGTACCAGCAGATCAGCAAGCAGCGCACTACCCGTGAGCTGTACGCCGAGGCACTGATCCAGGCCGGTCGCATCGACGCCGAGCGCGCTCAGGCCAAGATCGACGAGTACCGCAACGCGCTGGACAATGGCCTGCACGTTGTAAAAAGCCTGGTCAAGGAGCCGAACCGCGAGCTGTTCGTCGACTGGCGCCCATACCTGGGCCATGCCTGGACCGCGCGTCACGACACCCGTTTCGACCTCAAGACCCTGCAAGACCTGTCGGCCAAGCTGCTTGAGCTGCCGGAAGGCTTCGTGGTCCAGCGTCAGGTGTCGAAGATCTACGAAGACCGTCAGAAGATGCAGGCCGGTGGCTTGCCGATCAACTGGGGTTATGCAGAGACCATGGCCTACGCCACCCTGCAATTCGAAGGTCACCCGATCCGCATGACCGGCCAGGACATCGGCCGTGGCACCTTCTCGCACCGTCACGCGGTGCTGCACAACCAGAAGGACGCCAGCACCTACATCCCGCTGCAGAACCTGTTCCCGGGCCAGCCACGTTTCGACCTGTACGATTCGTTCCTGTCCGAAGAAGCGGTGCTGGCCTTCGAATACGGCTATTCCACCACCACGCCGAACGCGCTGGTGATCTGGGAAGCCCAGTTCGGCGACTTCGCCAACGGTGCACAAGTGGTGATCGACCAGTTCATCACCAGCGGCGAGCACAAGTGGGGCCGCCTGTGCGGTCTGACCATGCTGCTGCCACACGGTTATGAAGGGCAGGGCCCGGAGCACTCCTCCGCGCGTCTGGAGCGTTACCTGCAGCTGTGCGCCGAGCACAACATCCAGGTGTGCGTACCGACCACCCCGGCCCAGATCTACCACCTGCTGCGTCGCCAGGTGATTCGCCCGCTGCGCAAGCCGCTAGTGGTCCTGACGCCGAAGTCGCTGCTGCGCCACAAGCTGGCCATCTCGACGTTGGAAGACCTGGCAGATGGCTCGTTCCAGACCGTGATCCCGGAAATCGACGCGATCGATCCGGCCAAGGTCGAGCGCCTGGTGCTGTGCAGCGGCAAGGTCTACTACGACCTGCTGGAAAAACGCCGTGCCGAAGGCCGCGAAGACATCGCCATCCTGCGTCTCGAGCAGCTGTACCCGTTCCCGGAAGACGACCTGGTCGAAATCCTGGCGCAATACAGCAACCTCAAGCACGCCGTATGGTGCCAGGAAGAGCCGATGAACCAGGGCGCCTGGTACAGCAGCCAGCACCACATGCGCCGTATCCTGGGCCGCCACAACAAGGCACTGGTCCTGGAATACGCCGGCCGCGACGCTTCTGCCGCGCCAGCCTGTGGTTACGCTTCGAAGCACGCCGAACAGCAGGAAAAACTGCTGCAAGACGCCTTCACTGTCTAACGCCTTCGCGCACCTGAAACCGAATTTAAGGAAACACTGATAATGGCTATCGAGATCAAAGCCCCAACCTTCCCGGAATCGGTTGCCGATGGCACCGTTGCCACCTGGCACAAGAAGCCGGGCGAAGCCGTCAAGCGTGACGAGCTGATCGTCGACATCGAGACCGACAAGGTTGTCCTGGAAGTGCTGGCTACCGCCGATGGCGTGCTGGGCGACATCGTCAAGGGCGAGGGCGACACCGTCCTGTCCGACGAAGTACTGGGTTCGATCGTTGAAGGCGGTGCTGCTGCAGCCCCTGCCGCTGCCGCCGCGCCTGCTGCTGCTCCAGCCGCTGCTACTGCCGACGCTGGCGAAGACGACCCGATCGCTGCCCCGGCCGCTCGCAAGCTGGCTGAAGAAAACGGCATCGACCTGGCTACCGTTGCCGGTACCGGTAAAGGCGGTCGCGTCACCAAGGAAGACGTGGTGGCTGCTGTTGCCAACAAGAAGTCGGCACCTGCCGCTGCACCGGCTGCCAAGCCTGCCGCCGCCGCTGCTGCTCCGGTGGTCACCGCTGCTGGCGACCGCACCGAGAAGCGCGTACCGATGACCCGCCTGCGCGCCAAGATCGCCGAGCGTCTGGTTGAAGCCCAGTCGAACATGGCCATGCTGACCACCTTCAACGAAGTCGACATGACCGAAGTCATGGCCCTGCGTTCGAAGTACAAGGACCTGTTCGAGAAGACCCACAACGGCGTACGCCTGGGCTTCATGTCGTTCTTCGTCAAGGCCGCTACCGAAGCCCTGAAGCGCTTCCCGGCTGTCAACGCCTCGATCGACGGCAACGACATCGTCTACCACGGTTTCGCCGACGTTGGTGTTGCAGTTTCCAGCGACCGTGGCCTGGTGGTACCGGTACTGCGCAACGCCGAGTCGATGAGCCTGGCTGAAATCGAGAACGGCATTGCCACCTTCGGCAAGAAAGCCCGTGACGGCAAACTGTCGATCGAAGAAATGACCGGCGGCACCTTCACCATCACCAACGGCGGTACCTTCGGTTCGATGATGTCGACCCCGATCGTCAACCCGCCGCAGGCCGCGATCCTCGGCATGCACAACATCATCCAGCGTCCGATGGCCGTCAATGGCCAGGTTGTGATTCGCCCGATGATGTACCTGGCGCTGTCCTACGATCACCGCCTGATCGATGGCAAGGAAGCGGTAACCTTCCTGGTCACCATCAAGAACCTGCTGGAAGATCCGTCTCGCCTGCTGCTGGACATCTAATCGAATAGCCACAAGTTGCAAGCTGCAAGCTTCAAGTAGAAGCGTGTAGGCTTGCAGCTTTTGGCTTGTAGCTAGTTGCTGATAAGGAATCTTTTATGACCCAGAAATTCGACGTAGTGGTAATTGGTGCTGGTCCTGGCGGCTATGTTGCTGCCATCAAGGCCGCACAACTTGGTCTGAAGACTGCCTGTATCGAGAAGTACACCGACGCCGAAGGCAAGCTGGCCCTGGGCGGTACCTGCCTGAACGTAGGTTGCATTCCATCCAAGGCGCTGCTGGACAGCTCCTGGAAGTACAAGGAAGCCAAAGAGAGCTTCAACGTCCACGGTATCTCCACTGGTGAAGTGAAGATGGACGTCGCCGCGATGGTTGGCCGCAAGGCTGGCATCGTCAAGAATCTGACCGGTGGCGTTGCCACCCTGTTCAAGGCCAACGGCGTTACCTCGATCCAGGGCCACGGCAAGCTGCTGGCTGGCAAGAAAGTCGAAGTCACCAAGGCTGACGGCACCACCGAAGTCATCGAAGCCGAGAACGTGATCCTGGCTTCCGGCTCGCGCCCGATCGACATTCCACCGGCCCCGGTCGACCAGAACGTCATCGTCGACTCCACCGGCGCCCTGGAATTCCAGACCGTACCGAAGCGCCTGGGCGTTATCGGTGCAGGCGTGATCGGCCTGGAGCTGGGCTCGGTATGGGCTCGCCTGGGTGCTGAAGTGACCGTCCTGGAAGCCCTGGACACCTTCCTGATGGCTGCCGACACTGCCGTGTCGAAAGAAGCCCAGAAGACCCTGACCAAGCAAGGCCTGGACATCAAGCTGGGCGCGCGCGTCACCGGCTCGAAAGTCAACGGCAACGAAGTTGAAGTGACCTACACCAACGCTGAAGGCGAGCAGAAGATCACCTTCGACAAGCTGATCGTTGCGGTCGGCCGTCGCCCGGTGACCACTGATCTGCTGGCTGCCGACAGCGGCGTGACCATCGACGAGCGTGGCTATATCTTCGTCGACGATCACTGCGCCACCAGCGTACCGGGCGTATTCGCCATCGGTGACGTGGTACGCGGCATGATGCTGGCCCACAAGGCCTCGGAAGAGGGCATCATGGTGGTTGAGCGCATCAAGGGCCACAAGGCCCAGATGAACTACGACCTGATCCCGTCGGTCATCTACACCCACCCGGAAATCGCATGGGTCGGCAAGACCGAACAGTCCTTGAAGGCCGAGGGTGTTGAGGTTAACGTAGGCACCTTCCCGTTCGCGGCCAGCGGCCGTGCGATGGCTGCCAACGACACCGGTGGTTTCGTCAAGGTCATCGCCGATGCCAAGACCGACCGCGTCCTGGGTGTACACGTGATTGGCCCATCGGCTGCCGAACTGGTGCAGCAGGGCGCAATCGCAATGGAATTCGGCACCAGTGCCGAGGATCTGGGCATGATGGTCTTCAGCCATCCAACCCTGTCCGAAGCGTTGCATGAAGCAGCGCTGGCAGTGAATGGCGGCGCCATTCACGTAGCCAACCGTAAGAAGCGTTAATCATAAGAAACCACGGCGGGCAGCCCGTCGTGAGTCTTGCGTGCATGACTCACCGCGGAACGTCCGCCGGACCGGATCACATGGGATAACCCGGGGTCAACGGTCACAGGTGGTGCGGCGCCAGTAATGGCGCAGCACCGAAGCGCAGTACCTAACGAAGACGGTAAAAAGCATGAATCTTCACGAGTATCAGGGTAAGCAGCTGTTCGCTGAATACGGCCTGCCAGTTTCCAAGGGTTTCGCAGTCGACACCCCTGAAGCTGCAGCAGAAGCTTGCGACAAGATCGGCGGGAACGAGTGGGTCGTAAAAGCCCAGGTTCACGCAGGTGGTCGCGGTAAAGCGGGCGGCGTCAAACTGGTTCGCAGCAAGGAAGACGCCAAGGCGTTCGCTGCGCAATGGTTGGGCAAGAATCTGGTTACCTACCAGACTGATGCCAACGGTCAGCCAGTCTCCAAGATCCTGGTCGAATCCTGCACTGACATCGCCAAAGAGCTGTACCTGGGCGCTGTAGTCGATCGTTCGAGCCGCCGTATCGTGTTCATGGCCTCCACCGAAGGTGGCGTGGACATCGAGAAAGTCGCGCACGACACTCCTGAGAAGATCCTCAAGGCTACCATCGACCCGCTGGTCGGCGCTCAGCCGTTCCAGGGTCGCGAGCTGGCATTCCAGCTGGGTCTGGAAGGCAAGCAAGTTACTCAGTTCGCCAAGATCTTCGTTGGCCTGGCCAAGCTGTTCAAGGATCACGACCTGGCTCTGCTGGAAGTGAACCCGCTGGTGATCAAGGCCGATGGCGACCTGCACTGCCTCGATGCCAAGATCAACATCGACGCCAACGCCATGTATCGTCAGCCTAAGCTGAAAACCTTCCACGACCCGTCGCAGGACGACGCCCGTGAAGCCCACGCTGCCAAGTTCGAACTGAACTACGTTGCCCTTGAAGGCAACATCGGCTGCATGGTCAACGGTGCCGGCCTGGCCATGGGTACCATGGACATCGTCAACCTGCACGGCGGCAAGCCGGCCAACTTCCTCGACGTTGGCGGTGGTGCTACCAAAGAGCGCGTTACCGAAGCGTTCAAGATCATTCTGTCCGACAGCAATGTCGCGGCCGTTCTGGTCAACATCTTCGGCGGCATCGTTCGCTGCGACATGATTGCCGAAGGCATCATCGGTGCAGTGAAAGAAGTCGGCGTTAAAGTTCCGGTTGTTGTTCGCCTTGAAGGTAACAACGCCGAACTGGGCGCTAAAGTACTGGCAGAAAGCGGTTTGAACATCATTGCGGCAACCAGCCTGACCGACGCTGCTCAACAAGTTGTCAAAGCTGCGGAGGGCAAGTAATGAGCGTCCTGATCAATAAAGACACCAAAGTCATCTGCCAGGGCTTCACCGGCTCGCAGGGTACTTTCCACTCCGAACAAGCCATCGCCTACGGCACCAAGATGGTCGGCGGCGTAACCCCAGGCAAGGGTGGCACCACCCACCTGGGCCTGCCGGTGTTCAACACCGTCAAGGAAGCCGTGGAAGCTACCGGCGCTGACGCTTCGGTCATCTATGTACCGGCTCCGTTCTGCAAAGACTCGATCCTGGAAGCTGCCTTCGGCGGCATCAAGCTGATCGTCTGCATCACCGAAGGCATTCCTACCCTGGACATGCTGGATGCCAAGGTCAAGTGCGACGAGCTGGGTGTTACCCTGATCGGCCCTAACTGCCCAGGCGTCATCACCCCAGGTGAGTGCAAGATCGGCATCATGCCAGGTCACATTCACCTGCCAGGCAAAGTCGGTATCGTTTCGCGTTCCGGCACCCTGACCTACGAAGCTGTCAAGCAGACCACCGACGCCGGCTTCGGCCAGTCGACCTGCGTCGGCATCGGCGGTGACCCGATCCCAGGCTCCAACTTCATCGACATCCTGAAGCTGTTCCAGGAAGACCCGAAGACCGAAGCGATCGTCATGATCGGTGAGATCGGCGGTTCGGCTGAAGAAGAAGCTGCAGCCTACATCAAGGCTAACGTTACCAAGCCTGTCGTTTCCTACATCGCTGGTGTTACCGCTCCTGCGGGCAAGCGTATGGGCCACGCTGGCGCCATCATTTCCGGCGGCAAGGGCACTGCGGACGAGAAGTTCGCCGCCCTGCAGGACGCAGGTGTGAAAACCGTGCGTTCCCTGGCTGACATCGGCAAGGCCCTGGCCGAGCTGACTGGCTGGGAAGCCAAGAAGTAATACTGCTACACCCCCCACGCGCACAGAGGCCACCTTCGGGTGGCCTTTGTCGTTTTTGGGGTTTGAGTATTCCTGTGCCGGCCTCTTCGCGGGCATGCCCGCTCCCACAGAAGACCGCTACATTCCGGGCCTGCGGTGATCTCCATGTAGGAGCGGGTTTGCCCGCGAAGAGGCCCGAACAGGCGCTATGGATTTTTCGATAGGTTTGATAGGAATTTTCACACAGACGAATGTTTCAATCCGAGGATAATTCCCACTGTCCTCGGTCGCACAGACGACAAACATGTACGCACATCGGACAAGCAGCACTGTGCCAGTGCGTTTAACTGACAAAACAGTTACATTACGCGTTCACTCTGTGCCCGTACCCCAAAAGGGAACGACACGCTAAACGGGTCTGGCCTATCAAGCCGGGCAGCATTTCCCTCACCCATAGGGAAATCCCTTCTCGAATCCCGATTTCAGCAGTGTGGTACTACCTTAAATGAAAGTTCTCAAAGGCCAGGATATCCTGGCGCTTGGCTTTATGACGTTTGCGCTTTTCGTAGGCGCCGGCAACATCATCTTCCCGCCTATCGTCGGTCTGCAGTCTGGCCCGCACGTATGGATGGCGGCCCTGGGCTTCCTGGTGACCGCCGTTGGTCTGCCGGTCATCACCGTGGTCGCCCTGGCCAAGGTCGGTGGCGGCATGGACGCCCTGAGCAGCCCGATCGGCAAGTTCTTCGGCGGCCTGCTGGCGGCCGTGTGCTACCTGTCGGTCGGCCCGCTGTTCGCCACCCCGCGTACCGCGACCGTGTCGTTCGAAGTGGGTGTAGCACCGCTGACTGGTGAAAGCCCGTTGGCGCTGTTCATCTACAGCCTGGTGTATTTCATCGTGGTGCTGGCCGTGTCCATGTACCCGGGCAAGTTGCTCGATACCGTGGGCCGCTTCCTGGCGCCGTTGAAGATCATCGCCCTGGCCGTACTGGGTATCGCTGCTTTCGCGCTGCCCGCCGGTACCATTGGTGAAGCACAGCCGGCCTATGCCGCCGCTGCGTTCTCCAAGGGCTTCTCCGATGGCTACCTGACCATGGATACCCTGGGTGCCCTGGTGTTCGGTATCGTCATCGTCAACGCCATCCGCTCGCGCGGTGTCGAGTCGCCGAAGCTGATCACCCGCTACGCCATCATCGCCGGCCTGATCGCCGGTGTCGGCCTGGCCCTGGTGTACATCAGCCTGTTCCGCCTGGGCGCCACCAGCCACGACATCGCGGCTGACGCTACCAACGGCGCGGCGGTACTGCATGCCTACGTGCAGCATACCTTTGGCTCGCTGGGCAGCGGCTTCCTGGCCGTACTGATCGCGCTGGCCTGCCTGGTGACCGCGGTTGGCCTGACCTGTGCCTGCGCCGAATACTTCAGCCAGATCCTGCCGCTGTCGTACCGTGCGCTGGTGGTGATCCTGGCGGGCTTCTCGCTGCTGATCTCCAACCTGGGCCTGACCAAGCTGATCATGTTCTCGATCCCGGTGCTCACGGCTATCTACCCGCCATGCATCGTGGTGGTTGGCTTGAGCTTCGTGAAGGACCTGTGGAACTCGCCGACCCGCATCCTGGCGCCGGTGATGCTGGTGTCGCTGGTGTTCGGCATGGTCGATGCGATCAAGGGCAGCAGCATTGCCCACGTGCTGCCAGATTTCCTGGCGCATCTGCCGCTCAGTGATGCCGGCATGGCCTGGCTGGTGCCGTCGGTGGTGACCCTGGTTGGCGCCGTGGCCTGCGACCGCATGCTCGGCAAGCCGCGCGAAGCGCTGGCCTGACCCGGTAAGTTGAAGCCTGAGGGCGGCACCGGCCACAAGCCGAAGGGTGTGCGCCAAGGGTGGAAACTGGAAAGCCCCGTATCCGAGAGGATGCGGGGCTTTTTATTTGCCTGTTCCGGCCTCTTCGCGGGCACGCCCGCTCCCACAGGAGATCACCAAATTCAGGGCCTATGGCGGTCCCCTATGGGCGGGTTTACCCGCGAAGATGCCGACATGACCAGTGCAAAAATTAGGGTAGATGTGTGCCTTTTGCCGCTTGCCAGCGTCGAAACCCGGTCCCTATCCTCTAGGCTCTGTGTGAAAAGCCTTGATACTCGGTGATGCTGCGTTGAAAACAGCCTCGGAATGCTCATTTACAACCCGTAAAGTCGGGCGCGACCCCGGCCGTTCCTCGGCTGTTTTCGCCTTGCCTGACCTTCGTCTCAAGACTTCTCACACAGAGCCTAGGCACCTGGCCCTTTCGGGAACCCTGCATGAACTTCATCCAAAGCAACCTCAACAACCTGCTGGCCATCGCCTGGTTCGCCCTGTGCTGGGGTGGCTACACCCGTTACGCCATCTGGAAGGGCCGCGACACCGCGTGCCTGGCCAGTGTGCTGCACCTGTATCGCGAAGACTGGATGCGCCGCATGCTGCTGCGCGACAACCGCATCGCCGATGCCAGCGTTATCGGTAACCTTGAGCGCAACGCGTCGTTCTTCGCCTCCAGCACCCTGATCATCCTCGCCGGTATCCTTACCGTGCTCGGTGCCTCCGACCGGGCGTTGTCGCTGCTGGCTGATCTGCCACTGGTGCAGCAGACCTCCCAGGGCATGTCGGAAATCAAGCTGCTGTGCCTGGCCACGGTGTTCGTCTATGCCTTCTTCACCTTCAGCTGGTGCATGCGTCAGTACAACTTTGCCGCCGTGCTGGTAGGGTCAGCGCCGATGATCGGCGAGCGGCTGGTCAATGAACTGGAGCGCAAGGCGTTTGCCTTGCGGGCGGCGCGGGTGCTGTCGTTGGCGGCTAACCAGTTCAACCTGGGCCTGCGTTCGTATTACTTCGGCATGGCCATGTTGAGTTGGTTCATCAGCCCGTGGTTGTTCATGGCCATGAGTGTCGGTGTCGTGCTGATTCTGTACCGCCGCGAGTTCCATTCGGATGTACTGGACGTCATGGTGTTCACGCCCACGGAAAGTGTGCCGAACGAACCGGCCAAGGAAAGTAGCGTGCCAGGTAACTGAAACGTTTAATCCTCAAGTTGCAGATACAAAAAAACCCGACACTGTCGGGTTTTTTTGTTTTAGCCAATTACTGCTTGGCAGGTTCTGCCGGGGTAGCTGGCGCGGCTTCCGGAGCCGGAGTAGCCGGTGCGGCTTCTTCGGCAGCCTTCTGCTCGGCTTCAGCCTGATCTTTGGCGGCTTCGGCGTTTTCCTTGGCGGCTTCGTTCATTTTATCCTGAGCTTCACCCATCTTTTCCTGGGCTTGCTCGGCGTGTTGCTGTGCGTCCTGGGCTTTGTCTTCGCTCGCTTTATCGCAAGCAGCCAGGCCCATGGCAGCGGCCAGCATCAGAGCAAAAGCAAAAGGTTTACGCATGGGGGTGTATCTCCTTGGTGGAATAAGTGACTTGTTCCATAGAGTGCAACTACGCGGAATAAGTTCCACGAAGATTACAGATATATAACCCCCCGTTCTATATAGACTTTTTTCTAATTTTATGCCGTTTCGGCAGCGCGGGTGGAAACAGCGAATGAGCGATTCAACCTTGATGGCCAAGGCCGAGCGTTTTCTCTCGGCGCTGAAACATTGCCAGTTGTTGCAGATGCGTGTGGCGCAGGCCGACGGCGATGGCATGACCCTGATCCTGCCCTGGTCACCGGCCATTGTTGGTAATCCGCAAACCGGCGCCGTGCATGGCGGCGCGCTGACCACGCTGATGGACACCACCTGCGGCATGGCAACGTTGTGCGTGCTGCCGCGCTTTGAGGTGTGCCCGACGCTGGACCTGCGTATCGACTACATGTACCCGGCCGAGGCCGGCAAGGATATCTACGGCCACGCCCAGTGCTACCGGGTTACCCGCGATGTGATCTTTACCCGTGGCACTGCCTACCAGGGCGACCCCGCCCAACCAATCTGCCAAGTGGTGGGCACCTTCATGCGCTTGGGCCAGGACATCAAGGGCGGCATCCGCTTCGGCAACAGCCTTAAGGAGGGCGGGGCATGATTCCGCGCGCGGTTCGCCAGCAGTTGAACGCTGCACACGCCCAGGGTGACTACAGGCCATTGCTGGCATTGATCCCCTACGCCGGGTTGATCGGCATCGAGTGCGAGCGCCAGGGTGATGACCTGCTGTTTCGCCTGCCGGCCAGCCAGGACAACATCGGCAATCCGCTGCTGCCCGCCATCCATGGCGGGGTGATCGCGGGCTTCATGGAGCTGTCAGCCGCGCTGTACCTGCTGATCTACAGCGAGAGCGCCAGCATTCCCAAGATCATCGATTTCTCCATCGACTATCTGCGCGCCGGGCATTTTCGCGATACCTATGCCCAGTGCCAGCTGTGGCGTCAGGGCCGGCGGGTGACCAACGTGGCTATCACTGCCTGGCAGGGCGACAAGCAGTCACCGATCGCCACGGCCCGCGCGCATTTCAAGATCGAGCCGGAAAAGCCCTTGAAATCATCCGGGCAGCCCCCATCTGAATGACATCCGCCAATTACGCAGGCCGAACCGGCCGCCAGGCGCCACTGCCATCTGATCGGAGTTTCGAAGACCATGACTGTGGAAACACAAAAGGAAACGTTGGGCTTCCAGACCGAGGTAAAGCAACTGCTGCACCTCATGATTCATTCGCTGTACTCGAATAAGGAAATCTTCCTGCGGGAACTGATTTCCAACGCCTCCGACGCCGCCGACAAGCTGCGTTTCGAAGCCCTGGCCAAGCCAGAGCTGCTCGAAGGCGACGCCGACCTGAAGATTCGCCTGAGCTTCGACAAGGACGCCGGCACCGTTACCCTTGAGGACAACGGCATCGGCATGAGCCGCGAAGACGTCATCGCGCACTTGGGCACCATCGCCAAGTCGGGCACCGCCGACTTCATGAAGAACCTCACCGGTGACCAGAAGAAGGACTCGCACCTGATCGGTCAGTTCGGCGTGGGCTTCTACTCCGCGTTCATCGTTGCCGACAAGGTTGACGTGTACAGCCGCCGCGCCGGCCAGCCGGCCGCCGAAGGCGTGCACTGGTCGTCGAAAGGCGAGGGCGAGTTCGAAGTCGCCACCATCGACAAGCCACAGCGCGGTACCCGCATCGTCCTGCACCTGAAGAAGGGCGAGCAGGAATTCGCCGATGGCTGGCGCCTGCGCAATGTGGTCAAGAAGTACTCCGACCACATCGCCCTGCCGATCGAGCTGCCGAAAGAGCAGGCTGCCACTGAAGGCGAAGAACAGCCGGCCGAAGAGTGGGAAACCGTCAACCGCGCCAGCGCCCTGTGGACCCGTTCGCGCACCGAGGTGAAGGACGAGGAGTACCAGGAGTTCTACAAGCACATCGGCCATGACTTCGAAAACCCGCTGGCCTGGAGCCACAACAAGGTCGAAGGCAAGCTCGAATACAACTCGCTGCTGTACGTACCGGCCCGCGCGCCGTTCGACCTCTACCAGCGCGAAGCGCCACGCGGCCTGAAGCTGTACGTGCAGCGTGTGTTCATCATGGACCAGGCCGAGTCGTTCCTGCCGCTGTACCTGCGCTTCATCAAAGGCGTGGTCGACTCCAACGACCTGTCGCTGAACGTGTCCCGCGAGATCCTGCAGAAAGACCCGATCATCGACTCGATGAAGACCGCGCTGACCAAGCGCGTGCTGGACATGCTGGAGAAGCTGGCGAAGAACGAACCCGAGCAGTACAAGGGCTTCTGGAAAAACTTCGGCCAGGTGCTGAAGGAAGGCCCGGCCGAAGACTTCGCCAACAAGGAGAAGATCGCCGGCCTGCTGCGCTTCGCCTCCACCCAGGACGAAAGCGGCGAGCAGAGCGTCGCCTTGGCCGACTACCTGGCCCGTGCCAAGGAAGGCCAGGACAAGATCTACTACCTCACCGGCGAGTCGTACGCGCAGGTCAAGAACAGCCCGCACCTTGAGGTCTTCCGCAAGAAAGGCATCGAAGTGCTGCTGCTGACCGACCGCATCGACGAGTGGCTGATGAGCTATCTCAACGAGTTCGACGGCAAGGCCTTCGTCGACGTCGCCCGTGGCGACCTGGACCTGGGCAAGCTGGATTCGGAAGAAGACAAGAAAGCCCAGGAAGAAGTCGCTAAAGACAAGGAAGGCCTGGTCGAGCGCCTGAAGGGCGCGCTGGGTGATAGCGTCGCCGAAGTGCGCGTGTCGCACCGCCTGACTGATTCGCCGGCCATCCTGGCCATCGGTGAACAGGACCTGGGCCTGCAGATGCGCCAGATTCTGGAGGCCAGCGGGCAGAAGGTGCCGGAATCCAAGCCGATCTTCGAGTTCAACCCGAGCCACCCGCTGATCGAGAAGCTGGACAACGAGCAGAGCGAAGACCGTTTCGCCGAGCTGTCGCACATCCTGTTCGATCAGGCGGCCCTGGCGGCCGGTGACAGCCTCAAGGACCCGGCGGCTTACGTTCGTCGCCTGAACAAGCTGTTGGTCGAGCTATCTGCTTGAGTTGATGCAAAGGAAAGCCCGCTTCGGCGGGCTTTTTTCATGTCTGCCTGTGAAAAGTGCCAAAGGAGTGCTTGATGAGCAAAGTTATCGTCGAATCACTGGTCTATCACCTGTCCGGCAAGACCTACGAAAGCCGCCTGGTCTATGAGCCTGGTGCGCTGGGTCGCCCAGGCTTGGTGATGGCACCGAACTGGATGGGCATTGGCGAAGGGGCCGAGCGCATCGCCAAGGAAGTGGCCGAGAAGGGCTATGTGGTGCTGATTGCCGACCTGTACGGGCAATCGGTGCGTCCGTCCAATGCCGATGAGGCCGGCGCGGCGATGATGCCGCTGAAGAACGACCGTGGCGAACTGCGCAAGCGCATGCAGGAAGCCCTGGCGCAGTTGCTGGGGCAGTCGAAGGCACTGCTGGAGCCGGGCAAGGTGGCTACGTTTGGCTTCTGCTTCGGTGGCTGCTGTGCGCTGGAACTGGCGCGTACCGGCGCTGACTTGCGTGCGGCGGTGTCGTTCCATGGCACTTTGGACACGCCGAATCCCGAGGATGCCAAGCGTATCAAGGGCTCGGTGCTGGTATTGCACGGCGCCGCCGACCCGTTGGTGCCGAAAGAGCAGCTGCCGGCGTTCGAGGACGAGATGAATGCGGCCAAGGTTGACTGGCAGTTGCTCAGCTATGGCGGGGCAGTGCACTCGTTTACCGACCCGAATGCCAATGTGCCGGGCAAGATGCAGTATGACCGGCGCACTTCGGAGCGGGCGTTCCGTTCGATGCATAACCTGCTGAGCGAAGTGTTTCAGCGTTGAGGTTGCAGGGGGGGCTGCTTTGCAGCCCTTCGCGGGTGAACCCGCTCCTACATGGGGCGCGCAAGCCATGAGCCACGCGCCCTTGTAGGAGCGGGTTCACCCGCGAAGGGCCGCAAAGCGGCCCCATTACCGAGGCAACTCGATCCTGGAGCTTTCCCCCGGCACCCCCGGCCAATCCCCCGCAGCCCACCTGGCCCTGGCCCGCTCGATCAGCTCTGGCTCACTGGCCACGAAATTCCAGTTCATCCGCCGCGGCCCATCCAGCGGCGCGCCGCCAATCAGCACCAACTGGCATTCACCCTCCGCGTACAGTGTCACCTCTTCGCCCTCCGGCAGCACCACCAGGCTGCACGGCTCCACGTCTTCATCATTCATCATCAGTTCACCATCAAGCAGATACAGCGCCCGCTGCGCATGCTCTGTGGGCACCAGTAGCGTCGTCGCCGGCTGCATCTGCACATGCGCATAGAGGGTAGGGGACAGCACCGGTACCGGTGACTCCAGGCAGAACCCGCTGCCGGCAATCATGCAGATGCGTACCCCCAGGTTTTCGCTGACCGGCAGGCTGGCAGCCGGGTGGTGGCTATAGCTCGCCGCCCCTTGTTCATGCTCGCGCGGCGAGGCCAGCCACACTTGCAAACCGTGCAGGCGTGAACCATGGGCCAGGGCATCCGCAGGCGTTCGCTCCACATGGGCCACGCCGCTGCCAGCGGTCATCCAGCTAACGTCACCCGGCAGTACCCGCTGGTCCGAGCCCAGGCTGTCCTTGTGCAGTATCGCCCCTTCAAACAGGTAGGTCAGGGTCGACAGGCCGATATGCGGGTGCTGGCGGATATCCATGCCATGCCCTGGGGCATAGTCGGTTTCGAGCATATGGTCGAAAAACACGAACGGCCCGACGCTGCGGCACTGGGCCGAAGGCAGCGGGCGCAGGATCGGCTGGCCCTCGACCGATTCGGCGCGGGGGCGGATGACCAGGGGGCTGCTCATGGGAGGGCTCCAGTTGAGGTGGAAATGCCCCAAGCATAGCGGTTTGCCGGCTGCGGCTGAACCGTCTCGATTAACAGCCGGTCTACCCTGTTCATAGCCTGAGAAGGAAGCTGTCCATGATCGCCAGAGTGCTGGCTTGCGTGCTGTTGTCGGCTTGGCTGTGCCAGGCGGCACAAGCGCGCGACTACCGCTACAGTGATGCGCACCTGCACTACGTGGACTTCTTCCAGGAAAGCGAAGGCATGCCGGCGCTGCTCAAGGCCATGGACGCTGCTGGCATCGAGCAGTCGATGATTTCCGGCATACCGGTGGCCAAGAAATGGCATGAAGACGAACCCAAGCGCCCGCGTTATTACGCCGGTGACGACGCTGATGCCTACTGGTACAGCGCCACCGACACCTACGTGGCTGCGGCCCTGCAACAATTGCCGATTGAGCAGCGTAAACGCTTTCATCCATTCCTGACCGGCTTTAATCCGGTGGACAAGAATGCTGTCAGCCATATCGAGCGCATGCTCGATATGTACCCAGGGCTATGGCAGGGCATTGGCGAGGTGTTCACCCGCCACGACGACCTCACAGCCTTGACCAGCGGCGATACGCCGCGGGCCAACAACGAAGCCATGACCCGTATCTACCACCTGGCGGCCGAGCGTGACCTGCCGGTGCTGCTGCATTCCAACATTACCTCCAAGCGTGAGCGTAACCCGCTGTACCTGGCAGAAATCGAAGAGCCGCTGCGTAACCACCCGCACACGCGGTTCATCTGGGCGCATGCCGGCAGCAGCATGGAGATACACCGGCACCAGACGCAGATGGACTTTTTGCTGCCAGTGCTGACGCGGCTGCTGGAGGATTACCCAAACCTGTATGTCGACTTGTCGTGGAGTGTGCTGGAGCCTTATCTGCTGGATGGCCAGGGTTTTCCGCGCAAGGAGTGGGTAGCGTTGGTCGAGAAATACCCGGAGCGGTTCATGCTGGGGTCGGATGTGGTGGGGCGGTTTGGCAGCCTGGGGGAGCAGATGCACGGGTTCAGGCCGTTTCTGGATGCGTTGCCGGAGCAGGTGGCCAACAAAGTGGCTCGGGAGAATTTTCTGGCGGTGTTGCCCAAGGTACAGCAGTGACCTGTGCTGGCCTCTTCGCGGGTAAACCCGCTCCTACAACGGACGTATACCTGTGTAGGAGCGGGTTCACCCGCGAAGAGGCCGGCACAGGCAACACAAATGAAAACGCCCCGAACCAGTCGGGGCGTTTTTACTTACAGCAGCAGCGTCTTACTTGCCTTCCCAGCGCTTGAGCACCAGGGTGGCGTTGGTGCCGCCGAAGCCGAAGCTGTTGCTCATCACGGTGGTGAGCTTGGCGTTCTCTTCGGTTTTGGTCAGGATCGGCAGGTCGGCGACCTCCGGGTCCAGCTCGTCGATGTTGGCGGAGCCGGCGATGAAGTTGTTTTCCATCATCAGCAGGCAGTAGATCGCCTCGTGCACGCCTGCGGCGCCCAGCGAGTGGCCCGACAGGCTCTTGGTCGAGCTGATTTTCGGTGCCTTGTCGCCGAACACTGCGCGAACACCTTTCATCTCGGCAACGTCACCGACCGGGGTCGAGGTACCGTGGGTGTTCAGGTAGTCGATCGGGGTGTCGACGGTGGACAGCGCCTGCTGCATGCAGCGGATGGCACCTTCGCCGCTCGGGGCAACCATGTCGTAGCCGTCGGAAGTAGCGCCGTAGCCGACGATTTCGGCGTAGATCTTGGCACCACGGGCCAGGGCGTGTTCCAGCTCCTCGACCACCACCATGCCGCCACCGCCAGCGATGACGAAGCCATCACGGTCGGCGTCGTAGGCGCGCGAGGCCAGTTCCGGGGTTTCGTTGCGCTTGGTCGACAGGGCGCCCATGGCATCGAACAGGAACGACTGGCTCCAGTGCTCTTCTTCACCGCCACCGGCGAAGACGATGTCCTGCTTGCCCCACTGGATCTGCTCCAGGGCGGTGCCGATGCAGTGTGCCGAAGTGGCGCAAGCCGACGAGATCGAGTAGTTGATACCCTTGATCTTGAACGGGGTGGCCAGGCACGCCGAAACGGTGCTGCCCATGGTGCGGGTGACGCGGTATGGGCCGACGCGCTTGACGCCTTTCTCGCGCAGGGTGTCCAGCGCTTCCATCTGGTTCAGGGTCGAGGCGCCGCCGGAGCCAGCCACCAGGCCGGTACGCGGGTTGGACACCTGCTCTTCGGTCAGGCCGGAATCCTTGATCGCGTCCTGCATCGCCAGGTAGGCGTAGGCAGCCGCGTGGCCGACGAAGCGGTAGACCTTGCGGTCGATCAGTTCTTCAAGGTTGAGGTCGATGGACCCGGAAACCTGGCTACGCAGCCCCATTTCCTTGTATTCCGGGTTGTAACGGATACCCGGACGGCTGTTGCGCAGGTTTTCGGTGACGGTAGCTTTGTCATTGCCCAGGCACGATACGATGCCCAGACCAGTGATAACGACGCGGCGCATGCGAATAACCCTTAGAAATTGTCAGTGGAGGTGAACACGCCGACCCGCAGGCCTTCGGCAGTGTAGATCTCGCGGCCGTCGACGCTGACCGAGCCATCGGCGATGGCCATGTTCAGCTTGCCCTTCAGGACGCGCTTGATGTGAATGTTGTAAGTGACTTTCTTGGCAGTAGGCAATACCTGGCCAAAGAACTTCACCTCGCCCGAACCCAGGGCGCGGCCGCGGCCCGGCAGGCCCTGCCAGCCGAGGAAGAAACCAACCAGCTGCCACATGGCGTCGAGGCCCAGGCAGCCCGGCATGACCGGGTCGCCTTCGAAGTGGCAGGCGAAGAACCAAAGGTCCGGGGTGATATCCAGCTCGGCGACCAACTCACCTTTGCCGTACTTGCCGCCTTCTTCGCTGATATGGGTGATGCGATCGACCATCAGCATGTTCGGCGCGGGCAGTTGCGCATTACCTGGGCCGAACAGCTCACCGCGACTGCAGCGC
This sequence comes from Pseudomonas sp. NPDC089392, assembly GCF_044749595.1. Lineage (NCBI taxonomy): Bacteria > Pseudomonadati > Pseudomonadota > Gammaproteobacteria > Pseudomonadales > Pseudomonadaceae > Pseudomonas > Pseudomonas sp. NPDC089392. The sequence goes on from NZ_JBIVIF010000063.1 coordinate 24,365, forward strand.
AGCAGGTCTTCCCGAGTAAAGGCGTGTTGTTTGGTCATGCGAGCTCCTCAATAACCCCCTGTGGCAGGGGATGAATCTTCCCGACCGGCCCGAGAGCCAACGGCTTCAGGGCGGTAGCCTACAGGTAGACTATTGCGTTGTGGTGAAAGTCACAGTGCACCCGGCGAAAGAAGTACAGGTGTGCACTGAAACGTCTATTTTCAGGTCCGAAGAACGTCCTGTCCAGTGTTTAAGACTGCCGCACTTTAGCATTTATCGCCAGTCGCGGTTGTCAGGCCGGGTAACCAGCGTTGCAGTACGCGCTGCAGTTCGTTGCGACGCAAGGGTTTGCTCAGGTAGTCGTCCATGCCGGCGGCCATGCAGCGCTCGCGGTCACCGTCCAGGGCATTGGCAGTCAGGGCGATGATCGGTAACCCGGCGCCATTGGGCAGCTGGCGGATGCGCCGGGTGGCTTCATAACCGTCCATATGCGGCAAGCGGCAGTCCATCAGTACGGCGGCAAAGCGCTGGCGGCTGACCTGGTCGACCGCCTCCAGGCCATCCTCAGCCGTGCACACTGCCCACCCCAGGCTGCGCAGCATGGCCTCGATGACACTCTGGTTGACCGGATTGTCCTCTACCAGCAGCACTTGCTGGTTGTCGGGCACCGTCGATTGCGTATCCGTTGGTAGCGTCAGCGGGCCGGAGGGCGGGCTGGCCAAGGCCAATGGCATTTCCAGGGTAAAGGTCGAACCCAGGCCTTCACGGCTTTCGCCGCGCAGTTTGCCACCCATGCGCTCGGCCAGGGTGCGGGCAATCGACAGGCCCAGCCCTGTGCCGCCATAACGGCGGGAAATCGAGCTGTCGGCCTGCTGGAAGGCGACGAACATCATTTCCAGGCGGTCGCTGTCGATGCCGATACCGGTGTCACGCACGCTGCAGGTCAGCCAGATCAGCTGGCGGTCGAGCACCTGCCAGCGCGCCTCCACCTGCACCTGGCCGCGTTCGGTGAACTTCAGCGCGTTGCCGACCAGGTTCAGCAAAATCTGGCGGATGCGCGTGGGGTCGCCGTTTACCTGCAACTGCTCGATGCCGGAAGGCAATTGCAGGTGCAGGCCAAGGCCGCGCTGCTGGGCGCTGTGCTGGAACGACTGCACGCTGCTGGTGATCAGCTCGCCCAGATTGAAGTCGATGTGCTCCAGCTGCAGCGCGGCGCGCTCGATGCGCGAGAAGTCGAGGATGTCGTTGATGACCTTCAGCAGGTGCCCGGTGGACTCGCTGGCCACGGCGGTGTAATCGGCCTGTTCATTGCTCAGCGGCGTGGTTTCCAACAACTGCAGCATGCCCAGCACGCCATTCATCGGCGTGCGCAGCTCGTGGCTCATCATCGCCAGGAAGTCCGACTTGGCGCGGTTGGCCTGTTCGGCCTCTTCGCGCGCCTGGATCAGCTCGGCAATGGCCTGCTTCTGTTCATCGCTGGCCTGCTCCAGGGCGTGGGCCAGGTTGTTGATGTGGCGCGCCAGGTGCCCCAGCTCGCTGTCATCGACCACTGGCAATGGGGTGTTGTACTCGCCTTGTTGAATCGCCTTGACGGCATGACCCATGTCGCTGATCGGCTTGGCCAGGCTCAGGGCCAGGCGCCGCGCAAGCAAAAAGGTGAACAGCAGGGCAAACAGGGCAAGGATGCCAGCCTTGATCACGATTTCCTGCTGGCGTTGGCTGAAGGCGTCATCGGACATGCCGACGATCACCCGGCCCAGGTAGTCGTCGCCGATGGCCGGGGTGACGGCCTTGCCCTGTTGCAGGAAGTCGCTGTCCAGGCGGATTTGCTGCAGGCGGATGGGCGCCTGGAACACTTCGACTTGTTGCGCGCGGTTGGCGCTTTCGTCGGACTGCTCGACGTACACCAGGATGTGGTTGCGGCTGTCCTGCACCTCAAGGAAGCGCACGTGCGGAATGCTGAGGGTGGCGCGCATCAGGCCTTCCAGCACTTCGTTGTTGCCCGAAATCACCCCGTACTCCGAAGCCGGTGCCAGCTGGTTGGCGATCAGTTGCCCGGTGTGGTTCAGCTCCTGGCGCAGGTCCTGGATGCGGACGAAGGTAAAGAAGCTGATCAGCAGCAAGGTCAGCAGCAGGGCAGGGCCGAGGCTGATGATTTGGGTGCGGGTGTGAATGTCCCAGCTCAGGCGCTTGCTCATGGGTTGGGTTCTCCTTCGGCCAGGGCCTTGGCGGCGGCGTTCGGATCGATCGGTTCAAGGCCCAGGGCGCGCGCCACCTGCTGGTTGCCACTGACGCCGTAGCGTGCCGGGTACAGGCTGCGTGGCCAGCGCGCGGGTGGCTGGTCGAGCAGTTGGTCGAGCACCGCCAGCCAGTCGTCCTGGCCGCTGTAGGTGCTGGCGAGGGCGCCGGCGCGAACGAAGCCGGCGTTCGGGCCGATCAGCGCCATTTGCCGGCTATAGCTGCTCAACAGCAGGTTTTTCGCGGTCTTGGAGTTGTACAGGGCGGGGTCGTCCAGGCCCAGTAGTACATCAATGTTGCCCAGCAGGTGCTGCAGGGGCCGGCTGTCGCGCGGGTCGGGCCAGTCCTGGGCAATAATCTCCAGGCCCAGCGGGCGGGCGGCATGGCGCAGTTCTTCAAGCAAGAAGCCGCTGTGCTCACCGTACAGCACACCGATGCGTTGGGCCTGTGGCAGCAGGTAGCGCGCCAGGCGCAGTTGCCGGCCGAGCGGCGGGTCGCTCCACAGCAGGGTGAGAAACGCGGGGCGCGACTTTCCCAGGCGCTGTTCAGCCTGTACCCGGCTGACCCGCATGGCCAGGGCCGGCGGCCCGGCGGTTTCCCCCAGGCGCCACTCCAGCGCGGCGTTATCCAGCAGAATCAGGCGCTGGTCGGCTTTGAGCTTGCCTGGGCGTGGCAGGTCGGCAGTGCTCTGAAAATGTACATGGTCGTGCGGCCGACGGCTTTCCAGCGCGGCGACAAAACTGCGGATGCCGGGCTGGTCTTCGGCGCCCACCAGCAGGACTTCGCTGGCGGACAATGGCCCCAACGGCCACAGGCACAGCAACAGCAGGCGCAGCAGCAGGGCCATCAGAACTCCAGCTCCGCGCTGACGCTCAGGCGGTGACGGCTGTCATAGCGGTTCTGTATTGCCGTGGTCGGCTCATCGTCCAGGCGCTGTTGCCACAGCGTGGCCAGCTCCAGGCTGCTGCCGTACACCCGAAAGCGCTTGGCCAGGCGCAGGTCCAGGCGCTCGAAGCGGTACTGGTTGAGTGCATCGTCGCCGTAATAGAACAGCGCGCTCGACCAACCGTTGCCCCATTCGCGCATCCACCCGGCCGAGCCGCTGTTGCGGGCGCTGAGGCGGCGGTCGTCAGGGTTGCTGGCCCAGGCGTCGACATAGGCGTAGGTCAGGCGCAGGCGGTCGCGCAGGGTAGGGCGCCAGTCCAGCTGCGCCTCGCTGCCGGTGAAGCGGGCCTTGTTGGCGTTGCTGGCGATGTACTGGTTGTTCTTCAAGGGCTCGCTGATCATTCCGGTGATCTCGTCGTAGAACAGCTTCACATCCATGCTCAGGTCGATGTCGCTGAAATAGCCGTTGTAGCCCAGCTCGCGTGAGCGCATGCGTTCCTGGTCGAGGTCGCCGGGGCCACGGGTCTTGACGAAGTACTCGCCGTGCTGCTGGCCGAACGCGTTGGGGCTGAGGTTCTTGACCGTGTAGCTCCAGTTGATGTTGTTCTCGAACATGTCGGGCGAGCGCACCGCCTCGGAATACACGGCGCGCAGCCCGTGGCGCGGAGTGATCAGGTAGTTGACCGCGACTCGTGGGGTCAGCGAGCTGCCAGACAGGCGCGAGTCTTCGAACATGGCACCGCCCTGCAGGATCCAGTGCTCGTCGGCGCGCCACTCCAGCTGGCCGAACAGGCGCCAGGTCTGGTCGTCGAGGCTGCCGTTGAAATAGGTTTGCGAGTCGGCACGATCATAGCGGTAGTTCATGCCGCTGAGCAGGCGCAGGCTGTCGGTCAGGCTCAGGGTGTCCTGGATTTCCAGGTCGTAGCGGGTTTCGCGGGTACTCTGGTCGACATCGCCGCATACCACGTTGCTGCCGCCCTGGTTGTTCCACTGGTCCTTGATGGCATCAACCAGGGCCTGCTCTTCAGGGTTGCTGCTGGAAGGTGGGTTGTTGGCACCGCGCGCCACAAGCTCGGCGAAGTTGGGGTTCATCTGCCACAGGCGGGTCAGTTCGGGGCTGAACGACAGCGCCGCATCGCAGGCGCGCCAGACTTGCTGGCGGTCGAAGTGCTGTGCCGAACCTTGGACGTACAGGCTGTGCTCGGGGTTGAAATCGATGTTCCAGCGCACCGAGCCCGCGTAGTCCTTGGCATTGACGTCAGCGTTGTCGCCTTGCTGGGTGACATAGGGGAACACCGGCTGATAGGTATAGGGCCTTTGATTGCTGCCTTCCTTCGCTGCCAGTTGCCATTCCAGGGTCTGGTCGGGTGCCAGGTTGTGGCTGGCACTGAGGTTGAAGCGGTTCAGGCGGCGGCTGTCGCGGTAGTCTTGGCCGAACTGGTTCTCGTCGAAGCCGTCGTCCTGCTGGCCGGACACTGACAGGCGCATGTCGCCGCCGTCCCAGCCGAAGCCATGGCTGAGGTAGTAATCGTTGATGCCATCCTGGCCGCGGGTCAGCTTCATCCGCGTGCCATGGCTGTCGGCCGGGTTGCGGGTGAGGATGTTGACCACTGCCATCAGCGCGTTGGCGCCGTAGCTGACCGTATTGGGGCCGCGGAACACCTCGATGCGCTCGATGTCCTCCATGGCCACAGGGATGTCGCTCCAGTCCACCGTGGCCAGGCCGGCGCGGTATACCGAGCGGCCATCGATCAGCACCTGCATGCGCCGTGCGTCGTTGACGTTGCTGCCGTGATAGTTGACGGTCGGCTGGTTGCCGGCGTTGTAGCCGATCATCATACCCGGCACCAGGCGCAGCAGTTCGGGAATGTCACGGGCACCGCTGGCGCGGATCAATTCGCTGTCGAGCACGGTCATGCTGCCCGGGACCGCCGCCGGGGATTGTTTCAGGCGCGTGGCGGTCAGCACCTGTGGCAGGTCGCTGTTGTCGATGAACAAATCGTCGGCCACGGCTGGGCCACCGAGCAGGGCGGTCAGAATGAGCAGGCGCGGGTACGGGGGCGTGCCAGGGAACACGGAGCAGCCTTGTATCAGGATTGAAACAGGCATGGTAACTGACCTTGGGGGTTTTGCCAGTGGGGGATGGGCGGGTGTACGTCTTGAAATGTGCAGGGTGGCGGAAATCGAGCGCCGCAGGTGTTCGCCGAAACATTTTCAGCGCCTATGAAATCGAGCGCCGCCCGCGCGGCGCTTCGCGGCTAAAGCCGCTCCTACGTTTGTTTCGGGCCAGTCCCTCCTGTGCCAGGCGCGCGCGACCGC
>NZ_JBIVIF010000064.1:0-26662 GCF_044749595.1 Pseudomonas sp. NPDC089392
TAGTGTGGGGTTTCCCCATGTGAGAGTAGGTCATCGTCAAGATTCATTTCGCAAAACCCCTATCTGCGCATGCAGGTAGGGGTTTTGTCTTTGTGGCCCAAAAAACAATCTACCGCCCTTACGCGCTCCCCTGTAGGAGCGGCCTTGCGTCGCGATCGGGCGCGCAGCGGCCGCCAAACCTGCATCCCCGATCTGCCAGGCAAACCGCGTCGCCTGGAATGCGGCCGCTGCGCGCCCGATCGCGACACAAGGCCGCTCCTACAGGGATCGCGTCACCAAGGGGTGTTTCAGGCTGGGGCATTCGGCCCTTTTCCTATGCAAGCCACCAGCCCATGGCTATCATGCCTGCCTTATTCCAAGTCGAGACTGGCATGCTGAAGTTGTTGAATCTCCTCAAGGATGGCCGGTTCCATTCCGGAGAAGCCCTGGGGGCAGCCCTCGGGGTGAGTCGCAGCGCCGTTTGGAAGCAGCTGCAGCACCTGGAGAGTGAGCTGAACCTCACCATTCACAAGGTTCGTGGGCGCGGTTACCAGTTGGCAGCGCCACTGGCCTTGCTTGAGGCGCAGGCAATAGCCGCGTTTGCCGAGGGCGAACAGTGGCCGGTGTTCATTCACGAGAACATCGACTCGACCAACGCCGAAGGTCTGCGCCTTGCCAGTGGAGGGCAGACGGCCCCATTTCTCGTCTTGGCCGAGCGTCAGAGCGCTGGTCGCGGTCGGCGTGGCCGCCAATGGGTCAGCCCATTTGCGGAGAATCTGTATTACAGCCTGGTGCTGCGTGTAGATGGCGGCATGCGCCAGCTCGAAGGCCTGAGCCTGGTTGTGGGTTTGGCTGTAATGCGCACCCTGGAAGCGTTCGGTGTAAAGGATGTAGGGCTCAAATGGCCCAACGATGTATTGGTTCGTGGGCAGAAGATTACCGGCATCCTCCTGGAGTTGGTGGGCGATCCGGCTGATGTCTGCCATGTGGTGCTGGGTATCGGTATCAATGTGAACATGCAGGTCAATGACCAGGTCGACCAGGTGTGGACCTCGATGCGGCGTGAAGTGGGTGCGGCGATTGACCGTAACCACTTGGTAGCGTTGCTCAGTCAGCAGTTGCAGCACGAATTGGCCCGGCATCGTCGCTACGGGTTTGCCGCATTCCAGGAAGAGTGGGAGCAGGCGCACCTCTGGCAGGGGCGCAATGTTTCGCTGGTTGCCGGTAATACACGTATTGATGGGGTTGTCCTTGGCGTCGACGGGCAGGGCGGCTTGCGCCTTGAGGTGGACGGAGTGGAAAAGAGCTTCAGTGGTGGTGAGCTCAGTTTGAGGTTGCGTGATGATTCTTGAGCTCGATTGCGGTAACAGCTTTATCAAGTGGCGCGTAATCCACGTCACTGATGCAGTGATTGAAGGTGGCGGAATCGTTGATTCCGATCAGGCGCTGTTGGCCGAAGTGGCTGCACTGGCTGCATTGCGTCTTACGGGCTGCCGCATAGTCAGTGTGCGCAGTGAGGACGAAACCGACGCGCTTTGCGCATTGATTGCCCAGGCGTTCGCCGTGCAGGCGCGCGTTGCTAACCCCGCCCAGGAAATGGCCGGTGTGCGCAACGGTTATGACGACTATCAGCGTCTGGGCATGGACCGTTGGTTGGCCGCGCTGGGGGCATATCACCTGGCAAAGGGCGCTTGCCTGGTCATCGACCTGGGTACTGCTGCAAAAGCGGACTTCGTTGCCGCGGACGGCGAGCACCTGGGTGGCTACATCTGCCCAGGCATGCCTTTGATGCGCAGCCAGTTACGTACTCACACCCGGCGTATCCGGTATGACGATGCCTCTGCCGAGCGCGCGCTGAACAGCCTGTCACCAGGTCGTTCGACCGTCGAGGCGGTAGAGCGCGGCTGCGTGTTGATGCTCCAGGGTTTTGCGCGTACCCAGCTTGAGCAGGCGCGCGCACTGTGGGGTGAGCAATTCACAGTGTTCCTCACAGGGGGCGATGCGCCGCTAGTCAGGGAGGCCGTGCCACAGGCGCGTGTCGTACCTGACCTGGTTTTCGTTGGTCTGGCCATGGCCTGTCCATTGGATTGAGGTGCCTATGCGTTGGTTGTTTCTGCTGTTACTGGTGCTCAACGTCTTCTATTACGTGTGGCATCAGCAGGAAGCCCCGCTGAAGGTCAAGGAAGTCGCGCCCCTGTCGTTGTACAAGGGTAATCAGCAAGAAATTCGTCTGTTGCGTGAAACGGGTGTTTCGGCACCGCCCAAGCGCCGTGACGAGTGCCTGGTAGTCGGTGGTGTGATGGGCCAGGAGCAGCTCGATGCGCTGCGTCAGCGGCTGTTGAGCCTGGATATCGCCACGCAGCCGGTGGTGGGGCAGCTGCCTGGTGCAGATGGTCGTTGGCTTAAAGTAGCCACGGAAAGCGAGCGTTTGCTGGACCAAACGGTCCTCTTGGCTCTTGCCAATGATTTCAAAGACTTAAAACATAAAATTATTTTCTGCCAGGGTATTGCAACTGGCGAATAGCTTGATAGAATGGCGCCCGCTTCACAGGGAACACCACTTAGGTGGCAGAACTGGAAGCGGTGTCAAAGCAGCTAAGTTTCAGATTTGATTGAAAAAATTTGAAAAAACGCTTGACACTAGGACGGCAGACAAATAGAATGCCGGCCACATCTGGAGGGATTCCCGAGCGGCCAAAGGGGACGGACTGTAAATCCGTTGCGAGAGCTTCGAAGGTTCGAATCCTTCTCCCTCCACCAGTTTTAGCGAGAGCCGCAAGCTCCGCGGGTATAGTTTAGTGGTAGAACCTCAGCCTTCCAAGCTGATGATGCGGGTTCGATTCCCGCTACCCGCTCCAAGTTTGCTGGATTTTGCACAAAGTGTTTCGCTCTTGTAGCTCAGTTGGTAGAGCACACCCTTGGTAAGGGTGAGGTCAGCGGTTCAAATCCGCTCAAGAGCTCCATACAAACAAGGCAGATATGAAAATATCTGCCTTTGTTTTATCAGCGCAAGACTATTTCTTCTGCGGAGGATTGTATCGATGGCTAAGGAAAAGTTTGATCGTTCCCTTCCCCACGTTAACGTCGGCACCATCGGCCACGTTGACCACGGTAAGACCACTCTGACCGCAGCTCTGACTCGCGTTTGCTCCGAAGTTTTCGGTTCGGCAATCGTTGAGTTCGACAAGATCGACTCGGCTCCGGAAGAAAAAGCGCGCGGTATCACCATCAACACCGCTCACGTTGAGTACAACTCGACCATTCGTCACTACGCTCACGTTGACTGCCCAGGTCACGCTGACTACGTGAAGAACATGATCACCGGTGCTGCCCAGATGGACGGCGCGATCCTGGTTTGCTCGGCCGCCGATGGTCCGATGCCACAAACCCGTGAGCACATCCTGCTGTCCCGTCAGGTTGGAGTTCCGTACATCGTGGTCTTACTGAACAAGCCTGACCAGGTAGACGACGCTGAGCTCCTGGAACTGGTCGAGATGGAAGTTCGCGACCTGCTGTCCACCTACGACTTCCCAGGCGACGACACTCCGATCATCATCGGTTCCGCTCGTATGGCCCTGGAAGGCAAAGACGACAACGAAATGGGCACTACCGCTGTCAAGAAGCTGGTAGAGACTCTGGACAGCTACATTCCTGAGCCAGTTCGTGCCATCGACCAGCCGTTCCTGATGCCGATCGAAGACGTATTCTCGATCTCGGGTCGTGGTACCGTTGTTACCGGTCGTATCGAGCGTGGTATCGTCCGCGTTCAGGATCCGCTGGAAATCGTTGGTTTGCGTGACACTACCACCACCACCTGCACCGGCGTTGAGATGTTCCGCAAGCTGCTGGACGAAGGTCGTGCTGGCGAGAACTGCGGCGTCCTGCTGCGTGGTACCAAGCGTGACGACGTTGAGCGTGGCCAGGTTCTGGTCAAGCCAGGTTCGGTCAAGCCGCACACCAAGTTCACCGCAGAAGTCTACGTCCTGTCGAAGGAAGAAGGCGGCCGTCACACTCCGTTCTTCAAAGGCTACCGTCCTCAGTTCTACTTCCGTACCACTGACGTGACCGGTAACTGCGAACTGCCGGAAGGCGTTGAAATGGTAATGCCAGGTGACAACATTCAGATGACTGTTACCCTGATCAAGACCATCGCAATGGAAGACGGTCTGCGCTTCGCTATCCGTGAAGGCGGTCGTACCGTCGGCGCCGGTGTCGTAGCAAAAATTATTGAATAAGTAGTTGATTTACTTGATCAGGCCGGTATAATGGCCGGCCTGATACAGCGTTACAGGTCAGTAGCTCAATTGGCAGAGCGACGGTCTCCAAAACCGTAGGTTGGGGGTTCGATTCCCTCCTGACCTGCCATTTCACCTCGGTGTGATGGCTTTCTTCTTACAGGATCCTCCTCGATGACCCCCAAAACTGAAGCCCAAGAATCGCGTTTTGATCTGTTCAAGTGGCTGGCTGTAGTGGCTTTGGTGGTAGTTGGTGTTGTGGGTAATCAATATTACTCCGCTTCCCCAATCCTGTATCGCGTTCTCGCACTTCTCGCCCTGGCTGCTGTCGCAGGCTTTGTAGCTCTGCAGACTGCGAAGGGTAAGTCGTTCTTTGCGTTGGCGAAGGAAGCTCGTACCGAGATTCGTAAAGTCGTGTGGCCGACCCGCCAGGAAACCACCCAGACCACGCTGATTGTCGTGGCTGTTGTGCTGGTTATGGCACTGCTGCTGTGGGGTCTTGATTCCCTGCTCGGCTGGGCGGTCTCCCTGATCGTTGGCTAAAGGTGTCCCGTGGCTAAGCGTTGGTATGTTGTGCATGCTTACTCGGGTTACGAGAAGCATGTAATGCGCTCCCTGATTGAGCGCGTCAAGCTGGCTGGCATGGAAGACGGTTTCGGCGAGATCCTGGTCCCGACCGAAGAAGTCGTCGAAATGCGCAATGGCCAGAAGCGCAAGAGTGAGCGCAAATTCTTCCCTGGCTATGTACTGGTCCAGATGGAGATGAACGAAGGGACTTGGCACTTGGTCAAGGACACCCCTCGTGTGATGGGCTTTATCGGTGGTACCGCAGACAAGCCTGCGCCAATCACTGATAAAGAAGCTGAAGCTATCCTGCGTCGCGTTGCCGACGGTAGTGACAAGCCGAAGCCGAAGACGCTGTTCGAGCCAGGTGAAGTGGTTCGAGTCATTGACGGTCCGTTCGCTGACTTCAATGGTAGTGTCGAAGAGGTTAACTACGAAAAGAGCCGTCTGCAGGTTGCAGTGCTCATTTTCGGTCGCTCTACTCCGGTGGAGCTCGAGTTCAGCCAGGTCGAAAAGGTCTAGGCGGACAAAGCATCCCATACCCCGCAGCCCTGTGTGCTGCGGGGTTTTGTCGTCACTGGGATAAAACGCAAGTCATCCGGGGAGCCATCAGGCGTTCGTACCCGATTTTGGAGTAGCTCATGGCTAAGAAGATTCAGGCTTACATCAAGCTGCAAGTTAAGGCCGGCCAGGCCAACCCAAGCCCACCCGTTGGTCCAGCACTGGGTCAACATGGTGTGAACATCATGGAATTCTGCAAGGCCTTCAACGCCCGTACCCAGGGTCAAGAAGCCGGTCTGCCGACTCCTGTGATCATCACTGTATACAGCGACCGTAGCTTCACCTTCGAGACCAAGAGCACCCCTGCCTCGGTTCTGCTGAAGAAAGCTGCTGGCCTGACCAGTGGTTCGGCTCGCCCGAACACCGTTAAAGTCGGTACCGTTACCCGTGCTCAGCTGGAAGACATCGCGAAAGCCAAACAGGCTGACCTGACTGCCGCTGACCTGGACGCTGCTGTACGCACCATCGCTGGCTCTGCCCGCAGCATGGGCCTGAACGTGGAGGGTGTGTAATGGCTAAGCTGACCAAACGCCAAAAGGCAATCGCCGAGAAAATCGAAGCAGGCAAGGCCTACAACTTCGAAGAAGCGGCAACTCTGCTGGCCTCGCTGCCTGCTGCCAAGTTCGTCGAGTCCTACGACATCGCCGTTAACCTCGGTGTTGACCCGCGTAAATCCGACCAGGTCGTACGTAGCGCTACTGTGCTGCCACACGGCACTGGCAAGACCGTACGCGTTGCTGTCTTCACCCAGGGTCCAGCTGCCGAAGCCGCTCTGGCTGCCGGCGCTGACCGCGTAGGTATGGACGATCTGGCTGCCGAAATGAAAGCCGGCGACCTGAACTATGACGTCGTCATCGCATCGCCTGATGCCATGCGCGTTGTAGGTCAACTGGGTCAGGTTCTGGGTCCTCGTGGCCTGATGCCTAACCCGAAAGTTGGTACCGTGAGCCCAGACGTAGCCACTGCCGTGAAAAACGCCAAGGCTGGTCAGGTTCGCTACCGTACCGACAAAAACGGTATTATCCATACCTCCGTTGGCAAGGTCGGCTTCGAAGCCGGCAAGCTGAAGGAAAACGTTGAAGCCCTGATCGCTGACCTGAAGCGTATCAAGCCAGCTTCCTCGAAAGGTATCTACGTCAAGCGCGTTACCCTGAGCACCACCATGGGCCCAGGTCTGGTCATCGATCAGAGCTCGCTGAACGTGTAAGAACATGGCGGCGCGACCAGTCGCGCCGCCAGCAAAAATTGGGGTCCCTGCCTGGCGGGGGCTATCCAAGACCGTAGGCGGCGCAAGCCTTAAAACACCAGCCCACGCAGATGGTGCTCCCGATTCGTTTTCGAATCAGACACCAAAACGACATCCGGCTTCGGCCAGATGCAACGGTAAAAACCAGGAGTAAACCCGTGGCAATTAAACTCGAAGACAAGAAGGCCATCGTCGCTGAAGTCAACGAGGCTGCCAAAGTCGCTCTGTCCGCTGTCGTGGCTGATGCCCGTGGTGTGACTGTAAGCGCAATGACCGGACTCCGTAAAGAGGCCCGCGAAGCTGGCGTATACGTACGTGTAGTGCGTAACACCCTGCTCAAGCGCGCTGTTGAAGGCACCGAATTCTCGATCCTCAACGACGCGTTCAAAGGCCCGACCCTGATTGCTTTCTCCAACGAACACCCGGGCGCTGCTGCTCGTCTGTTCAAAGAGTTCGCCAAGGGTCAGGACAAGTTCGAGATCAAGGCAGCTGCGTTTGACGGCAATTTCATTGCAGCGAACCAGATCGACGTGTTGGCTACCCTGCCGACCCGCGACGAAGCTATTGCACGACTGATGAGCGTGATTCAAGGCGCCACCAGCAAGCTGGCTCGTACTCTGGCAGCCATTCGCGACCAGAAAGAAGCTACCGCCGCCTAAGGCGCGCGAACTCTTTCAAAATCATACGTTTAATTTGATGGCTGCGTAGGCTGTCACCCCAATACAGGATTTAAGTCATGTCTCTGACTAACGAACAAATCATCGAAGCAATCGGCCAGAAAACTGTTCTGGAAGTTGTTGAGCTGATCAAAGCAATGGAAGAAACCTTCGGCGTTACCGCTGCTGTTGCCGCTGCTGGCCCAGCTGCTGCTGCTGCCGTTGTTGAAGAGCAGACCGAGTTCAACGTTGTTCTGGTTGAAGCCGGCGAGAAGAAAGTGAACGTGATCAAAGCCGTTCGCGAACTGACCGGTCTGGGCCTGAAAGAAGCCAAAGAGAAAGTCGATGGCGCTCCTCAGGTTGTAGCTGAAGGCGTTTCGAAAGAAGCCGCTGAAGACGCTAAGAAGAAGCTGGAAGAAGCAGGCGCTAAAGTCGAGCTGAAGTAATCTCGACTTTGCGATGCCAGCCTGAGCGTTGAGCGAAAGGCTGATGGCTGGTGGCTTATGCCACCGGCCTTTTTCCGTTATTGGTGGCCGATCAGATCGGCCCCGATAACGAGCTGCAAGACACCCATGTGGGTGGCGCAAACCAAGGGGTTTGCACGATTTTCTGGCTGCTCCCGCCGGGAGAAGCCAAACAAGCAGGTGACCAAGCTGGGGAACGCTGATGGCTTACTCATACACTGAGAAAAAACGTATCCGCAAGGACTTTAGCAAGTTGCCGGACGTCATGGATGTGCCTTACCTCCTGGCCATCCAGCTGGATTCGTATCGCGAATTCCTGCAAGCGGGAGCATCCAAGGATCAGTTCCGCGACGTCGGCCTGCACGCGGCCTTCAAATCGGTATTCCCGATCATCAGCTACTCCGGCAATGCTGCCCTGGAGTACGTAGGCTATCGCCTGGGCGAACCCGCCTTCGATGTGAAGGAATGTGTCCTGCGTGGCGTGACTTTCGCGGTCCCACTGCGGGTCAAGGTGCGCCTGATCATCTTCGACAAGGAATCGTCGAACAAAGCGATCAAGGACATCAAAGAGCAAGAAGTCTACATGGGTGAAATCCCCCTGATGACTGAGAACGGTACCTTCGTAATCAACGGTACCGAGCGTGTGATCGTTTCCCAGCTGCACCGTTCGCCTGGTGTGTTCTTCGACCACGACCGTGGCAAGACTCACAGCTCCGGCAAGCTGCTGTACTCCGCTCGCATCATCCCTTACCGCGGTTCCTGGTTGGACTTCGAGTTCGATCCGAAGGACTGCGTGTTCGTGCGTATCGACCGTCGCCGCAAGCTGCCGGCCTCGGTGCTGCTGCGCGCCCTGGGTTACAGCACTGAAGAAGTGCTGAACACTTTCTACACCACCAACGTCTTCCACATTTCCGGCGAAAAACTCAGCCTGGAACTGGTGCCGCAGCGTCTGCGTGGTGAAGTTGCAGTCATGGATATCCATGACGAAACTGGCAAAGTCATCGTCGAGCAGGGCCGCCGTATTACCGCGCGCCACATCAATCAGCTCGAGAAGGCAGGCGTCAAGCAGCTGGACGTTCCTATGGAATACGTCCTGGGCCGCACTACCGCCAAGGCCATCGTGCATCCGGCTACCGGCGAGATCCTGGCCGAATGCAACACCGAGATGACCACCGAACTGCTGATCAAAGTCGCCAAGGCACAGGTTGTCCGTATCGAGACCCTGTACACCAACGACATCGACTGCGGTCCGTTCATCTCCGACACCCTGAAGATCGACACCACCAGCAACCAGCTGGAAGCCCTGGTCGAGATCTACCGCATGATGCGTCCAGGCGAGCCGCCGACCAAGGATGCAGCCGAGACCCTGTTCAACAACCTGTTCTTCAGCGCCGAGCGTTACGACCTGTCCGCTGTTGGCCGCATGAAGTTCAACCGTCGTATCGGTCGTACCGAGATCGAAGGTTCGGGCGTGCTGAGCAAGGAAGACATCGTCGAGGTTCTGAAGACCCTGGTCGATATCCGTAACGGCAAAGGCATCGTCGACGACATCGACCACCTGGGTAACCGTCGCGTACGTTGCGTCGGCGAAATGGCCGAAAACCAGTTCCGCGTTGGCCTGGTGCGTGTTGAGCGCGCGGTCAAGGAACGTCTGTCGATGGCGGAAAGCGAAGGCCTGATGCCGCAAGACCTGATCAACGCCAAGCCGGTTGCGGCGGCGGTGAAAGAGTTCTTCGGTTCCAGCCAGCTGTCCCAGTTCATGGACCAGAACAACCCGCTCTCCGAGATCACCCACAAGCGCCGCGTCTCTGCACTCGGCCCTGGCGGTCTGACCCGTGAGCGTGCTGGCTTCGAAGTTCGTGACGTACACCCGACCCACTATGGCCGTGTGTGCCCGATCGAGACCCCTGAAGGTCCGAACATCGGTCTGATCAACTCCCTGGCAGCCTATGCCCGCACCAACCAGTACGGCTTCCTGGAAAGCCCGTACCGCGTGGTGAAGGAAGGCGTGGTCAGCGACGACATCGTGTTCCTGTCTGCCATTGAAGAAGCGGATCACGTCATCGCCCAGGCTTCGGCCGCGATGAACGAGAAGAAGCAGCTGATCGATGAGCTGGTAGCTGTTCGTCACCTGAACGAATTCACCGTCAAGGCGCCGGAAGACGTCACCCTGATGGACGTTTCGCCGAAGCAGGTTGTTTCCGTTGCTGCCTCGCTGATTCCGTTCCTCGAGCACGACGACGCCAACCGTGCATTGATGGGTTCGAACATGCAGCGTCAGGCTGTACCAACCCTGCGTGCCGACAAGCCGCTGGTAGGTACCGGCATGGAGCGCAACGTTGCCCGTGACTCCGGTGTCTGCGTGGTTGCTCGCCGCGGTGGCGTGATCGACTCGGTCGACGCCAGCCGTATCGTCGTTCGCGTCAATGACGACGAAGTCGAGACCGGTGAAGCAGGTGTGGATATCTACAACCTGACCAAGTACACCCGTTCGAACCAGAACACCTGCATCAACCAGCGTCCGCTGGTAAGCAAAGGTGACAAGGTTCAGCGCAGCGACATCATGGCCGACGGCCCGTCCACCGATATGGGTGAGCTGGCACTGGGTCAGAACATGCGCATCGCGTTCATGGCGTGGAACGGCTTCAACTTCGAAGACTCCATCTGCCTGTCCGAGCGTGTGGTTCAGGAAGACCGCTTCACCACCATCCACATCCAGGAACTGACCTGTGTGGCGCGTGACACCAAGCTTGGCCCAGAGGAAATCACTGCGGACATCCCGAACGTGGGTGAAGCCGCACTGAACAAGCTGGACGAAGCCGGTATCGTTTACGTAGGTGCTGAAGTTGGCGCTGGCGACATCCTGGTTGGCAAGGTCACGCCAAAAGGCGAAACCCAGCTGACTCCGGAAGAAAAACTGCTGCGCGCAATCTTCGGTGAGAAGGCTAGCGACGTTAAGGACACCTCTCTGCGTGTGCCAACCGGCACCAAGGGTACCGTCATTGACGTACAGGTCTTCACCCGTGATGGCGTCGAGCGCGACAGCCGCGCCCTGGCCATCGAGAAGATGCAGCTGGACGAGATCCGCAAGGACCTCAACGAAGAGTTCCGCATCGTCGAAGGTGCAACCTTCGAGCGTCTGCGTTCCGCTCTGAACGGCCAGGTGGTCGACGGTGGCGCGGGCCTGAAGAAAGGCACCGTGATCACTGACGAAGTGCTGGGCGGTCTGGAGCACGGCCAGTGGTTCAAGCTGCGCATGGCTGAGGATGCACTGAACGAGCAGCTGGAAAAGGCTCAGCAGTACATCATCGACCGTCGCCGTCTGCTGGACGACAAGTTCGAAGACAAGAAGCGCAAGCTGCAGCAGGGCGATGACCTGGCACCGGGCGTACTGAAGATCGTCAAGGTTTACCTGGCAATCCGCCGTCGCATCCAGCCGGGTGACAAGATGGCCGGTCGTCACGGTAACAAGGGTGTCGTCTCGGTCATCATGCCGGTTGAAGACATGCCGCACGATGCCAACGGTACTCCGGTCGACGTCGTACTGAACCCGCTGGGTGTACCTTCGCGTATGAACGTCGGTCAGATCCTCGAAACCCACCTGGGCCTTGCGGCCAAGGGCCTGGGCGAGAAGATCGACCGCATGATCGAAGAGCAGCGCAAAGCCGCTGAGCTGCGCGTGTTCCTGACCGAGGTCTACAACGAGATCGGCGGTCGTCAGGAAAGCCTCGACGAGTTCACCGACGAAGAGATCCTGGCCCTGGCCCACAACCTGAAGAAGGGCGTGCCTATGGCTACCCCGGTCTTCGATGGTGCCAAGGAGCGCGAGATCAAGGCCATGCTGAAGCTGGCCGACCTGCCAGAGAGCGGCCAGATGGTGCTGTTCGATGGCCGTACCGGCAACAAGTTCGAGCGTCCAGTGACCGTTGGTTACATGTACATGCTCAAGCTGAACCACTTGGTGGACGACAAGATGCACGCGCGTTCCACTGGTTCCTACAGCCTGGTTACCCAGCAGCCGCTGGGTGGTAAGGCGCAGTTCGGTGGTCAGCGTTTCGGGGAGATGGAAGTGTGGGCGCTGGAAGCATACGGCGCGGCATACACCCTGCAAGAAATGCTCACAGTGAAGTCGGACGACGTGAACGGCCGTACCAAGATGTACAAGAACATCGTGGATGGCGATCACCGTATGGAGCCGGGCATGCCCGAGTCCTTCAACGTGTTGATCAAAGAGATCCGTTCGCTCGGTATCGATATCGATCTGGAAACCGAATAACACGTGACGCGAAGGGGAGTGGGGCAGGTAATGCCTGCTCCCTGCTCCGCCAGGAGGAAAGGCCTTGAAAGACCTACTGAATTTGCTGAAAAACCAGGGTCAAGTCGAAGAGTTCGACGCCATCCGCATCGGTCTGGCGTCGCCTGAAATGATCCGTTCGTGGTCGTTCGGTGAAGTTAAGAAGCCGGAAACCATCAATTACCGTACGTTCAAGCCTGAGCGTGACGGCCTGTTCTGCGCCAAGATCTTTGGCCCAGTCAAGGACTACGAGTGCCTGTGCGGCAAGTACAAGCGCCTCAAGCACCGCGGCGTGATCTGCGAGAAGTGCGGCGTTGAAGTTGCCCTGGCCAAGGTTCGTCGTGAGCGCATGGCGCACATCGAACTGGCCTCGCCGGTTGCCCACATCTGGTTCCTGAAGTCGCTGCCGTCCCGTATCGGCCTGCTGATGGACATGACCCTGCGTGATATCGAGCGCGTGCTCTACTTCGAGAGCTATGTCGTTATCGACCCGGGCATGACCACCCTGGAAAAGGGCCAGCTGCTTAACGACGAGCAGTACTTCGAAGCGCTGGAAGAGTTCGGTGACGACTTCGACGCCCGCATGGGTGCCGAGGCTGTCCGCGAGCTGCTGCACGCTATCGACCTGGAGCACGAGATCGGTCGCCTGCGCGAAGAGATTCCGCAGACCAACTCGGAAACCAAGATCAAGAAGCTGTCCAAGCGCCTGAAGCTGATGGAAGCTTTCCAGGGCTCGGGCAACCTGCCTGAGTGGATGGTCCTGACCGTCCTGCCAGTGCTGCCGCCGGACCTGCGTCCGCTGGTACCGCTGGATGGTGGCCGCTTCGCGACCTCCGACCTGAACGACCTGTATCGTCGGGTGATCAACCGTAACAACCGTCTGAAGCGCCTGCTCGATCTGTCGGCGCCGGACATCATCGTGCGCAACGAAAAGCGCATGCTGCAGGAGGCGGTCGACGCCCTGCTGGACAACGGCCGTCGCGGTCGCGCCATCACTGGCTCGAACAAGCGTCCGCTGAAGTCCCTGGCCGACATGATCAAAGGTAAGCAAGGTCGCTTCCGTCAGAACCTGCTCGGTAAGCGTGTTGACTACTCCGGCCGTTCGGTAATTACCGTTGGCCCGACCCTGCGTCTGCACCAGTGCGGTCTGCCGAAGAAGATGGCCCTCGAGCTGTTCAAGCCGTTCATTTTCGGCAAGCTGGAAATGCGTGGTCTGGCGACCACCATCAAGGCTGCCAAGAAGATGGTCGAGCGCGAGCTGCCAGAGGTGTGGGACGTTCTCGCCGAAGTGATTCGCGAACACCCCGTACTGCTCAACCGTGCGCCGACCCTGCACCGTCTGGGTATCCAGGCCTTTGAGCCGGTTTTGATCGAAGGTAAGGCTATCCAGCTGCACCCGCTGGTCTGCGCCGCGTACAACGCCGACTTCGACGGTGACCAGATGGCCGTTCACGTGCCGCTGACCCTGGAAGCCCAGCTCGAAGCACGTGCGCTGATGATGTCGACCAACAACATCCTGTCGCCAGCCAACGGTGAGCCAATCATCGTGCCTTCGCAGGACGTTGTACTGGGTCTGTACTACATGACCCGTGAAGCCATCAACGCCAAGGGCGAAGGTCGCGTGTTCGCCGACCTGCAGGAAGTCGACCGCGTATTCCGCGCCGGCGAAGCTGCCCTGCACGCGAAAATCAAGGTTCGTATCAACGAAACCGTGAAAGATCGCGATGGCAGCGTTACCAAGAACACCCGTATCGTCGACACCACCGTCGGCCGTGCGCTGCTGTTCCAGGTTGTACCGGCAGGCTTGCCGTACGACGTGGTAAACCAGCCAATGAAGAAAAAGGCGATCTCCAAGCTGATCAACCAGTGCTACCGCGTGGTTGGTCTGAAAGAGACCGTTATCTTCGCTGACCAGCTGATGTACACCGGTTTCGCTTACTCCACCATCTCTGGCGTGTCCATTGGTGTGAACGACTTTGTCATCCCTGATGAGAAAGCGCGCATCATCAACAGCGCTACCGATGAAGTGAAGGAAATCGAGAGCCAGTACGCTTCCGGCCTGGTAACCCAGGGCGAGAAGTACAACAAGGTCATCGACTTGTGGTCGAAGGCGAACGACGAAGTGTCCAAGGCGATGATGGCCAACCTCTCGAAAGAGAAGGTCATCGACCGCGAGGGCAAGGAAGTCGAGCAAGAGTCCTTCAACTCGATGTACATGATGGCTGACTCGGGTGCGCGGGGTTCCGCAGCACAGATCCGTCAGCTGGCCGGTATGCGTGGCCTGATGGCCAAGCCGGACGGCTCGATCATCGAGACGCCTATCACCGCGAACTTCCGTGAAGGCTTGAGCGTACTTCAGTACTTCATCTCGACTCACGGTGCTCGTAAGGGTCTGGCGGATACCGCGTTGAAGACTGCGAACTCCGGTTACCTGACTCGTCGTCTGGTAGACGTTGCCCAGGATCTGGTGGTTACCGAGATCGACTGCGGTACCGACCATGGCCTGCTGATGACTCCGCACATCGAAGGCGGCGACGTTGTAGAGCCGCTGGGTGAGCGTGTACTGGGTCGTGTCATCGCCCGTGACGTGTTCAAGCCAGGCACCGAGGACGTCATCGTTCCGGCCGGTACCCTGGTCGACGAGCAGTGGGTAGAGTTCATCGAGCTGAACAGCATCGACGAAGTGATCGTGCGTTCGCCGATCAACTGCGAAACCCGCTTCGGTATCTGCGCCAAGTGCTACGGTCGTGACCTGGCGCGTGGTCACCAGGTGAACATCGGTGAAGCTGTCGGCGTTATCGCTGCACAGTCGATCGGTGAGCCGGGTACCCAGCTGACCATGCGTACGTTCCACATCGGTGGTGCTGCAAGCCGTACTTCGGCTGCCGACAGCGTCCAGGTGAAGAACGGCGGTATGGTGCGTCTGCACAACCTGAAGCAGGTTGAGCGTGCCGACGGTAACCTGGTTGCCGTGTCGCGTTCCGGTGAGTTGGCTATTGCCGACGAATTCGGTCGTGAGCGTGAGCGTTACAAGCTGCCTTACGGTGCGGTGATTTCGGTCAAGGAAGGTGAAAAGGTCGAAGCTGGCGCCATCGTCGCCAAGTGGGACCCGCACACCCACCCGATCGTTACCGAGCTGAAAGGTACCGTGACCTTCGTGGGCATGGAAGAAAACATCACCATCAAGCGTCAGACCGATGAGCTGACCGGCTTGACCAACATTGAAGTACTGGACGTCAAGGATCGCCCTGCCGCTGGCAAGGAAATCCGTCCGGCAATCAAGATGGTCGACGCCGCTGGCAAGGACCTGTACCTGCCGGGTACCGACGTACCTGCCCAGTACTTCCTGCCGGCCAACGCCCTGGTTGGTGTTGCCGACGGTGCCCAGATCGGTGTTGGTGACGTTATCGCGCGTATCCCGCAAGAAACGTCGAAGACCCGTGACATCACCGGTGGTCTGCCGCGCGTTGCCGACTTGTTCGAAGCGCGTCGTCCGAAAGAAGCCTCGATTCTGGCTGAAGTCAGCGGCACCATCGCATTCGGTAAAGAGACCAAGGGCAAGCGTCGCCTGGTCATCACTCCGACCGACGGTAGCGATCCGTACGAAGAGCTGATTCCGAAGTGGCGCCACCTGAACGTCTTCGAAGGTGAGCAGGTAAACCGCGGCGAAGTTATCTCCGACGGCCCAAGCGATCCGCACGACATCCTGCGTCTGCTGGGTGTGAGCGCGTTGGCGAAGTACATCGTCAACGAGATCCAGGACGTTTACCGTCTGCAAGGCGTGAAGATCAACGACAAGCACATCGAGACCATCCTGCGTCAGATGCTGCGCAAGGTCGAGATCTCCGAGTCGGGCGATTCCAGCTTCATCAAGGGCGACCAGATGGAACTGACCCAGGTACTGGTAGAGAACGAGCGTCTCGCCGGCGAGGACAAGTTCATCTCCAAGTTCACCCGTGTGCTGCTGGGTATCACCAAGGCCTCGCTGTCGACCGAATCGTTCATCTCCGCGGCTTCCTTCCAGGAAACCACCCGCGTACTGACCGAAGCGGCGGTAACCGGCAAGCGCGATTACCTGCGCGGCCTGAAAGAGAACGTGGTCGTGGGTCGTCTGATCCCGGCCGGTACTGGTCTGGCCTACCACAGCGAGCGCAAGCGTCGCCGTGACGCCGACAAGCCGCTGCGTGTGAGCGCCAGTGAGGTGGAAGCCGCACTGACCGAAGCGCTGAACTCCAGCGGTAACTAAGTACAGGGCAGGGCCCCGGCAAGCCCCGAACGGCCATCGACGACATAAAATGTTGCCGATGATCGGGCGGGGATGGCCGGGGCCTCGTCTTGACTGGGTGCAAGATCCTCCGTAGACTTTTGTACCCTTAAATTTGGTGAGGCTCCGTCTCGCCAATTTTTGGCTTTCTTGCAAGACAATAGAGTCGCAAGACAATCAGTGGAGCTAGTAGATGGCAACTATCAACCAGCTGGTACGTCAGCCGCGTAAGCGTTCGGTCGAGAAGTCCGACGTTCCTGCGCTGCAGAACTGCCCGCAGCGTCGTGGCGTGTGCACCCGTGTGTACACCACCACGCCGAAAAAACCTAACTCGGCACTGCGTAAAGTATGCCGTGTGCGTCTGACCAACGGTTTCGAGGTTTCCTCGTACATCGGTGGTGAAGGCCACAACCTGCAAGAGCACAGCGTCGTCCTGATCCGTGGCGGCCGTGTAAAAGACTTGCCAGGTGTTCGTTACCACACCGTTCGCGGCTCTCTGGATACTTCGGGCGTTAAAGGCCGTAACCAGGGTCGTTCGAAGTACGGTACCAAGCGTCCGAAGTAATCGGCCGTTTGCAGACAATCATTTTTTTGAGTCGATAAGAGTAAGGTCGGGCAGGGGTCGAAGACCCACGTCCCGGGCTAACCTGAAGACCGTTTGAGGGCTTATCATGCCAAGACGTCGTGTAGCAGCAAAACGTGAGATTCTGGACGATCCAAAATACGGATCCCAAATCCTCGCCAAGTTCATGAACCACGTGATGGAAAGCGGCAAGAAGGCAGTAGCCGAGCGCATCGTTTACGGTGCCCTGGATACCGTCAAAGCACGCAAGAACAGCGACCCCCTGGAAATCTTCGAGAAAGCTCTCGACGCCATCGCTCCGCTGGTCGAAGTTAAGTCCCGTCGTGTCGGCGGTGCTACTTACCAGGTTCCGGTTGAAGTTCGTCCATCCCGTCGTAACGCTCTGGCAATGCGCTGGCTCGTAGACTACGCCCGCAAGCGCGGCGAGAAGTCGATGGCTCTGCGCCTGGCCGGCGAACTGCTGGATGCTGCCGAAGGCAAGGGTGCTGCAGTCAAGAAGCGTGAAGACGTTCACCGTATGGCTGAAGCCAACAAAGCGTTCTCGCACTACCGCTTCTAATTCAAGCATCAATCATTTTGCGAGGGCTTTATGGCTCGTACTACAGCAATTAACCGCTACCGTAACATTGGTATCTGTGCCCACGTTGACGCGGGCAAGACCACCACTACCGAGCGGATCCTGTTCTACACAGGTCTGAGCCACAAGATGGGCGAGGTGCATGACGGCGCCGCGACCACCGACTGGATGGTGCAGGAGCAGGAGCGCGGTATCACCATTACCTCCGCTGCCGTTACCACCTTCTGGAAAGGTTCCCGTGGTCAGTACGACAACTACCGCGTAAACGTCATCGATACCCCCGGCCACGTTGACTTCACCATTGAAGTAGAGCGTTCGCTGCGTGTACTCGACGGCGCGGTCGTTGTGTTCTGCGGTACCTCCGGCGTTGAGCCTCAGTCCGAAACCGTATGGCGTCAGGCCAACAAGTACGGCGTTCCACGTGTTGTCTACGTGAACAAGATGGACCGTGCCGGTGCAAACTTCCTGCGCGTCGTAGGTCAGATCAAGAACCGCCTGGGTCACACCCCGGTTCCTGTTCAGCTGGCCATCGGTTCGGAAGATAACTTCCAGGGTCAGGTCGACCTGATCAAGATGAAGGCTATCTACTGGAACGACGACGACAAAGGCACCACCTACCGCGAAGAAGAAATTCCAGCGGACATGCTCGAGCTGGCCGAAGAGTGGCGTTCGAACATGGTGGAAGCTGCTGCCGAAGCTTCTGAAGAGCTGATGAACAAGTACCTTGAAGAAGGTGAGCTGACCGTCGAAGAGATCAAGGCAGGCCTGCGTGCGCGCACCCTGGCCAGCGAGATCGTTCCGGCTGTCTGCGGTTCGTCGTTCAAGAACAAGGGCGTTCCCCTGGTTCTCGACGCCGTCATCGACTTCCTGCCTGCGCCGACCGAGATCCCTGCAATTCAGGGTATCAATCCGGACGACAAGGATCTGGACAAAGAAGATCCGGCCATCCGCAAGGATGAGCGTCATGCAGACGACGACGAGCCTTTCTCGGCTCTGGCGTTCAAGATCGCAACCGACCCGTTCGTAGGTACTCTGACCTTCGTTCGCGTCTACTCGGGCGTACTGAACTCCGGTGACTCGGTCATCAACTCGGTCAAGGGCAAGAAAGAGCGCGTTGGCCGTATGGTGCAGATGCACGCCAACCAGCGTGAAGAGATCAAAGAAGTTCGCGCTGGCGACATCGCGGCTCTGATCGGCATGAAAGACGTGACCACGGGCGAAACCCTGTGCAACGCCGACAAGCCAATCATCCTCGAGCGCATGGACTTCCCTGAGCCGGTCATTTCGCTCTCCGTTGAGCCGAAAACCAAGGCTGACCAGGAGAAGATGGGCATCGCACTGGGCAAGCTGGCCCAGGAAGACCCGTCGTTCCGCGTCAAGACCGACGAAGAGACTGGCCAGACCATCATCTCCGGTATGGGTGAGCTGCACCTGGACATCCTCGTTGACCGCATGAAGCGCGAGTTCAACGTCGAAGCCAACATCGGCAAGCCGCAGGTTTCGTACCGCGAGAAGATCACCAAGTCCGGCGTCGAGATCGAAGGCAAGTTCGTTCGCCAGTCGGGTGGTCGTGGTCAGTTCGGTCACTGCTGGATCCGTTTCTCGGAGCCAGAAGTCGACGCGAAGGGCAACATCACCGAAGGTCTGGTATTCACCAACGAAGTTGTTGGTGGCGTGATTCCGAAGGAATTCATCGCCCCGATCCAGAAGGGTATCGAAGAGCAGATGAAGAACGGCGTTGTTGCCGGCTATCCTCTGATCGGCCTGAAGGCCACGGTATTCGACGGTTCGTACCACGACGTCGACTCCAACGAAATGGCGTTCAAGATCGCTGCTTCGATGGCAACCAAGCAGCTGGCCACCAAGGGCGGCGGCGTGGTTCTCGAGCCGATCATGAAGGTCGAAGTTGTAACCCCGGAAGACTACCTGGGTGACGTGATGGGTGACCTGAACCGTCGTCGTGGTCTGGTACAGGGTATGGATGAATCGGTCTCTGGCCGTGTCGTCCGCGCTGAAGTTCCGCTCGGAGAAATGTTCGGTTACGCAACCGACGTTCGTTCCATGTCTCAGGGTCGCGCAAGCTACTCCATGGAATTCTCCAAATACGCCGAAGCTCCGTCGAACATCGTCGAAGCACTCGTTAAAAAACAAGGCTAATCCCCTTTAGGCAAGAGGTTCACTGTCGTGGCTAAAGAAAAATTTGATCGTTCCCTTCCCCACGTTAACGTCGGCACCATCGGCCACGTTGACCACGGTAAGACCACTCTGACCGCAGCTCTGACTCGCGTTTGCTCCGAAGTTTTCGGTTCGGCAATCGTTGAGTTCGACAAGATCGACTCGGCTCCGGAAGAAAAAGCGCGCGGTATCACCATCAACACCGCTCACGTTGAGTACAACTCGACCATTCGTCACTACGCTCACGTTGACTGCCCAGGTCACGCTGACTACGTGAAGAACATGATCACCGGTGCTGCCCAGATGGACGGCGCGATCCTGGTGTGCTCGGCCGCCGATGGTCCGATGCCACAAACCCGTGAGCACATCCTGCTGTCCCGTCAGGTTGGAGTTCCGTACATCGTGGTCTTACTGAACAAGCCTGACCAGGTAGACGACGCTGAGCTCCTGGAACTGGTCGAGATGGAAGTTCGCGACCTGCTGTCCACCTACGACTTCCCAGGCGACGACACTCCGATCATCATCGGTTCCGCTCGTATGGCCCTGGAAGGCAAAGACGACAACGAAATGGGCACTACCGCTGTCAAGAAGCTGGTAGAGACTCTGGACAGCTACATTCCTGAGCCAGTTCGTGCCATCGACCAGCCGTTCCTGATGCCGATCGAAGACGTATTCTCGATCTCGGGTCGTGGTACCGTTGTTACCGGCCGTATCGAGCGTGGTATCGTCCGCGTTCAGGATCCGCTGGAAATCGTTGGTCTGCGTGACACCACCACCACCACCTGCACCGGCGTTGAGATGTTCCGCAAGCTGCTGGACGAAGGTCGTGCTGGCGAGAACTGCGGCGTTCTGCTGCGTGGTACCAAGCGTGACGACGTTGAGCGTGGCCAGGTTCTGGTCAAGCCAGGTTCGGTCAAGCCGCACACCAAGTTCACTGCAGAAGTCTACGTCCTGTCGAAGGAAGAAGGCGGCCGTCACACTCCGTTCTTCAAAGGCTACCGTCCTCAGTTCTACTTCCGTACCACTGACGTGACCGGTAACTGCGAACTGCCGGAAGGCGTTGAAATGGTAATGCCAGGTGACAACATTCAGATGACTGTTACCCTGATCAAGACCATCGCAATGGAAGACGGTCTGCGCTTCGCTATCCGTGAAGGCGGTCGTACCGTCGGCGCCGGCGTCGTAGCCAAAATCATCGAGTAATCACTCGACCGATTGAAAAAACCCCCGCTCAGCGGGGGTTTTTTTTATTGGGTTGACACTAAATGGGGGCGTCTATAGAATCACGCCTCCTTTTAGCGGGCGTAGTGCGTCCGTTGGGAACAGCCTGGAGTCTGAAATCCAATGCAAAATCAGCAAATCCGTATCAGGTTGAAGGCTTTCGACCATCGCCTGATCGACCAATCCACCCAGGAAATCGTGGAAACCGCGAAACGTACTGGTGCACAAGTGCGTGGTCCAATTCCACTGCCTACCCGCAAAGAGCGTTTCACCGTTCTGGTCTCCCCGCACGTCAACAAAGACGCGCGTGACCAGTACGAGATTCGCACTCATAAGCGTGTTCTGGACATCGTCCAGCCAACGGATAAAACCGTTGACGCGCTGATGAAGCTTGATCTGGCGGCAGGTGTGGAAGTACAGATCAGCCTCGGCTAAGACTTCGGTCTAGTCGTGTAACGCTCTGAAATGGGCGGCCATAGCGGGTGAAAGCCCCGTACACTCATGAGGTTTACAACATGACTATTGGTGTAATCGGTCGCAAGTGCGGTATGACCCGCATTTTCACCGAAGAAGGTGTCTCCATTCCGGTCACGGTCATTGAGATCGAACCGAATCGTGTCACCCAGTTCAAAACTGAAGAAACCGATGGCTACCGTGCAGTGCAAGTCACTGTCGGCGAGCGTCGTGCTTCGCGTGTGACTGCCGCTCAGGCAGGTCACTTCGCTAAGGCCAACGTTGCCGCTGGTCGCGGTGTTTGGGAGTTCCGTCTTGAAGAAGGCGATTTCCAGGCTGGCGATCTGATCAAAGCTGAACTCTTCGCTGCAGGCCAGCTGGTTGACGTTACTGGTCAGTCCAAAGGTAAAGGCTTCGCCGGTACCATCAAGCGCTGGAACTTCCGTGGTCAGGACAACACCCACGGTAACTCCGTGTCGCACCGTGTTCCTGGTTCCATCGGCCAGTGCCAGACTCCTGGTCGTGTGTTCAAGGGCAAGAAAATGTCCGGTCACATGGGCGCCGAGCGCGTGACTGTTCAGTCCCTGGAAGTAGTTCGCGTAGACGCTGAGCGCAACCTGCTGCTCGTCAAAGGTGCCGTTCCAGGCGCTACTGGCGGCGACGTGGTTGTACGTCCAGCTGTCAAGGCTCGCGGTTAAGGGGAAACTGACATGCAACTTAATGTAAATGACGCTCAGGCGATCGAAGTTTCCGAACTGACTTTCGGTGGCGAATTCAACGAGACGCTGGTACACCAAGCAGTCGTGGCCTACATGGCCGGCGGCCGTCAGGGCACCAAGCAGCAGAAGACCCGTTCCGACGTGGCTGGTGGCGGTAAGCGCCCATGGCGTCAGAAGGGTACTGGCCGTGCTCGTGCTGGTACCACTCGTGGTCCGATCTGGCGTGGCGGTGGTGTAACCTTCGCAGCTCGCCCTCAAGATCACTCGCAAAAGCTCAACAAGAAGATGTACCGCGCAGCCCTGCGCTCCATCCTCGCTGAGCTGGTGCGTAGCGACCGTCTGGTCGTGGTTCAGGACTTCGCTGTAGAAGCGCCGAAAACCAAAGATCTGCTGAACAAGCTGAACGGCATGGGTCTGAGCGACGTACTGATCGTTTCCGACGCTGTTGATCAGAACCTGTACCTGGCTGCTCGTAACCTGCCGCACGTCGACGTACGTGACGTTCAAGGTTCCGACCCGGTCAGTCTGATCGCATACGAGAAAGTGTTGATCACTGTCTCGGCCGTGAAGAAATTCGAGGAGCTGCTGGGATGAACCAGGAACGCGTATTCAAAGTCCTCCTTGGCCCGCACGTTTCCGAGAAGGCTACCGTTCTGGCTGAGAAGAAAGGCCAGTTCGTATTCAAGGTTGCTACCGACGCAACCAAGCTGGAAATCAAGAAAGCTGTCGAAGGCCTGTTCAACGTAAAAGTTGAAAACGTGTCGACCGTTAACGTTCTGGGTAAAACCAAGCGTACCGCACGTGGTCTGGGCAAGCGTAATGACTGGAAGAAGGCGATCGTCTCCCTTCAGCCAGGCCAAGATCTCGATTTCAGCAGCAGTGCTGAGTAAGGAAGGGGTGCATCATGGCAATCGTTAAATGCAAACCGACTTCCCCTGGCCGCCGTTTCGTGGTCAAGGTGGTCAACAAGGAGCTGCACAAAGGCGCTCCTCACGCACCGCTGCTCGAGAAAAAATCGAAGTCTGGTGGTCGTAACAACAATGGCCGCATTACCACTCGTCACGTTGGTGGTGGTCACAAGCAGCATTACCGTCTGGTCGACTTCCGTCGCAACGACAAAGATGGCATTCCAGCCACTGTCGAGCGTATCGAATACGATCCAAACCGTACTGCTCACATCGCCCTGCTGTGCTACGCAGACGGTGAGCGTCGCTACATCATCGCCCCTAAAGGCGTGAGCGCTGGCGACCAGCTGATCGCAGGTGCCCTGGCCCCAATCAAGGCCGGCAACTCCCTGCAGCTGCGCAACATTCCAGTAGGTAGCACCATTCACGGCATCGAACTGAAGCCGGGTAAAGGTGCACAGATCGCACGTTCCGCTGGTGCTTCGGCTCAGCTGATCGCCCGCGAAGGTGTCTACGTGACCCTGCGTCTGCGCTCTGGTGAAATGCGTAAAGTCCTGGCTGAGTGCCGTGCGACCCTGGGCGAAGTCTCGAACTCCGAGCACAGCCTGCGTTCGCTGGGTAAAGCTGGTGCCAAACGCTGGCGCGGCGTTCGCCCAACCGTTCGTGGTGTTGCCATGAACCCGGTTGACCACCCACATGGTGGTGGTGAAGGTCGTACCTCCGGTGGTCGTCATCCGGTATCGCCATGGGGCTTCCCAACCAAGGGTGCGAAAACCCGTGGTAATAAGCGTACCGACAACATGATCGTCCGTCGTCGCAAGTAACTAGAGGGATACGACAGTGCCACGTTCTCTGAAAAAAGGTCCTTTTATCGATCTTCACCTGCTGAAGAAGGTCGAAGTGGCGGTGGAGAAGAACGATCGCAAGCCAGTTAAAACCTGGTCGCGTCGCTCGATGATCCTGCCACAAATGGTCGGTCTGACCATCGCGGTTCACAACGGTCGCCAGCATGTTCCAGTTCTCGTGAACGAAGACATGGTCGGCCACAAACTGGGCGAGTTCGCCGGTACCCGCACCTATCGCGGGCACGTGGCTGACAAGAAAGCCAAGCGTTAAGGGGTAAGGAAATGGAAGTAGCCGCTAAGTTGTCGGGCGCTCGCATCTCCGCCCAGAAAGCCCGCTTGGTCGCCGACCAGATCCGCGGGAAGAAGGTGGGCGAAGCGCTCAACCTGTTGGCCTTCAGCAGCAAAAAAGCCGCTGAAATCATGAAGAAAGTCCTCGAGTCGGCCGTAGCCAACGCCGAACACAACGAAGGCGCAGACGTTGATGACCTGAAGGTCTCCACCGTCTTCGTCAACGAAGGGCGTTCGCTGAAGCGCATCATGCCACGTGCCAAAGGCCGTGCTGATCGCATCGTCAAGCGGTCTTGCCATATCACTGTCAAGGTTGCGGACAAGTAACGGAGTCGATCAGATGGGTCAGAAAGTACATCCCACTGGCATTCGCCTGGGAATCGTCAAGGAGCACACCTCCGTCTGGTACGCAGACGGTGCTACTTACGCAGATTACCTGTTGAAGGATCTGAAAACGCGTGAGTACCTCCAAGACAAACTAAAAAGCGCGTCCGTAAGCCGTATCGATATTCATCGTCCGGCTCAAACTGCACGCATCACCATCCACACCGCTCGTCCAGGTATTGTTATCGGGAAGAAAGGTGAAGATGTCGAGAAGCTGCGTCAGGACCTGACCAAGCAGATGGGTGTGCCTGTGCACATCAACATCGAAGAGATCCGCAAGCCGGAACTCGACGCTATGCTGGTTGCGCAGAGCGTAGCTCAGCAGCTGGAACGCCGCGTAATGTTCCGTCGCGCCATGAAGCGCGCCGTACAGAACGCCATGCGTATTGGTGCCAAGGGCATCAAGATCCAGGTGAGCGGTCGTCTCGGCGGTGCTGAGATTGCTCGTACCGAGTGGTATCGCGAAGGTCGTGTGCCTCTGCACACCCTGCGTGCCGATATCGACTACAACACCTACGAAGCTCACACCACTTACGGTGTGATCGGTGTGAAGGTTTGGATCTTCAAAGGCGAAGTTATTGGTGGTCGCCAAGAAGAACTGAAACCACAAGCACCAGCGCCTCGTAAAAAAGCTGCTAAGTAAGGGGTACGCCAAATGTTGCAACCAAAGCGTACAAAATTCCGCAAGCAGATGACTGGCCACAACCGTGGTCTGGCACTGCGCGGTAGCAAAGTCAGCTTCGGCGAGTTCGCCCTGAAAGCTGTTGCTCGCGGTCGCCTCACCGCTCGCCAGATCGAGTCCGCACGTCGTGCGCTGACCCGTCACGTTAAACGTGGCGGTAAGATCTGGATCCGTGTGTTCCCGGACAAGCCGATCTCCAAGAAGCCTCTCGAGGTTCGTATGGGTAAAGGTAAGGGCTCCGTGGAATACTGGGTTGCCCAGATCCAGCCAGGTAAAGTCCTGTACGAGATCGAGGGTGTTTCTGAAGAGCTGGCGCGCGAAGCTTTCGCCCTGGCTGCTGCAAAGCTGCCTCTCGCCACCTCCTTTGTTAAGCGGACGGTGATGTGATGAAAGCGAATGAACTTCGTGAAAAATCGGCACAGCAACTGAACGAGCAACTGCTCGGCTTGCTGCGCGACCAGTTCAATCTGCGTATGCAGAAAGCAACTGGCCAGTTGGGGCAGTCGCACCTGCTCTCGCAAGTTAAGCGTGACATCGCTCGCGTGAAAACTGTGCTCAACCAGCAGGCAGGTAAGTGATCATGGCTGAAGCTGAAAAAACCGTCCGTACGCTGACTGGCCGTGTCGTCAGCGACAAAATGGACAAGACCATCACCGTTCTGATCGAGCGTCGCGTAAAGCACCCGATCTACGGTAAATACGTTAAGCGTTCGACTAAGCTGCACGCGCACGACGAAGCCAACCAGTGCAAGATCGGCGACAAGGTTTCCATCCGTGAAACCCGTCCGCTGGCCAAGACCAAGTCCTGGGCACTGGTTGAAGTCCTCGAACGCGCTGTTGAAGTCTAAGGGCTAGGGGTCGGAGAAATTTTATGATTCAGACTCAATCCATGCTCGATGTGGCCGATAACAGCGGCGCTCGTCGCGTCATGTGCATCAAGGTGCTCGGTGGTTCGCACCGCCGTTACGCCGGCATCGGTGACATCATCAAGGTTACCGTCAAGGAAGCAATTCCACGCGGTAAGGTCAAAAAAGGCCAAGTGATGACTGCTGTTGTCGTGCGCACCCGTCACGGTGTTCGTCGCGCTGACGGTTCCATCATTCGTTTCGACGGCAACGCTGCTGTTCTGCTGAACAACAAGCAAGAGCCGATCGGCACTCGCATCTTCGGGCCAGTGACCCGTGAACTTCGTACTGAGAAGTTCATGAAGATCGTCTCGCTCGCCCCTGAAGTGCTGTAAGGAGATCCGACATGCAAAAGATTCGTCGTGACGACGAGATCATCGTGATCGCCGGCAAAGACAAAGGTAAGCGCGGTAAGGTGCTGAAGGTTCTGGCTGATGATCGTCTGGTCATCGGTGGTGTGAACCTGGTCAAGCGTCATACCAAGCCTAACCCGATGGCGGGCGTTCAGGGCGGTATCGTCGAGAAAGAAGCGCCTCTGCACGCTTCCAACGTTGCCATCTTCAACGGCGAAACCAACAAGGCTGACCGCGTTGGTTTCAAAGTAGAAGACGGTAAGAAAATTCGTGTCTTCAAGTCGACCCAAAAAGCGGTTGATGCTTGAAC
>NZ_JBIVIF010000065.1:0-26258 GCF_044749595.1 Pseudomonas sp. NPDC089392
GCCTGACCGGTGGTTTCCCCGAGCAGTGAAGCAACGACCGGCGAAGTACCCCATGCGCAAATGAAAATGCCAGTCAGCTTAACTGACTGGCATTAACCCGAGGGTGCCCTTTTTCACATCGGCGCAATCAGTTCAGCGCTGGCTTTTCACCATTGATCGGAATGCGCTTGGCCTTGGCTTCTTCAGGCACGATGCGCAGCAGGTCGATGCTGAGCAGGCCATTGGCCAGGCCGGCGGCCTTGACTTCGATATGGTCGGCCAGGCGGAACGACAGCTTGAAGGCGCGTTGCGCGATACCCTGGTGCAGGTAGGTCACTTCAGCGGCG
The DNA here is from genome assembly GCF_044749595.1 of Pseudomonas sp. NPDC089392. Taxonomy (NCBI): domain Bacteria; kingdom Pseudomonadati; phylum Pseudomonadota; class Gammaproteobacteria; order Pseudomonadales; family Pseudomonadaceae; genus Pseudomonas; species Pseudomonas sp. NPDC089392. Next base: position 327 of record NZ_JBIVIF010000065.1, read on the forward strand.
CCATTTTCGCGTTTGCCACCGGTCACGGTCAGGACACCTTTTTCGACCTGCAGGTCGAGGTCCTGCTCCTGGAAACCGGCCGCGGCAACCACGATGCGGTAGTGGTCATCGCCATGCTTTTCCACGTTGTAGGGCGGGTAGCTGCTACCGGCCTCGTTACGTGCCGCAGATTCGAACAGGTCGTTGAAACGGTCGAAACCAACGGAGTGGCGGAACAGTGGAGCGAGAGAGAAAGCGGTGGTCATGGTCATAAACTCCTGAGATTCAGCAAGTAAGTCATTACGCGACCCGACTTCGGCATCGCGTACTCAAGAGATATGGCCTGGGGAAATGCTTTCAAGGGGCGAGCAGAAAAAATCTGGATTATCAGTCTGGATTTGATGGCCTCTTCGCGGGTGAACCCGCTCCTACACAGGCATGTGTCGCTTACGCAACCGATGTAGGAGCGGGTTTACCCGCGAAGAGGCCCCATCAGGCAACACAAGCCTCAAAGGAAATCGCATCAACCCCCAGCAACCGGCTGATCCGCGCGCAATCATCTTCCCGGCGCAATTCGGCAAACAGCACCACCGCCTCGGGATAACTACGGGTCAGCATCGCCAACCACTGCTTCATCCGCCCCGGCGCATAACGCGGCGACAGCTTGGCCTGGGCCTGGCGCCAGAACTCGCGCAGCAGCGGCAGCAGGTCATCCCAGCTCATCGGCTGATAGTCCCGCCCATCACGCGCGGCGGCAATCTGCAGGCCCAGGTCAGGGCGCGATACCAGCCCACGACCCAGCATGATGTCCTCAGCGCCGCTGACCTCACGGCAACGCCGCCAGTCATCCACGGTCCAGATCTCGCCATTGGCGAACACCGGCACCTTGACCACATCCTGCACCCGCGCCACCCACTCCCAATGCGCCGGCGGCTTGTAGCCCTCGACCTTGGTGCGCGCATGCACCACCAGGTGCGCCGAGCCGCCTTCGGCCAACGCCGTGGCGCACTCCAGCGCACCATCGGGGCTGTCGAAGCCCAGGCGCATCTTCGAGGTTACCGGGATATGCGCAGGCACTGCGCGGCGCACTTCACGCACGATGGCGTGCAACAGCTCCGGCTCCTTGAGCAGCACCGCGCCACCGCGCGACTTGTTCACGGTCTTGGCTGGGCAACCGAAGTTCAGGTCGATCACCGGCGCCCCCAGCTCGCAGGCCAGCGCGGCGTTTTCCGCCAGGCACACCGGGTCCGAGCCCAGCAGTTGCACACGCATGGGTACCCCGGCAGCCGTGCGCGCACCCTGGCGCAGCTCGGGCGCCAGCTTGTCGAACGAGGAAGGCGGCAGCAGGCGGTCGCACACGCGAATGAACTCGGTGACGCACCAGTCGATACCGCCCACGCGGGTCAGCACGTCGCGCAGGATGTTGTCGACCAGCCCCTCCATAGGGGCCAGGGCAATTTGCATGTCGGGGTCTCGGCGGAAAAAGCCGGCAGTCTAGCAAAAATTGCCAGCGTTTCAGGCGCCGATCAGCGCCGGGCCGTAACCGTCGAGGAATTCTGCCGGCATGCGCTTGGGCTTGCCGCTGGACAGCTCGATGCAGGCAAAGGTGGTGTGGGCACGCAGCAGGGTCACGCCATCACGCGGGCGCTTGAGCTGGAACCGCCGAGTCATGCGCAGGCGCTGGTCCCAGTTGATGATCCAGGTGGCCAGTTGCAGCTCGTCGTCCTCGTAGGCGGCGGCCAGGTAGTCGATTTCGTGACGCACCACTGCCATCGCCCGGTCCAATCGGCGGTATTCGGCCAGGTCCAGACCCAGGCGCTGGGAGTGGCGCCAGGCGCAGCGCTCCAGCCAGGTAACGTAGACCGCGTTGTTGGCGTGGCCGAGGCCGTCGATGTCCTCGCTGCCGACGCGCAGGTCAATGACGAAGGGTGTTGCCAGGTCCCAGCTCATGTTCGCTTCCTTGTCGCAAAAGGCGATTTAGCAGCGACCTGCGGGGGAATGTCCAGCCCTTCTGCGGTTGACGCGATCGCTGTAGGAGCGGGCTTGCCCGCGAACCAGGCGCCGTGGTGGATGGCACCGGCGATGCCGGTGTTCGCGGCTGAAGCCGCTCCTACACTGACCGCTTCAGCACGCGTCAGCAACTCCAGTACGGCTGCACCCAGGCGCGGGTCAGCCAGCAGCCGCTGGTGGCCACCCTCCTCCAGCAGCATCAGCCGGCTGTCGAACCAGGCCTTGTGGATAGCCTGGGCTTCGTCGGCGGACACCAGCGCATCATCGGCCGCATGCACCACCAGCCCCGGCAGCTCCAACTGGTAACCACTCACATCCAGCCGCGCAATCTGCATACCCATGTCGCGCTCCACCTGGCGAATGAACGCCGCCCGCGCCCGCGCCGGTAGCCCCAGGCGATGGGCAAAGCCACGCATTACGCCTAGCAAGCGCGCCGGGGCTGCAATGCTCACCGCCGCTTCCGCACGCAGGCCCATCTGCAAGGCCAGCAGCACGCTGGCACCGCCCATGGAATGGCCTATCACCGCGCGCAGCGGCGGCAACTCGGCAGCGGCTTCCAGCAGCGCCCGGGCAAACAGCACCACATGCGCTTCTTCGCCCGGCGAGCGACCATGCCCCGGCCCATCCAGCGACACCACCGAGTGCCCGGCCTGAACCAGGGTTTCGATCAACGCGGCAAACTGGGTCGGGCGCCCTTCCCAGCCGTGCATCAGCAGCACAGTCGGCCCCTTGCCCCAGCGCAATGCGGACAACCCAAAGCGCAGGGTGATGCGCTCGGCGCTGGCCAGCATCGGCAGCTCCCATTGCCGGGGCGGCAAGTTGCGCGGGACCATGAAGGCACGGCGCATCTTGCCCGCGACATGCTCAGGGGCCAGGCGGCCCAAGGTGCCATTGACACCACGAATCCAGCTCAGGGTAGTCATCGCCATGCTCCAGAATTAGAGCACCGCCGATTTGGCGGCGCGCAGAATGCGGTCAGACAGCTCGCTGGTGCCCAAGGCGCGAGCCAGGGCCAAGCCGCCGATCATCAGGGCCAGGTCGGCCAGGGCCTTGTCGGCATCCTCCGGGCGGTCGACCATGGCGGCGGTCATCAACTCGATATGCTCGGCCAGCACCTCGCGGAAAGCCTCTGGCAGGCGCTGCATCTCACCCAGCGAGTTGGGCAGCGGGCAGGCATGCACTTCGGCATCCCGGTGCTTGCGCGAAAGGTAGAAAGCACTCACCAACGCCCGCCGCTCGGCGCCATCGAGGCTGGGGTCAACCTGGGCCAGCAAAGCCCGGCGCTCGCCCAGCAATTGGCAGAACGCCTCAAGCATGAGTTCGTCCTTGCTGTCGAAGTGGGCATAAAAGCCACCGACGGTCAGCCCCGCCGCGCCCATGACCTGGCTGACACTGGGCTCGGCCGGCCCATGCTGGATCAGCGCACTGCGCGCCGCTTCAAGGATGCGTTTGCGGGTTTTGGACTTCTTGTCGCTCATCAGGCCACTCGCCGAGCAAAAATATGATGCTCGAAATATTATTCTCATCATATTTTTTGGCAAGCAGAATCTGCGGCCATTGGTCGGTCGCTAAATTTTTGCGCAAGGGAGAAAAACAAAAGGCCCATTCAATAATCGAATGAGCCTTCAAAGTCCCGCAAAACGCGGGTAAAAATGGCGTCCCCTAGGGGACTCGAACCCCTGTTACCGCCGTGAAAGGGCGGTGTCCTAGGCCACTAGACGAAGGGGACGTAACCTTCGCGAAGATCCACTTGCGTGAACCCTGGCAGAAATGGTGGAGCTAAGCGGGATCGAACCGCTGACCTCCTGCATGCCATGCAGGCGCTCTCCCAGCTGAGCTATAGCCCCGAAACAAAAGGCTCATCAATAATCGACGAGCCTTTTTAAGCCCTGCAAAACGCAGGAAAAAGTGGCGTCCCCTAGGGGACTCGAACCCCTGTTACCGCCGTGAAAGGGCGGTGTCCTAGGCCACTAGACGAAGGGGACGTAACCTTCGTGCCGGCCCGCTTACGCGAACCGCGGCAAAATTGGTGGAGCTAAGCGGGATCGAACCGCTGACCTCCTGCATGCCATGCAGGCGCTCTCCCAGCTGAGCTATAGCCCCAGATTTCTAGCCTCGCGGCCCAGCGACGTAATGAAACATCGCTTGTGTAAAACTGGCGTCCCCTAGGGGACTCGAACCCCTGTTACCGCCGTGAAAGGGCGGTGTCCTAGGCCACTAGACGAAGGGGACGAACCTTCTTACCTTCAAGACCCGGTTGCTGGACCCGGTCTTGCTCGACAGCCTTGGCTGCCAAGCGGAATTTGGTGGAGCTAAGCGGGATCGAACCGCTGACCTCCTGCATGCCATGCAGGCGCTCTCCCAGCTGAGCTATAGCCCCACAATGTCGCTTTGAACCGAATCACTGGCTGGGCGCCTGGCGTTTCGTTTTCGTTCATCGCTGTGGACGGGGCGCATATTAAGATCGGATTGCAGGGCTGTCAAACGAATTTTTCAAAATATTCAAAAATTTTTTCACAGATAACAATCACTTACCGCCCTGCCCCCACTAAAAGCGGGGCAGTGAGCCCTGTAGGAGCGGGTTTACCCGCGAATGCGGCGGTGCATATACCATCGTATTCGCGGGTGAACCCGCTCCCACAGGGTTCGGCGGCGGTCTTCAGAGCACCGTCAGGCGATCGAGGCCAGCAGCTTTTCCCACTCTTTGTTTTCTTTCTTCGACACACCACCCAGCAGGTCCAGGGCCTGGCGCAGGCGGTAGCGGGTCAGGTCGGGGCCGAGGATTTCCATGGCGTCCAACACCGACACCGAGCTGGCCTGGCCAGTGATGGCAGCGAACATCAGCGGCATGGCGTCACGCAGCTTAAGTTCCAGCGCTTCGACCACGGCCTGGATGCAACCGGTGATGCGCTCTTTTTCCCACTGACGCAGGCTTTCGAGCTTCCACAGGATCAGCTGGATCACCTGGCGGACCTGATCGGCCGACAGCTTCTTGCTTTCGAACAGCTTGGCATCCAGCTTCAGCGCGCCTTCGAAGAAGAACCCGCCCAGCGGGGCAACCTGGCTGAAGGTTTCCACCCGGCCCTGCACGTGCGGGGCGATCTTCATCATGTAGTCGCTGTTGAACGCCCACTTCTGCAGGCGCGTGGCGAACTCCTCGACTGGCAGCTCACGCAGCCACTGGCCGTTGAGCCAGGACAGCTTCTCGATGTCGAAGATCGGGCCACCCAGCGAAATACGCGACAGGTCGAAGTGCTCGACCATCTCGGCCAGCGAGAACTTCTCGCGCTCGTCCGGCATCGACCAGCCCATGCGGCCCAGGTAGTTGAGCATCGCCTCGGGCATGAAGCCCATGCGCTCGTAGAAGGTGACCGAGGTCGGGTTCTTGCGCTTGGACAGCTTGGACTTGTCCGGGTTACGCAGCAGCGGCATGTAGCACAGCTTGGGCTGCTCCCAGCCGAAGTATTCGTACAGCTTGATCAGCTTGGGTGCCGACGGCAGCCACTCTTCGCCGCGCAGCACGTGGGTGATGCCCATCAGGTGGTCGTCGACCACGTTGGCCAGGAAGTACGTCGGCAGGCCGTCGTTCTTCATCAGCACCTGCATGTCCATGCGGTCCCACGGGATCTCGACATCGCCACGCAGCATGTCCGGCACCACGCAGATGCCTTCGCTCGGCACTTTCATGCGGATCACGTGCGGCTCGCCGGCGTCCAGGCGGCGTTGTACTTCTTCGGCGCTCAGCAACAGGGCGCGGCCGTCGTAGCGCGGGGTTTCGCCGCGGGCTTGCTGCTCGGCGCGCATCTGCTCCAGCTCTTCGGCGGTGCAGAAGCAGTAGAAGGCATGGCCGGCGTCAACCAGCTCCTTGGCGTACTTGGCGTAGATCTCGCCACGCTCGCTCTGCCGGTACGGGCCGTGCGGGCCGCCGACGTCCGGGCCTTCATTCCATTCGATGCCGAGCCAGCGCAGGGCGTCGAAGATTTGCTGTTCCGACTCGCGTGTGGAGCGCAGCTGGTCGGTGTCTTCGATGCGCAGGATGAACTCACCGCCGTGCTGCTTGGCAAAGCAGTAGTTGAACAGGGCGATGTAGGCAGTGCCGACATGGGGGTCGCCGGTAGGCGATGGCGCGATACGCGTGCGTACGGTGGTCATGGAGAGTCTCGAACGAAAGATGAAACAAAGGCGGGATGTTAGCAGGAGGCAGGCACCGTGCTCCAGCAATGGCGCTAACGTCACTTGTCGGCTGGCCCTCCGGGCCGCAGTTCAACCATATCCAGGTCATTCGCGCGCTTGGCCAGCCGATGATCATGGTGACCATTTCGCTGATAGCCACGGCGTATGTCCAGGCGCAGGATGCCGGGTCGGCGTCGAGCCTGTTCAATATCCTGCGTAACCTGGGCGGGGCGATTGGCATTGCGCTATTGGCGACGCTACTGGATGCGCGAACCAAGGTGTATTTCGATTACCTGCGTGAGTCGGTGGTGCCGGGCAACCCGCAGGTGGCGGAGCGGCTGGCACAACTGGCGGAGCGGTTGGGGAGTGACTACGCGGCGCTGGGCACGTTGAGTGAGATTACCCACCAGCAGGCTTTGATCATGGCTTACAACGATGCCTTCCACTTTGTCGGGATTGGCTTGGCGGTGAGCATGGTGTTGTTGACCCGCAAGTTGCCGGAGGGGTTGAAGGCCGGGGAAGCCCATTGAGTTGGGCGCTGCCTGTGCCGGCCTCTTCGCGGGTAAACCCGCTCCCCACAGGGTTTTGCACAAGTATCAGGACCTGCGCTGTACCTGTGGGAGCGGGTTTACCCGCGAAGAGGCCGGCACAAGCGTTAGCTAAATCAGCTGGTAATCAACCGCTCGCGCAGTTGGGTAATTTCATCGCGCAACTGAGCCGCCGCTTCAAACTCCAGGTCGCGGGCGAACTGCATCATCTTCTCTTCCAGCTGCTTGATGCGCTTGGTGATCTCGCCCGGCGTGCGCAGCTCGGCCTCGTAACGGGCACTCTCCTCCGCCGCCTTGGCCATGCCCTTGCGCTTCTTGCTGCGCGCGCCAGGCACGGTAGCGCCTTCCAGGATGTCGGTGATGTCCTTGACCACGCCCTTGGGCACGATGCCGTTGGCTTCGTTGAACGCGATCTGCTTCTCGCGACGGCGCTCGGTTTCGTCGATGGCGCGCTGCATGGAGCCGGTGATGTTGTCGGCATACAGGATCGCCCGGCCATTGAGGTTACGCGCGGCACGGCCGATGGTCTGGATCAGCGAACGCTCGGAACGCAGGAAACCTTCCTTGTCGGCATCGAGGATCGCCACCAGCGACACTTCAGGCATGTCCAGGCCCTCGCGCAGCAGGTTGATGCCCACCAGCACGTCGAAGGTACCCAGGCGCAGGTCACGGATGATCTCCACCCGCTCCACCGTGTCGATGTCCGAGTGCAGGTAGCGCACCCGCACGTCATGGTCGGCCAGGTAATCACTGAGGTCCTCGGCCATGCGCTTGGTCAGCGTGGTGGCCAGCACCCGCTCACCTGCGGCGACACGCTTGCGGATTTCCGACAGCAAATCATCAACCTGGGTCAGCGCCGGGCGAATCTCGACTTGCGGGTCGACCAGGCCGGTCGGGCGTACCACCTGCTCCACCACGCGCCCGGCATGCTCGGCCTCATAGGGCCCTGGGGTGGCAGAGACGAAGATGGTCTGCGGGCTGACATCCTCCCATTCGTCGAAACGCATGGGTCGGTTGTCCAGCGCCGACGGCATGCGGAAACCATATTCCACCAGGGTTTCCTTGCGAGAGCGGTCGCCTTTGTACATGGCCCCGACCTGCGGCACGCTGACGTGGGATTCGTCGATCACCAGCAGCGCATCGGGCGGAAGGTAGTCGTACAGGGTAGGCGGCGGCGCCCCGGCCGGGCGCCCGGACAGGTAGCGCGAGTAGTTTTCGATGCCGTTGCAGTAGCCCAGCTCGAGGATCATCTCCAGGTCGAAACGGGTGCGTTGTTCCAGGCGCTGCGCTTCCACCAGCTTGTTGGCCTTGTGCAGGTACTCCAGGCGCTCCTTCAGCTCTTCCTTGATGCCTTCCACCGCTTCCAGCAGGGTTTCCCGCGGGGTGACGTAGTGGCTCTTGGGGTAGAAGGTGAAACGCGGCAGCTTGCGGAAGACCTCGCCGGTCAGCGGGTCGAAAGCGGCGATGTTCTCTACCTCGTCATCGAACAGCTCGATGCGGATAGCCTCCAGGTCCGATTCAGCCGGGAAGATATCGATCACGTCGCCACGCACACGGAAGGTGGCGCGGGCGAAGTCCATTTCGTTGCGGGTGTACTGCAGGTCGGCCAGGCGGCGCAGCAGCGCGCGCTGGTCGAGCTTGTCGCCGCGGTCCACGTGCAGGACCATTTTCAGGTAGGTTTCGGGGCTGCCCAGGCCATAGATGCACGACACGGTGGTGACGATGATTGCGTCGCGCCGTTCCAGCAGCGCCTTGGTCGCCGACAGGCGCATCTGCTCGATATGGTCGTTGATCGAGGCGTCCTTCTCGATGAAGGTGTCCGACGAGGGTACGTAGGCTTCCGGCTGGTAGTAGTCGTAGTAGGAAACGAAGTACTCCACCGCGTTGTTGGGGAAAAATGCCTTGAACTCGCCGTACAGCTGCGCAGCCAGGGTCTTGTTCGGTGCCAGCACCAGCGTCGGGCGCTGTACCTGCTGGATGACGTTGGCGATGCTGAAGGTCTTGCCCGAGCCCGTCACCCCGAGCAGCGTCTGGTGCGACAGCCCCGCCTCGATGCCTTCGACCATCTGGCGGATGGCCTCGGGCTGGTCGCCGGCCGGCTGGAAACGGGTGACGAGCTGGAACTCGGACATGACGGACCTCGCGGTGCTGCAGCAACTGTAAATTTAGCCAGTAGTCTATACCCAAATGCGCCCGCCGGGGGGCGCTTTCAAGGTACACCTGTGAACGGGTATTACGGTGGACCGGGCAATTAGACCAATGGTCGAAAAATATTTGCGCAAATAGCCGGAAAAGCTGCGCCAGAGTGTCGCGGTGACCGGTCGGTATCACTATACTGACTCCCCGTTTGTGCACCGCTTCAGTGCATTCGGCTGGAGCGTGTACGCCCTATCACTCTCCAATCAGAGCCGAAGTAACAATGAGCCTGTTTTCCGCTGTCGAGCTGGCACCCCGCGACCCTATCCTGGGCCTCAACGAAGCATTCAACGCCGACCCACGTACCGACAAGGTCAACCTGGGCGTGGGCGTGTACTGCAATGAGGAAGGCCGCATTCCGCTGCTGCGCGCCGTGATCGAAGCCGAGACCCAGCGTGCCGCCCAGCACGCCTCGCGCGGCTACCTGCCGATCGACGGTATCGCCACCTACGACCAGGCTGTGCAGAAGCTGCTGTTCGGCGCCGAGTCGCCACTGCTGGCCGCTGGCCGCGTGGTCACCGTGCAGGCCGTCGGCGGTACTGGCGCACTGAAGATCGGTGCCGACTTCCTCAAGCGTATCTCGCCGAACGCCGTGGTTGCCATCAGCGACCCGAGCTGGGAAAACCACCGCGCACTGTTCGAATCTGCTGGTTTCCCGGTACAGACCTACCGCTACTACGACGCGCCGACCAACGACGTAAACCGCGCCGGCATGCTCGAAGACCTGAACGCCCTGCCATCCGGCTCGATCGTGGTACTGCACGCCTGCTGCCACAACCCGACCGGCGTCGACCTGACCCTGGAAGACTGGAAAAACGTCCTGGAAGTGGTCAAGGCCAAAGGCCACGTGCCGTTCCTCGACATGGCCTACCAGGGCTTCGGTGACGGCATCACCGAAGACGCCTTCGCCGTGCGCCTGTTCGCCGAGTCGGGCCTGGAGTTCTTCGTTTCCAGCTCGTTCTCCAAGTCGTTCTCGCTGTACGGCGAGCGCGTCGGTGCACTGTCGGTCGTCACCGCCTCCAAAGACGAGAGCACCCGCGTGCTGTCGCAGGTCAAGCGCGTGATCCGCACCACCTACTCCAACCCGCCAACCCACGGCGCAACCATCGTTGCCACCGTGCTGAACAGCGCTGAACTGCGCCAGATGTGGGAAACCGAACTGGCCGAAATGCGCGAGCGCATCCACGGCATGCGCAAGCAGATGGTTTCGCTGCTGGCCGAATACGGCGCCAACCGCGACTTCAGCTTCGTTGGCCGCCAGGTCGGCATGTTCTCCTACTCGGGCCTGACCGTTGAACAGGTCGCCCGCCTGAAGAACGACTTCGGCATCTACGCCCTGGACACCGGCCGCATCGCCGTGGCCGCGCTGAACCAGAGCAACATCCACGTGGTCACCAAGGCTATCGTGGAAGTGCTGTAACTCATTGTTTTGCCTAGGGGTAGCTTGACATCCCCTAGGCATTCGGTAAGATACGCACAGATTCCGCGATAGCTCAGTCGGTAGAGCAAATGACTGTTAATCATTGGGTCCCTGGTTCGAGTCCAGGTCGCGGAGCCAAACACTGAAAAAGCCCCCGGGTGCGTAAGCAACCGGGGGCTTTTTCGTTGTCTCGGGTTTATTGACCCAATGGCTCGGTCACGGGCTTGCCCTCGTCCACCAGGCTCCAGACCAGCAGCTTGGCGGGCTGGGACTTGCTGGCGTTGCGCGACACGCTGTGCACGGTGCCTGGCGCCTCGTACCAGTATTCACCGGCCTTGTAGGTTTTCTCCGATTCGTCGTTCAGCTTCGATACCACTGCCCCTTCCAGTACGTAGGCCATGACTGCGCCTGGGTGCTGATGCGCGGGTGATGCTTCGCCGGGGGCGTAGCTGACGGTGAGCATGACGGCCTTTTTGCCGGGGGCATTCGAGGGTTGTTGCTGCTGCAGAACCTTGACCTGGTCGGCGACATCGCCGTGGGCCCAGGCGGGGGTTTGTGCGGCGAGCAGGGCGAAGAGGATGATGGTTAGGGGTTTCATGGGCTTTTTCCTGGAGGGCAGATGCCTGCAGGTTAGGCCCTGAGTGGCTGAAGACAAATGGCCAATTCGGGGGAAAAGCAGGGGGCCGATTTTTCGCCTGTGCCGGCCTATTCGCGGGTAAACCCGCTCCTACAAAGATCTGTGTAGGAGCGGGTTTACCCGCGAATAGGCCGGCACAGGTCACACAAAGATCAGCTACTACGCCCGATCGGGTAAAACTCCCCTTGGCTCCAAACCCCAAGCCATTCCTCACCGTCGATCTCCCGCGGCACCGCCAGCTCCACCAACTGGTAGAACACATTGCGATGTATCAGCGCCTCAAGGTTGCTGCGCATCAGCACATACGGCGATGGCTCCTGCGTCACCGCGTCGATCACCACCCGCAGCGGATTGGCCGGCCCGGCCTCGACCTGGTCCTCGACATTGCTGGTAAAACGCAGCACCTGCTGTTCGCCCTCCCCTTGCACCTCCAACGTCACCGCCACGAACGGCGCATCGTCGACGCGAATGCCAACCTTCTCCACCGGGGTAATCAGGAAATAGTCGTCACCATCGCGGCGAATGATGGTGGAAAACAGCCGCACCATCGGCTTGCGTCCGATCGGTGTGCCCAGGTAGTACCAGGTGCCATCGCGGGCGATGCGCATGTCGATATCGCCGCAGAAGTCCGGGTTCCACAGATGCACCGGCGGCAGGCCCTTGGCCTTGGGAATCTGCGCCAGAAGATCATTGGCCTTGCCGGAATCGCTCATCACGCTAGCCTCATTCGCTCATGCCCAGAAGGCTACGAGCGTACTCGCGCATCGGCGCACCAAGCAAATCCTCCGGGGTGTTGTCGTGAAACGTCAACAAACCGCCACGGCTCTTGATACGTGCGGTGTCGATCAGGTAACGGGTGTTGGTTTCGATCAGCATCATCTGCACCACGCCGCTGTCCCAACCCAAGCGGTCGACGGCCTGTTCGTCATACCACTCGTCGCCATTGCCGATACGGTCGTCGGTACGGGCGAAACGGGTGTACAGCACGTAGTCGGCGCCAACCGAACGTGCCTGGGCGATGGCCTCTTCCAGGCCCAATGGGCCCTGGGCGCGGCGCACCAGCGGGAAATACTCGACAAAGCTCTTGAAGGCTTCCTCGGCCACCGCGTTCTGCCGTGGCACCGGCCCCTTGCCTGGCAGCATGAACGCACCCTGGCCGATGAAGATGAACGAGTCGGGTTGCAGGCGAATCGACAGCGAGCGGCGGGTATCACTGTGGTCCAGCAAACCGGCATCGCTCATGTGATAGCGGACGCCCTCGCCCATATCGCTGACATTCATGCAGCCGCCCAGCGCCATCAGCGCCAGCAGCAAGACCAGGCTACGCATCTTTCCTCCAGTAACCGGCGACGAAAAACCGGCGAATAGCCGGCGGATGCAGCTTTTGCGCCAGCTTCAGCCACCGATGACTTTCATCACCGTCACACCACCGGAAAACGCCAGGTCCTGCTTGTCTGCCAGGGCCTTGACCAGTAGCCGCTGCAGGGCCGGCAGCGCCTGATGCCGCGGCTTTTCCAGCAGGTCGCCGATAAAGTGGCGGTTGCCCGAGGACAGACAGCCATGCAGCCAGCCGGTGGAGGACAGGCGCAGCCGCGAACAGGTACGGCAAAACGGTACGCTTTCGTTGGCGATCACACCGAAGTGGCCTTTGCCGGGGATTTGATAGCGCAGCGCAGTGGCGTCGAGCGGCGCGTCGACCTGGGCATAGGCATGCTTGCTGCCGATCTGCGTGAGCAACTGGTCCAGGCTGACGAACTGCTGCAGGAAGGCGTTGTGGTCACGGGCCAGATGGCCCATGCGCATAAGCTCGATGAAGCGCAGCTCAAAACCCCGATCAAGGCAGTAGTCCAGTAGCGGCAGCACCTGGTCGAGGTTTTGCCCGCGCATCGGCACCATGTTTACCTTGACCTGCATACCCAAGGCACTGGCCTGCTCCATACCCGCCAGCACGCTGGCCAGGTCGCCGCCCCTGGCAATACGGCGGAAGGCCATAGGGTCGAGGGTGTCGAGGGAAACATTCAAGCGGCGGATGCCGGCCGCCTGCAGTTGCGGCAACTTACGCGTCAGCAGCTGGCCATTGGTGGTCAGCGAGATGTCGTCGAGGTCAAGTTTGGCCACAGCGCCCAGAAAGGCATCCAGGCGCGGGCTGACCAGCGGCTCACCACCGGTGATACGCAGGCGCTCGATGCCGGCGGCTTCGATCAGGTAGGCCACGCCACGGGCCAGTGCGTCTGCCGACAGTTCGTCCTGCGCTGCCACCAGCCGCTTGCCGTCGGGTACGCAGTAGGTACAGGCGTAGTTGCAGGCAGCCGTCAGGCTGACGCGCAGGTTGCGAAAGCGCCTGCCTTGACGATCGACGATCATGAATGACTCCGGCATGGATGATGGGGCTGGCAAAAGCTGACTCATAAATCAGGTTTTTGCAAGCCCCAAGCATTGCCGAGTTTTGTAGGAGCAGCCTTGTGCTGCGAAAAGGCCAGTACAGCCATGCAGATGTGTGCTGGCTGTACCGGCCCTTTCGCAGCACAAGGCTGCTCCTACAGGTACCGAGTGGGATGTTTCAGTTCGACGGTTCCGGGTCGCGCTTGCGCTTGTTGCCCATGCGCACGCCAATGTCCATCAGGAACTGGAAGAAGCCTTCCTGGTCTTCCAGTACGTTGCTCCAGAACGGCGAGTGGTACAGCGCCACGGCGCCATGCACCAGCGCCCAGGCAGCGCAGTAGTGGAAATACGGTGGCACGTCTTCAAGCTTGCCTTCGCTGATACGGCCCTTGATCAGCTGGGTCAGGCGGTCGAAGTTGGAGGCGCGGATGCTGTGCAGCTGCTCGACCATTTCCGGTACCTGGTTGCCCTTGACCACCTTTTCTTCCAGGCGATCGAACAGCCGGTAGCGTTGCGGGTCGCGCATGCGGAACTCGAAGTAGGCGCGCGACAGGGCCTCCTTGTCGCGGTCGACGTCGGCCGAGTGCAACAGCTCGTTCAGGTCGCGCTCGTAGTCGAGCATCAGGCGCAGGTAGATCTCCGCCTTGGACTTGAAGTGCTTGTAGATCGTGCCTTTGCCGATGCCCACGGCGTCAGCGATCATCTCGACGGTGACGCTGTCTTCACCCTGTTCTAGAAACAGTTTGAGCGCGGTATCGAGGATTTCCTGTTCGCGACGGCGAAACTCACGGACCTTACGAGGTTCTTTCTGCATAGGAAGGACTGGTAGACAATCGAAGCGGTTTATTATGCCTAACTTGCGGGAAATTGCACGGATCATCCAAGCATGTCTGTGTTTCATGATGCTTACGGCCATGCGCTGCGGGAGGAATGGAACGTCGACGTATTCCAAATCTGTTTAAAAAACGACCAAGAGAGACTGGCACTGCGCCAAACCTGACCAATACTTGAAGTGTTGGCGCGACGCATCCCCCCCAAGTGGCGCGCCGATAAAGGTGCTCAGGGACCGCGTACCTTTGTTTTACTCCTAATGGTCTTAACCCGGATTCCTCCCCCAGAACCCGGGTTTTTTTTGTGTGTTTTGAGGGGGGATTTGCCCAGGGGTGGGATTTTTGGGGGATGGTGTGAGGGCCACGAGGGGCCTGGCTGGGGAAATGCATGAAGGCCGCCAAGTGCCAGCCACAAAAATTTCAGCGCCCATGAGATCGAGCGCCGCAAGTGTTCACCGAAACATTTTCAGCGCCTATGAGATCGAGCGCCGCCCGCGCGGCGCTTCGCGGCTAAAGCCGCTCCTACGTTTGTTTCTGGCCAATTATTCCTGTGGGATTTGCGCGCGAACGCTTTGGCGCATGGCTCGATATCGCGTGGTACAAACAAGGCGGTCGCGCGCGCCTGGCACAGGATGGACTGGCCCGAAACAAACGTAGGAGCGGCTTTAGCCGCGAAGCGCCGCGCGGGCGGCGCTCGATCTCACCGGCGCTGAAAATGTTGCGGTGAACACCTGCGGCGCTGAAAATGTTGCGGTGAACACCTGCGGCGCTGAAAATGTTGTGGCGGACACCTGTCAGCCCTCACACAGCGCCAACGCCTAGAAAGTCAACCCACCCGCGCCAACGGAAACAACCGCTTGAAATTCGCCGTAGTCTGCTCCGCCAACTGCTCATAACTGGCCCCACGCAACGAAGCCACATACTCCGCCACCTCCCGCACATACTGCGGCAAGTTCGGCTTGCCCCGGTGCGGAATCGGCGCCAGGTACGGCGAATCGGTCTCCACCAGCAAGCGATCGACTGGCACCTGCCGCGCCACTTCGCGCAGGGCATCGGCATTGCGGAAGGTAACGATGCCAGACAGCGATATGTAATACCCCAGATCCAGCGCCGCCTTGGCCATGTCCCAGTCTTCGGTAAAGCAATGCAGCACGCCAGCCTGCGGCAAGTTGGCCTCACGCAGCAGCGCCAGGGTGTCGGCACGCGCCGCCCGGGTATGCACGATCACCGGCTTGCCGGTTTGCCGCGACGCCTCCAGGTGCAGGCGGAACGAAGCCTGCTGCAGCTCGGCAGCTTCCGGCTCGTAGTGGTAATCCAGCCCGGTCTCACCAATGGCCACCACATGCGGGTGGGCCAGTTCACGCAACAGCCATTCCAGTGCCGGGGTTTCGCCCGGCGCCAGGTCCAGCGGGTGCACGCCCACCGAGCAATCGACATCGGCGTACTGCTCGCTCAGCGCCTTCACCGCACCGGCGTTCTCGGCACTGACACCAATGCACAGGAAATGCCCCACCCCGCGCTCGCGCGCCGCCTGCAGGGCAGCATCAAGCGAGCCCTGGTGGGCACTGAGGTCAAGACGGTCGAGGTGGCAATGGGAATCTACGAGCATGGGATAACGGCACACATGAAAAATGGGAAATCAGCGGGCGCCCGGCAGTTGCAGCCAGTGTGCCAGCAGCGATTCAAGCAACAGGGTTTGATTAAGATTGGCCTTGCCCAGCACCTTCTGGCGTTGTTCGAGGATCCACGCCTGCACCTCCAGTACCTTGGCCTGACGGCTCTTCTGCGCCAGGTACTGCACCACCTTGCGCATATCGGCCAAGCCTAACCCCCCCTCGTCTTGGGTCAACTGGTAGCGCAGAATGAGGTGCGCCCAATCGCAGAACCAGTCGAATACCCTCAACATCGGCACAGCCTTCCAGGCATCGGCCAGCTGGCTGGGCGATTGCTGCTGCTTGAGCAGCTTCTTCACCCCTTCAGTGACCAGCGCGCGTTGCTCGCGCACGCCTTGCGCCTGCAGGCTGACCGCCATCAGCGGTGAGCCGGCGGCCAGGGTCAGCAGTTCGTCGCGCTCGGCCTCGTCGCTGTCAGGCAGCGCACCCGCCAGCCAGGCCCGGCTCTGGGGCAGGCTGGGCTGCGGGCAGGCGACCTGCTGGCAGCGGCTCTTGATCGTCGGCAGCAGGCGGCTGGGCTGGTGCGTGACCAACAGCAACACGGTATCGCCGGAAGGCTCTTCAAGGCTTTTGAGCAGTGCGTTGGAAGCGTTGACGTTCATCGCCTCCACCGGCTCGATCAACACCACCTTACGCCCACCCAGCTGCGCCGTCTGCACCACGAAGGCGACCAGCTCGCGCACCTGGTCGACCTTGATCGGCTTGTCGGCCTCTTCAGGTTCGAGGACGTAGTTGTCCGGGTGGCTACCGGCCTTGAGCAGCAGGCAGGATTTACACTCGCCGCAGGCCTCCAGGCCCTGGGGCCGCTGGCACAGCAGGCGGGCCATCAGGCGCTCGGCCATGGCCCGCTTGCCGATACCTTGCGGCCCGTGCAGCAGGTAGGCGTGAGCGTGCTGGCTGCGGCCAGCGAGTTGCTGCCAGAGGGCCTGCTGCCAGGGGTAGGTCTCAGCCACGGCAACGTTCCAGGATGCCAGGCAGCAGCGCATCGATGTCGCGCTGTACAGCCTCCAAAGATTGGGCGGCATCAAGCAAGCTGTAGCGCTGCGGCGTACGCTGGGCGCGCTGCAGGTAAGCCTGACGCACCGCTTCGAAGAACGCCTGGCCTTCCTGTTCGAAGCGGTCCAGGCGACCGCGGGCGGCGGCGCGGGCCAGGCCCACTTCGACCGGCAGGTCGAAGACCAGGGTCAGGTCCGGGCGCAGGTCGCCCTGGACGAATTGCTCAAGGGTGGCGATACGGTCGACCGACAACCCCCGGCCGCCGCCCTGATAGGCATAGGTGGCGTCAGTGAAGCGGTCGCACAACACCACGGCCCCACGGGCCAGTGCCGGGCGAATCACCTGTGCCAGGTGCTGGGCGCGGGCGGCGAACACCAGCAACAGCTCGGTGTCGGCTGCCATGCTTTCATCGCTGGGGGCCAACAGCAGCTCACGCACCTTTTCGGCCAACGGCGTGCCGCCGGGTTCACGGGTCAGCACCACGTCCAGGCCATGCTCGCGCAGGCGCGCGGCCAGGTAGTCGCGGTTGGTGCTCTTGCCCGCGCCTTCGGGGCCTTCCAAAGTAATAAACAAGCCGCTCACAGGCAATCCTTAATGTTGATCGTCAGGCGTCGGCCGTTCGGCCGCTTGCGCGCCGCCAGCCGGGGCGCCCTGCACAGGCGGCTCATCGGGCGCTGGCTGCGCAGTCGGCCCGTCCGCCTCAGGCGGCTCTGGGAGCTGCAGGTCGTCGACGCTCGGCGGCTGCTCGGCATCATCGACATCCGGCTTTGCCTCTGGCTGCGGCGCGGGGCTGGAACGGTAGTCTGCCCGGCGCTTCAGCTGGAACTCGCGCACCGCCGAGTTGTGGTCGTCGAGGTCGTCAGAGAACACATGGCTGCCATCGCCACGGGCGACGAAGTACAGGCTGGTGCCGTCCGACGGGTTGAGCGCCGCGTGAATCGCCTCGCGGCCAACCATGGCAATGGGTGTCGGTGGCAGGCCAGTCATGGTGTAGGTGTTGTAGGGCGTTGGCTCGCGCAGGTCGGCGCGGGTGATCTTGCCGTTGTAGCGCTCACCCATGCCGTAGATCACTGTCGGATCGGTCTGCAGCATCATGCCCAGGCGCAGGCGCCGTACGAAAACGCCAGCGATCTGCCCGCGCTCCTGGGGGATACCGGTTTCCTTCTCCACCAGCGAGGCCATGATCAGTGCCTGGTACGGGTCGCGGTACGGCAGGTCGGTGGTGCGCGCCGCCCATTCCTTGGCCAGCACTTCGTCCAGGCGCATGTAAGCCTGCTGCAGCAACTCGATGTCGCTCATGCCGCGCACGAAGCGGTAGGTGTCCGGGAAGAAGCGGCCCTCGGGGAACACGCCGGTATGGCCTAGCTTGTCCATCACTTCGGAATCCGACAAGCCATCCAGGGTGTGCTTGATTTTTTCGTGCTTGGCCACGGCCGAGCGCACCTGACGGAAGGTCCAGCCTTCGACCAGGGTCAGGTTGTACTGCACCACGTCAGCCCGGCGCCAGGCGTCGAACAGCTGCTCGACCGTCATGCCAGGGGTAAGGCGATATTCACCGGTGTGCAAGGGTGTGCCGGCCATGTTGAAGCGCCAGTACAAGCGCAACCAGACGGCGTCGTCGAGCAGCCCTTCCGTTTGCATGCGGTAGAACATGCGGTTGGGGGTGGTGCCATTGGGCACGTCGAGCAGGCGTTCCTGCGTTACGTGCAAAGGCTGCTCCAGGACCGAGTTGACCTTCCAGGCCGACCAGCCTAGCGCCAGGCCGGCGAGGATCAGACCCATTTCCAGCAGCAGCAGGAATTTACGTCTCACGAATTCAGGTTTCCAGTAACTTACGGGCAACGGCCTGCAGTTTTCGGGTAAGCGGGCCCGGCGACCAGTTTAGCGCGGCTACGCCACGCACGGGCCAGACACCGTAGACGCTATTGCAAACAAATACTTCGTCTGCCTGCTCCAGCATGTCGAACGCCAGGTCGCGAACCTGCACCGGGATGCCCAGCAGCTGTGCTTGTTCCAGCAACGCGGCACGCATCACGCCGGCCACGCCGCAGCGGCTGAGGTCGGCCGTGACCAGCACGCCATCGCGCACCAGGAACAGATTGCTGTACACCCCTTCGATCACCCTGCCCTGCCCGTCACGCATCAGGCCTTCGGCATGTTCGCTGTCCTGCCATTCGGCACGGGCCAGCACCTGCTCCAGGCGGTTGAGGTGTTTGAGCCCGGCCAGCAACGGTTGTTCCCCAAGCCGGGTCTGGCATGGGAACAAACGCACGCCGTGCTCGGCATGCTCGACAGGATAGCTGGGTAGTGGGCTGCTCTGCAGGATACGCCGCGGCGCAGCACCGGCAACCGGCGCATAACCACGCTGGCTGTCGCCCCGGGTAAGGATAAGTTTGGCTACACCTTCACCCAGCTGGCTGGCATAGCGCAGCAATTCGTCGCGCACCAGCGCCGGGTCGGCGCTGATCGCCAGGCGATGGCAACCCAGCGCCAAGCGTGCGAGGTGGCCGTCCAGCAAGCTGGGCCGGCCGCCCCGCACGGCGATGGTCTCGAACAGGCCATCGCCGTAGGCCAGGCCGCGGTTCTGCAGGTTGACTGCCGCCGCCGGCTGGCCATCGACCCAGCTGTGCATCAACCGGCGAACCGGCGGAATACCAGCGAACCGTTGGTGCCGCCAAAGCCGAACGAGTTGGACAGCACCACGTCGATTGGCATGCTGCGCGCCTGGTGCGGCACGAAGTCGAGATCACAGCCTTCGTCCGGCTCGTCCAGGTTGATGGTGGGCGGTGCCATCTGGCTGTTGATCGCCAGCACGCTGAAGATTGCCTCTACAGCACCGGCGGCGCCCAGCAGGTGGCCGGTCATCGACTTGGTCGAGCTGACTGCCAGCTTGTAGGCATGCTCGCCGAACACGCGCTTGATCGCCGCCACTTCGGCAATGTCACCCGCCGGGGTCGAGGTGCCGTGGGCATTGATGTAGCTGACGTCTTCTGGCTGGATGCCAGCATCGCGCAGGGCGTTGGCCATGCAGCGGGCAGCACCTTCGCCGGTGTCGGGTGGCGAGGTCATGTGGTAGGCGTCGCCGCTCATGCCGAAACCAACCAGCTCGGCATAGATGGTCGCACCACGGGCCTTGGCGTGCTCCAGCTCTTCGAGCACCAAAGCACCGGCACCATCGGACAGCACGAAGCCGTCACGGCCTTTGTCCCACGGGCGGCTGGCCCGGCTTGGCTCGTCGTTGCGGGTAGACAGCGCACGCGAGGCGCCGAAACCGCCCATGCCCAGGCCGCAAGCGGCCATTTCGGCACCGCCGGCGATCATCACATCGGCTTCACCGTAGGCGATATTGCGTGCGGCCATGCCGATGCAATGGGTGCCGGTGGTGCAGGCGGTAGCAATGGCGTAGTTCGGCCCTTGCAAGCCCAGGTGGATCGACAGGAAGCCCGAAATCATGTTGATGATCGAGCCCGGCACGAAGAACGGCGAAATGCGGCGCGGCCCCGAATCGTGCAGGGTGCGGCTGGTTTCTTCGATGTTGGTCAGGCCACCGATACCCGAGCCCATGGCCACACCAATCCGCTCGCGGTTGGCATCGGTGACTTCCAGGCCGGCATTACGCACCGCTTGGAAACCGGCCGCCAGGCCGTACTGGATGAACAGGTCAAGCTTGCGGGCCTCTTTGGCCGACAGGTACTGCTCAACCTCGAAGCCTTTCACCGAGCCGCCAAAACGGGTGGAGTAGGCAGACAGGTCCGTGTGTTCGATCGGACCAATGCCACTGCGGCCAGCCAGAATGCCCTGCCAGGTGCTCGGTACATCGGTACCCAGTGGCGACAGCATACCCATACCGGTGACCACGACGCGTCTACGCGACACAGTACTCTCCTTTTCTAATAACTAGAGTCTCTTGCCATTGCATTCAAGCGCTGGAATGGAATGGCAACAGGCTCTTGGTGCGCGGTGAACGAAGCGGCCTGGAAAATGCGGGGCGCTCGCAAAGAAAAAACCGCACGCCGGCGAAGGCAGTGCGGTTTTCCCCGACAAGTAGCGTCGACTAGAGCGTCTTAGGCCTGGTGGGCTTTGACGTAGTCTACAGCAGCTTGAACGGTAGTGATCTTCTCGGCTTCTTCGTCAGGGATTTCGGTCTCGAATTCCTCTTCCAGAGCCATCACCAGCTCAACGGTGTCAAGCGAATCGGCACCCAGGTCATCGACGAAGGACTTCTCGAGAGTCACTTCTTCTTCCTTGACGCCCAGTTGCTCGGCGACGATTTTCTTGACGCGATCTTCGATGTTGCTCATACCTAGGTTTACTCCTAATGGATATATGTCAGGCAGCTGGCCGGTGGCTAATTTTATAGAAAGACGTTCGCTTTTCAAGCGAAACGCACCTTCAGGCTAGTCACCCCACCCGCTGCCTGGAATCTGGTTGCAGCTTTATAACGGATTTTAGGCTCGCAGTATGACTGTTTTTTTACGAAATCCGTCACATTGAGTTGCAGTGTTACATGTACATCCCGCCGTTGACCGGCACAGTAGCGCCCGTCACGTAGGCTGCGCCGTCGGACGCCAGGAACGAAACCACCTTGGCGATCTCGTCAGCCTGGCCCAGGCGGCCCAGCGGAATCTGGGTCTGCAGGGCTTCGCGCTGCGCTTCTGGCAGTTCGCGGGTCATGTCGGTATCGATGAAGCCCGGGGTCACCGAGTTGACGGTGATGCCACGCGAACCCACTTCACGCGCCAGGGCGCGGCTGAAGCCTTCCAGGCCGGCCTTGGCGGCCGCATAGTTGGCCTGGCCAGCGTTACCCATGGCACCGACGACCGAGCCGATGCTGATGATACGGCCCCAACGCGCCTTGGTCATGCCACGCAGTACGCCCTTGGACAGACGGTAGAGGCTGTTCAGGTTGGTGTCGATCACGTCGAACCACTCGTCGTCCTTCATGCGCAGCATGAGGTTGTCGCGGGTGATACCGGCGTTGTTGACGAGGATGGCCGGTGCGCCGAACTGCTCGCCGATGGCGGCCAGTACGGCTTCAACGGATTCGGCGCTGGTCACGTTCAGTTCCATGCCGGTGCCGGTGATGCCGTGTTCTTTGAGGGTGGCGGCGATGCGCTCGGCGCCGGAAGCCGAAGTGGCGGTGCCGATTACGGTCGCGCCCTGGCGGCCCAGCTCGAGGGCGATGGCCTGGCCAATGCCACGGCTGGCGCCGGTGACCAGTGCAACTTTACCTTGCAGGCTCATGCAAGCTTCTCCAAATCAGGCCAGTGCCGCGCGGGTGGCGGCAACGGCGTCAGGGGTATTGAGGTTGTAGGTGGTCACGCCGTCGGCGCAACGCTTGTTCAGGCCAGCCAGGACCTTGCCCGGGCCACACTCGACCAGGTTGACCGCACCGTTGGCGGCCAGGGTCTGCACGCACTCGACCCAGCGTACCGGCTGGTATAGCTGCGCCAGCAGGTCGTGCTTGAGGGCATCGAGGTCGGCAGCGACGGCGGCGGTCACGTTCTGCACCACCGGGATCTGCGGGGCCTGCCACTCGATGGCGTTGACGAACTCGGCAAAGCGCTCGGCGGCCGGCTTCATCAGGGCGCAGTGCGACGGCACACTGACCGCCAGCGGCAGGGCGCGCTTGGCACCCTTGGCCTTGCACAGCTCCATGGCGCGATCTACCGCTGCCTTGTTGCCAGCGATGACCACTTGGCCTGGCGAGTTGAAATTGACGGCGCTGACCACTTGGTCTTCAGCCGCTTCGGCGCAAATTTCAACGACTACGGCGTCGTCCAGGCCGAGAATGGCAGCCATGGCGCCATGACCTGCCGGTACCGCTTCCTGCATCAGCTGGCCGCGGCGTTCGACCAGGCGAACGGCGTCTTTCAGGCTGATGCTGCCCGCGGCAACCAGGGCGCTGTATTCACCCAGGCTGTGACCGGAAACGAAGGCCGGCTGTGCGCCGCCCTCTTCCAGCCACAGGCGCCACAGTGCGATGGACGCAGTGAGGATGGCCGGCTGGGTCTTGTCGGTCTGGTTGAGTTGTTCTTCCGGGCCTTCCTGGACCAGCTTCCACAGGTCGTAACCGAGCGCTGCAGAGGCCTCCTTGAAGGTTTCGATGATCACCGGCTTCTCAGCGCCGAGCTCGGCGAGCATGCCCAGCGACTGGGAACCTTGACCGGGAAAGACGAATGCGAGAGATGCAGACATTGAACAAGCCCTTATGATCTTGTCATCGGATAGGGTGCACCGGGCTTTGGGCCAGGCGCGGAATCTGAAAGCTTGGATGGAGACGGAACCTAAGCGGTCACATTTAAGCACTTCATCGGCGATATGCCTAAGGTCTTTGTTCCTTCAGTGGCGGCCCTTTCGCGGGTGAACCCGCTCCTACAACGACCGTACCGACCTTGAATCCTGCACAATTCCTGTGACAGGACTGCACCAGCATTGAATCCCGCACAAATCCGTGTAGGAGCGGGTTCACCCGCGAAGAGGCCGGTACAGGCTATAGCAGCAGGTCTTCCAGCCTTCCATGCAAGCGCTGCGGCAGGTTTTCCTGAATCTCGATCAGCGCCCGCTGGATGGCACTCTGAAAGCCCTGCACCCCTGCCGAGCCATGGCTCTTGATGACGATGCCCTGCAACCCCAAAAAGCTTGCGCCATTGTGCCGCGCCGGTGCCAGGTCGGCCTGCAAACGCTTGAGCAGCGGCATGGCCACCGCCCCGGCCGCCCGCGACAACACGCCACCCTTGAACAACTGCTCGATGCGCGCACCGATCATGGTCGCCAGGCCTTCGCTGGACTTGAGCAGGATATTGCCGACAAACCCGTCGCACACCACAACGTCGGCCTCACCACGGTACAACCCGTCACCCTCGACGAAGCCGACGTAATTGAGCCCACGGGCGTTCTGCAAAAGGCTGGCTGCCAACTTGACCTGCTGGTTGCCCTTGATGTCCTCGGTACCGATGTTCAGCAACGCCACACGCGGCCGATGCACGCCCAAGGCCTGGGCGGCCACCGAACCCATCACGGCGAACTGGTAGAGGTTCTCGGCACTGCAATCGACGTTGGCGCCCAGGTCGAGCAACTGGCAGTAACCGGCCTGAGTCGGGATCGCCGCCACCATGGCTGGCCGGTCGATACCCGGCAGGGTCTTGAGCACGAAGCGCGACAGCGCCATCAGCGCCCCGGTGTTGCCAGCACTGACGCAGGCCTGGGCCTTGCCGTCGCGCACCAATTCGAGGGCGATGCGCATCGACGAGTCCGGCTTGCCACGCAACGCCTGGGAGGGCCGCTCGTCCATGCCGATCACCTCACTGGCGGCGACAATCTGCAGGCGCGCGCGATCCGCAGCCGCAAGGCCGCTGACAAGTTCTTCAAGGAGGGAGGGTTGACCGACGAGGGTCAGGTGTAGCGAGGGGGTAGCAGAAAGGCAGGCAATGCTAGCCTGGACAATGCTGCGGGGACCGAAGTCCCCGCCCATTGCGTCGATCGCGATGATCTGAGCGGACAAGGATTACTCGTCAGCGCCCTTGTCGACCACTTTGCGACCACGGTATACGCCTTCTGGCGAAACGTGGTGGCGCAGGTGAACTTCACCGGTGGTTTTCTCTACCGACAGCGCGTTTTCCGACAGGGCGTCGTGCGAACGGCGCATGTCACGGGCAGAGCGGGATTTTTTGTTCTGCTGAACAGCCATAATTGATTAACTCCTAAACGTTTGGGTCACGCTTTAACTGCGCCAAAACACTGAACGGGTTGGACCGCGATACCTCGTCCTTGCTCGAATCGGGCTCGTCTGCGCCCGCCGGCTGCTGGCATTCTTCCGGATGATGAGCAGGCACGATTGGCAAGGCGAGCAGAAGCTCCTCCTCGATCAATGCCTGCAGATCCAAAGGATCTTCGCCCAGTTCCAGCACGTCATAGCCTTTCGGCAACGACTGGGTATTCGCACCCTCCTTCACCACGGCGTAACTACATTCGCTGTGGATCGGCAGGGTGACCAGCTCAAGACAACGCTGGCAAACCATCTTGACTTCGACGTCCAGCTCGCTGTGGATAACCACAATGTGCTGTTCATCTCGTTCAAAATCGAACTTCGCCTGCACCGTACCGACATTGTCGGAAAGCGGGTCGCAGAGTCTTTCCAAATCAGCGAGTTGCAGCGAACCGTTAAGGGTTACGCCACGATCGGCTAATTTGCGCGGGTCAACGTGAGGTGGAATCGGGTCATTCAACATAGGCGCAGCATTCTAGGGATGCCCCCCGCCCCTGTCAAAGGAAATTAGGCGGCATCGTGCGTGATAGAATTTGTTCAACTGATTCAGGAGTCTACCATGCTTCCTCTGCTACTGGCTTCCAGCTCTGCCTATCGCCGCGAACTGCTCGCACGCCTGCGCCTGCCCTTCACCTGGGCAAGCCCCGATATAGACGAGCGGCGCCTCGATGACGAACCGGCCGTGGAGTTGGTGCGACGACTGGCCAGGCAAAAGGCCCAGGCCCTGGCAGCCACCCATCCGGGGCATCTGATTATCGGCTCGGACCAGGTTGCCGTACTGGGCGAACAGGTGCTGGGCAAGCCGCATAGCTTTGAACGGGCCTGCGAGCAACTGTTGGAGTGCAGCGGGCAGCAGGTGAGCTTCCTGACCGGGCTGGCACTGCTGAACAGCGCCACCGGGCAGTGCCAGGTGGATTGCGTGCCGTTTACCGTGACCATGCGCGAGCTGAGCCGGGAGCGGGTGGAGCGCTATGTGGCGGCGGAGCAGCCGCTGGATTGCGCAGGGAGCTTCAAGGCGGAGGGGTTGGGGGTGAGTTTGTTCCAGAGCACGCACGGGTGCGATGCGACCAGCCTGATTGGGCTGCCGCTGATTCGGTTGGTGGATATGTTGACCAAGGAAGGGGTGGTTATCCCTTAGTCCGCCTTGAGGTATTTTGCGCCCGTGAGACCGAGCGCCGCAGGTGTTCGCCGATGTATTTTCGGCACCTGTGAGATCGAGCGCCGCCAGGTGTTCGCCGAAACATTTGCAGCGCCTATGAGATCGAGCGCCGCCCGCGCGGCGCTTCGCGGCTAAAGCCGCTCCTACGTTTGTTTCGGGCC
>NZ_JBIVIF010000066.1:0-25794 GCF_044749595.1 Pseudomonas sp. NPDC089392
GCCCTGAAAAACAAAACGCCCGATGCGGTGCACCGGGCGTTTTGAGGCCTACCGGCCTACCTGAACAGGTGTAAACCTATTTCAGGACTAGACATTCTGCAGGCAAAAAAAAGGGGCGGTTTGACCCGCCCACATTTTTTCCGTAGTCCCTGCTTGTCCCAAACATCATCCTGATGAAATCGCTTCTTGCGATGTCCCTAGCCTTCGTCCTGAAAGCCTGTGCATGTCCCTGTGCACAGTTCGAATACTAGCGGGTTGGGCCGGGCGGGCAACCCGCAAACCTCTCAAGGTATTGCGGGGGACACATTTCCTCACAGCCAAATAAGTTCGTGTTTTCAATGACTTGGGAAAACGCAGGAGCGGGAAGCGACATTGATTTACTGAAGGTTGCATAGATAGCTTACAAAACAAGTAAGCAAAGGCTTACACGCGATGTTACTGGGGTAGCGCGGTACATAATCGATATGTGTTTTGCCGGGCAGACTTTGGGGCTGCTTTGCAGCCCATTCGCAGCACAAGGCTGCTCCTACAAAGAACCGCACCCCGCCTGTAGGAGCAGCCTTGTGCTGCGAATGGGGCGCAAAGCGCCCCCAACAATCTCGAAGCCCCACCTTTTTCGCCACAAACAAAAACGCCCCGAGGTTATCGGGGCGTTTTGCACTACTGGCCTTTGTTACTGGAACAACGACTCGCTGGACAGGCCGTTCTTCTCAAGGATCTCACGCAAACGCTTGAGCCCCTCCACCTGGATCTGCCGCACCCGCTCGCGGGTCAGGCCGATCTCCAGGCCTACATCTTCCAGGGTGCTGCTTTCATGCCCGCGCAGGCCAAAGCGGCGCACCACCACTTCACGCTGTTTGTCCGTCAACTCGCCCAGCCACTGGTCGATGCTCTGCGACAGGTCGTCATCCTGTAGCAGTTCGCACGGGTCGGTCGGGCGGTCGTCGGTCAGGGTATCGAGCAGGGTCTTGTCCGAGTCCGGGCCAAGCGACACATCCACCGAAGACACCCGTTCGTTCAGCCCGAGCATACGCTTGACCTCGGCGACCGGCTTCTCCAGCAACGTGGCGATCTCCTCCGGCGAAGGTTCGTGGTCGAGCTTCTGGGTCAGCTCGCGTGCGGCGCGCAGGTAGACGTTCAGTTCCTTGACCACGTGAATCGGCAGGCGAATGGTACGGGTCTGGTTCATGATCGCCCG
Organism: Pseudomonas sp. NPDC089392; assembly: GCF_044749595.1. Lineage (NCBI taxonomy): Bacteria > Pseudomonadati > Pseudomonadota > Gammaproteobacteria > Pseudomonadales > Pseudomonadaceae > Pseudomonas > Pseudomonas sp. NPDC089392. The sequence goes on from NZ_JBIVIF010000066.1 coordinate 1,199, forward strand.
TTCGATGGTCTGGCGAATCCACCAGGTCGCATAGGTCGAAAAACGGAAACCACGCTCCGGGTCGAACTTCTCGACCGCACGGATCAACCCCAGGTTGCCCTCTTCGATCAGGTCGAGCAGCGACAGGCCGCGGTTCACGTAACGACGGGCAATTTTCACAACCAGGCGCAGGTTGCTTTCGATCATGCGCTTGCGGCCGGCAGGGTCGCCCTTTTGCGACAGGCGCGCAAAATGCACTTCCTCTTCCGGCGAAAGCAGCGGCGAGAATCCGATCTCGTTGAGATACAGCTGGGTGGCATCGAGCGCCCGGCTGTAATCGATGTACTTGTGTTGCTTGAGCGAAGAGCCCGACTTCGCCCGGGTCCGAACCGAAGATACAGCAGGTTCGTCTGACACCACATCCGTTTCCAAAACGATCCCCGTCTCCATCAGGAGCACGTCGTCGTCGATGTCAAACTCCGGCACTTCTTTGCTGAGAGCCATTGTTATAGTCCTTTGCTGAGTTCGAACTCAGACTCGAGCGGCACCTTGATCCCTGGCAGCGCTTGAGCCTGTCCCCTCTACATCGCAGGAACAGGCCGGGTACAACGGTCAACGACTTGGCAGGAACTGGAGTGGATCGACGGGTTTGCCCTGGCGGCGAATCTCGAAATGCAGCTTCACCCGATCAGCGCCCGTGGACCCCATTTCAGCAATCGACTGCCCTGCCTTGACCTGCTGCCCCTCCCGAACCAACAGCCTGCGGTTATGACCGTAGGCACTGACGTAGGTATCGCTGTGCTTGATGATGATCAGCTCGCCGTAGCCCCTTAAACCACTCCCGGCGTAAACCACCGCACCATCAGACGCAGCAAAAACAGGCTGTCCCAAATCACCGGCGATATCAATGCCTTTATTCAAACTACCGTTTGAAGCAAATTTTCCAATCAATACGCCATTGGCAGGCCAGGTCCAGCCGCCTACTGCGCGCTCCGCAGCGGGCACGGTGGCGGCCACCGGGGCGCTGCTGGAAGACGCTGGCGTGGCCGGTTTGCTGGTGCTGACAGGTGCAGTGGCAGTGCTGCCCACAGGCCGCCGGATGACCGTGGTCTTGCTCGACGAGGACGGGCTGGACACCACCGTGGTGCTGCTGGTAGAGCCGCTGCTGAAACGAATCGCTTGCCCTGGGCGAATGGTATAGGGCGCCGCGATGCCGTTGCGGGCAGCCAGCTCCTTGTAGTCCCAGCCATAGCGGAAGGCGATGGAGAACAGCGTGTCACCAGGCTTGACGATGTACTGCCCGGACGTCACCGCCGGGCGCTTGGGCACGGTGTTATTGCGGTCGACCACCCGCGCGCTGCTGCTGGTGCTGCTGGTGCTCGAGCAACCCACCAGTAGCGTGCCCATGGCCAGTGCAATCACCAGAAGCTTGAAACCCGACCCGTCCTTGCGCTGCCGAATGACTGTGCGACCCACCCGCGCTCCCCTCATGGTGCCGAAAAACGATATGAAGACAAGAAATGCAATATTGTTGCAATTATAACCAAGCCCGCTCACATTGGCAGGGCCGATGCAAAGGCATGTGCAAATGGCTGTTGCAAGCTATGGGCCAGCGTATCGCCCCGCCAGATAGACAGGGCGTTGCGGCAAGAATTCGCTGCTGGCGCAAAAATATCGCGCGACTCAAACCCGTGCAGCTTAAGCCAGCGGCCCGTTGAGCAGCGGTACGAAACGCACGGCCCCCAGCACGTGACGGGAGAACCCATGCTCCTCGCGCACGATCAGCATCAGTTGCTGTGTTTCGCCGGCCGGCCCCACCGGGATCACCATGCGGCCACCGGGCGCCAGTTGGTCCAGCAGTGCCTGCGGCACTTCCGGCGCCACAGCGGTAACGATGATACCGTTGTACGGCGCCAGCGCCGGCCAGCCCTCACAACCGTCCCCCCAGCGGAACACCACGTTGCGCAGGTTCAGTTCCACCAGGCGCTCCTTGGCCCGGTCCTGCAGCACCTTGATGCGCTCCACCGAGAACACCCGCTCCACCAACTGGGCCAGGATCGCCGTCTGGTAACCCGAGCCGGTGCCAATTTCCAGCACCTTGTCCAGCGGCCCGGCCTCCAGCAACAGCTCGCTCATGTGGGCAACCATGAATGGTTGCGAGATGGTCTGGTTGTGACCGATCGGCAGCGCAGTGTCTTCATAGGCGCGGTGCGCCAAAGCCTCGTCGACGAACAGGTGGCGTGGCGTACGACGGATTACGTCGAGCACCTTGGTGTTGGAAACGCCCTCTTCGCTCAGGCGCTGGATCAGCCGTTCCCGGGTGCGCTGGGAAGTCATGCCAATGCCACGCCGCAGCATATCGTCCTCACGCATCAGAGCAGGCCCTCCAGCCAACCGTCTAGCTGCTCGAAGGCATCATTGAAGGTGCGGTCGAACTGCAGCGGGGTGATCGATACGTAGCCTTGCATTACCGCGTGGAAGTCAGTGCCCGGGCCGCCGTCCTCGGCATCACCGGCCACAGCGATCCAGTAGCCTTCCTTGCCGCGCGGGTTGACCACCTTGGTCGGTGCCGCCGCCCGCGCCCGGTGACCGAGGCGGGTGAGCTGGATGCCACGAATGTGCTCCAGCGGCAAATTGGGGATATTGACGTTGAGTACGGTGCGTGGCGGCAGCGCCAGGCGCGACTGTGCCTCGACCAGGCGGCGGGCGATGTAAGCCGCGGTCGGCAGGTTGTCTGGCTGGCGTGACAACAGCGAAAACGCCAGCGACGTACCCCCGAGGAAACGGCCTTCCAGCGCTGCAGCGACCGTACCCGAGTACAGCACGTCGTCACCCAGGTTGGCACCCAGGTTGATCCCCGACACGACCATGTCCGGCGTGTGCGGCAACAGCCCATTGAGCCCCAGGTGCACGCAGTCGGTCGGCGTGCCGTTGAGGCTGATGAAGCCATTGGCCAGGGTCTGCGGGTGCAGTGGCCGGTCCAGCGTCAGCGAACTGCTGGCGCCGCTCTTGTCTTGCTCCGGTGCGATTACCGCACATTCGGCATAATCTGCCAGCGCAGCGTGCAGCGCGGCGATGCCCGGTGCGGTAACACCGTCGTCATTAGAAATCAGAATACGCATGGGCTGTCCGTCTGCCCTGCCGACACCAGATCCACGACTTCGCGCACCACCACGGTGGCGAAGCATCCGGCCGGCAGGACGAATTCCAGTTGCAGGATATCAGGCTCGGGATAATGCCACGTCAGGCCGCCAATAGGGAGCCGCAGAATGCGCCGTTCGTGATCCATACCCGCTTGGGCCAACCACTGGCAAAGTGCCGGCAGGCGGCCACCCACAGCGTTTTCCAGCTGCGCGGCGGTACCGCCAGCGGGCGAATCGCCCTCGCCCCACATTGGGCCGGTCGGATGCAGGTCGAGAATCGCCAGGCGTGGGTCGGCGCATTCCGCCTCCCCCGCCGGGAAGAAGCTACGGCTATCGGTGAACGCCAGCAGGTCGCCAACCTGGGCCCGATTCCAGCTACCTTCGACGACACGTGCCGCCAGCAGTTGATTGAACAGGTAACTGCGCCCGGCCGAAAGCAGCCGCGAACGCACATTACGCTGTTCGGGCAACGCCTTGCGCGCGGCCCAGTCAAGGGCGTCGTGGACGTTGCCGCCGCCGTGGCCGAAGCGCTGGGTGCCGAAATAGTTGGGCACACCTTGTTGCTTGAGTTGCTGCAGGCGCGCATCCAGCGCCTGGTGGTCGGCAGCCAGGGCAGTCAGGCGCAGGGTGAAGCCGTTGGCCGAATGCGCGCCACGTTGCAGCTTGCGCTGGTGGCGCACCTGCTTGAGCACACGCAAGGTGGCATCCTCGGCACGCGACAGGTCCGGGTCGGCCTTGCCTGGCAGGTGCAGGCTGAACCACTGGCGAGTCAGCGCCTGGCGGTCCTTGAGGCCGGCATAACTGATGCTACGCACCGGCACGCCGGCAGCGCGGGCCAGGCGGCGCGCGGCTTCCTCGGTATTCAGGTCGCGCTTCTCGACCCACAGCCACAGGTGCTCGCCCTGGCCCGACAGCGGGATATCCAGCACTTCGTCGACCTGGAAGTCTTCGGCCACCGCCTTGAGTATGGCGGTGCCCAGTGGTTCGCCCGATGCGCGCGGGCCCAGCAGTTCCAGTTCGGTCATGCTGGCAGCAGCAGGGCGACCGAATGCACGGCGATACCCTCCTCACGGCCACAGAAGCCCAGTTTTTCGGTGGTAGTAGCCTTGACGTTGACCTGGTCGAGCTCGACCTGCAGGTCTTCGGCGATCAGCTGGCGCATGGTTTCGATGTGCGGGGCCATTTTCGGCGCCTGGGCGACGATGGTGGCGTCGACGTTGCCTACCTTCCAGCCCTTGGCCTGGACGATGCCGACCACATGGCGCAGCAGCACGCGGCTGTCGGCACCCTTGAACTTTGGGTCGGTGTCGGGGAAATGCTTGCCGATGTCACCCAGCGCTGCCGCGCCAAGCAAAGCATCGCTCAGGGCGTGCAGCAGCACATCGCCGTCGGAATGGGCCAGCAGGCCGAATTTGTGCGGGATACGCACCCCGCCCAAGGTAATGAAATCACCGTCGCAAAAACGGTGCACATCGTAGCCGTGGCCAATACGCATAAGAAAACGCCCTGAATTTGTCAGGGCGTGATTCTACCTGCTTTTGAGGCATTGGGGCTGGAGGTGATTGCCGCAGCATTATCTGCGCCTGGGAGATCGAGCGCCGCCCGCGCGGCGCTTCGCGGGACAAGTCGGATCGCCGCACCGCCGCTCCCACATCTGTTTCGGGCCAGTCACTCCTGTGACAGGCTCGCGCGCCCCTTGGCGTACGGCTCGATATCGAGTCGTACAAACAAGGCGGACAGCGGTCCCCTCACAGGATTGACTGGCCCGAAACAGACAGTGGGAGCGGCGGTGCGGCGATCCGACTTGCCCCGCGAAGCGCCGCGGGGGCGGCGCTCGATCTCACAGACACCGAAAATGCTAAGCCCTACACCCGCCCCAGCGCCACAGCATGATGGCGCAGGTGCTCTTCGATGAAGCTGGCAATGAAGTAGTAGCTGTGGTCATAGCCAGGCTGCAGGCGCAGGGTCAGTTCATGCCCGCCTTTGCGTGCGGCCTGCTCCAGCGCTTCGGGCTTGAGCTGCTTCTCGAGGAAGTCGTCACGGTCGCCCTGGTCAACCAGCAACGGCGGGCACTCGCCGGCCGGGGTCTCGGCCAGCAGCACGCTGGCATCCCACTCGCGCCAGCGGGCACGGTCTTCCCCCAGGTAACGGCTGAAGGCCTTCTCGCCCCACGGGCAGTCCATCGGGTTGCTGATCGGCGAGAAAGCCGACACCGAGCGGTAGCGCCCCGGGTTGCGCAGGGCGCACACCAGCGCGCCATGCCCACCCATGGAATGGCCACTGATGCTGCGCTCGGCCGACGCCGGGAAGTGCGCCTCGATCAGCGCCGGCAACTCCTCCACCACATAGTCGTGCATGCGGTAATGCTTGGCCCAGGGCTGCTGGGTGGCATTGAGGTAGAAGCCAGCACCCAAGCCGAAGTCCCAGGCGCCGTCAGGGTCACCCGGCACCTGCTCGCCACGCGGGCTGGTATCCGGCGCGACGATGATCAACCCCAGTTCGGCAGCCAGGCGCTGGGCGCCGGCCTTCTGCATGAAGTTCTCATCGGTGCAGGTGAGGCCGCTGAGCCAGTACAGCACCGGCAGCTTCTCACCCTGTTCGGCCTGCGGCGGCAGGTAAACGGCGAACACCATGTCGCAACCCAGCACCTTGGACTGATGCCGGTAACGCTTGTGCCAGCCGCCGAAGCTCTTCTGGCAGGAGATGTTATCCAGGCTCATGGCGTACCTCAGAAGTGGATCACGCTGCGAATGCTCTTGCCTTCATGCATCAGGTCGAAGGCCTTGTTGATGTCTTCCAGGCCCATGGTGTGGGTGATGAAGGTATCCAGCGGAATCTCGCCCTTCTCGGACATTTCCACGTAGCTTGGCAGCTCGCTGCGACCACGCACGCCGCCGAATGCCGAGCCACGCCATACGCGGCCGGTAACCAGCTGGAACGGACGGGTGGCGATTTCCTGGCCAGCACCGGCGACACCGATGATCACCGACTCACCCCAGCCCTTGTGGCAGCATTCCAGGGCGGCGCGCATCAGTTGCACGTTGCCGATGCACTCGAAGGAGAAGTCCACGCCACCGTCGGTGAGGTCGACGATCACTTCCTGGATCGGGCGGTCGTAGTCTTTCGGGTTGATGCAGTCGGTGGCGCCCAGTTGGCGAGCGATTTCGAATTTGGCCGGGTTGATGTCGATGGCGATGATGCGCGAGGCCTTGGCCTTGACAGCACCGATCACTGCCGACAGGCCGATGCCGCCGAGGCCGAAGATAGCCACGGTGTCACCCGGCTTGACCTTGGCGGTGTTGAGCACCGCACCGATACCGGTGGTAACGCCACAGCCCAGCAGGCAAACCTTCTCCAGCGGCGCTTCTTTCTGGATCTTGGCCACGGAAATTTCTGGCAGCACGGTGTACTCGGAGAAGGTCGAGGTACCCATGTAGTGGAACAGCTGCTGGCCCTTGTAGGAGAAGCGCGTGGTGCCGTCCGGCATCAGGCCCTTGCCCTGGGTGGCACGGATGGCCTGGCACAGGTTGGTCTTGCCCGAGAGGCAGAACTTGCACTTGCCGCATTCCGGGGTGTACAGCGGGATCACGTGATCGCCGACGGCCACCGAGGTCACGCCCTCGCCTACCGCTTCAACGATCGCACCGCCTTCGTGGCCGAGGATCGACGGGAAGATACCCTCCGGGTCGGCACCGGACAGGGTGTAGGCGTCGGTGTGGCAGACACCGCTGGCGACCACGCGCAGCAGCACTTCACCCGCCTTGGGCATGGCCACGTCGACTTCGACGATTTCCAGGGGTTTCTTGGCCTCAAAGGCTACGGCAGCACGGGACTTGATCATCAAGGGTCTCCAGACAGAGGGTCGATTCAGACTAGCAGTGTAATTCACCGCCTTTTGATGAATAATCCGGCCAAAGACAAAACATTATTGCCACACAGGGATAATCCATGAGCAGCCGCTGGGAAGGTATCGACGAGTTCGTCGCCGTGGCCGAATCGGGCCAGTTCACGGCGGCCGCCGAGCGCCTGGGGGTATCCTCGTCGCACATCAGCCGGCAGATCGCTCGACTGGAAGAGCGCCTGCAGACGCGCCTGCTGTACCGCAGTACCCGCCGGGTGACCCTGAGCGAGGCCGGCCAGACCTTCCTGCAGCACTGCCAGCGCCTGCAGGATGGCCGCGAGGAGGCCCTGCGGGCCATGGGCGACCTGGCCAGCGAACCCAAGGGGCTGCTGCGCATGACCTGCGCAGTGGCCTATGGCGAACGCTTCATCGTGCCGCTGGTGACGCGGTTCATGGCGCTGTACCCGCAGTTGAGGGTGGATGTGGAACTGAGCAACCACACCTTGGACCTGTTGCATGAAGGGATGGACCTGGCCATCCGCCTGGGCCGGCTGGCCGATTCGCGGCTGGTGGCCACTCGCCTGGCACCGCGGCGCATGTACCTGTGCGCCTCGCCGGCCTACCTGGAGCGTTATGGCCGGCCGCACAGCCTGTCGGAACTGGCGCGGCACAACTGCCTGGTGGGTAGTTCGGATTTGTGGGCGTTGCTGCAGGATGGCCGCGAGATCAGCCAGCGGGTGCAGGGCAACTGGCGCTGCAACAGCGGGCAGGCGGTGCTGGATGCAGCGCTGCAAGGGATGGGTTTGTGCCAGTTGCCGGACTATTACGTGCTGGAGCACCTGAACAGTGGCGCGCTGGTGTCGCTGCTGGAGGGGCACCAGCCGCCGAATACGGCGGTTTGGGCGCTGTATCCGCAGCAGCGGCATTTGTCGCCGAAAGTGCGGCGCCTGGTGGATTACCTGAAAGAAGGGTTGGCGGGGTTGCCAGAGTATCGGTTGGGCTGAAGAGGTGCGTTGCCTGTTCCGGCCTATTCGCGGGTGAACCCGCTCCTACATGAAACCGCGCCCCATGTAGGAGCGGGTTTACCCGCGAAGAGGCCAGTACAGGAGTAAGCGATTCAGCGGCGCCCGGCCCAGCGCTGGCGCAACCACTCCAGGTCTTCCGGCCGGGTCACCTTGATGTTGTCACTGCGCCCTTCGACCAGCCGAGGCGCCTGGCCGGACCATTCGATGGCAGAGGCTTCATCGGTCACCACCACATCCGAAACCAGGCACTCGGCCAGCGCCCGATGCAAGGCCCCCAGGCGGAACATCTGCGGCGTATAGGCCTGCCAGATGGTACTGCGGTCCACAGTAGCGCTCACCCGGCCGTTGCCATCGGCACGCTTGAGGGTATCGCGCGCCGGCACCGCCAGCAGGCCACCCACGGGGTCATCGGCCAACTCCGCCAACAGCTTGTCCAGGTCGCTACGCGCCAGGTTCGGCCGTGCAGCATCGTGCACCAACACCCAGTCACTGTCCTCAGCCCCCTGGGCATGCAGCAACAGCAGGGCATTGAGCACCGAATCGGCACGCTCGCGCCCGCCCGCCGCGCGCTGGATACGCGGGTCGCTGGCGCAGCGCAGGTTGGGCCAGTACGGGTCATCTTCGGCAATGCTGACCACCACGCCCTTGAGCGCGGGGTGGCCAAGAAAACAGTCGAGGCTGTGCTCGAGAAGGGTCTGCCCGGCCAGCTCCAGGTATTGCTTGGGGCGGTCGGCAGCCATGCGGGCACCAACGCCCGCAGCAGGAATCACGGCCCAGAAGGCCGGTAAGGTATCGATCATTTTTGTGGCAACTGGAAGAGGGTTTCGCCCTCTTTGACCATTCCCAATTCGTGGCGAGCCCGCTCTTCAACGGTCTCCATGCCTTTTTTCAACTCCAGCACTTCGGCATCGAGCACGCGATTACGCTCGAGCAGGCGCTCGTTCTCGGCATGCTGCTCGGCTATCTGCTGCTGAAGCTCGGTCACTTGCGCCAGGCTGCCGTTGCCCACCCAAAGGCGGTACTGCAGGCCACCCAACAGCAGGAGCAGAACGAGGAACAACCAATAGGGACTGCGCATCACGTTATCCAGGTTAAAAAGGCTGCCGCGTACTTTTTACTTCGGGGCCTCGAATAGCACGAAGCCTGGCCGAGGCCAGGCTTCGTAGACAGAAACCCGTTGGAATGTAGGAAAGTTCAGTACGAACGTTCCTACAACTCCGGCTGCTGTCTTTTTACCATCTCTTGCTTAGCCGCGAAACTCGGCACGACCACGGTAAACCGCTTTGGCACCCAGTTGCTCTTCGATGCGCAGCAGCTGGTTGTACTTGGAAACGCGGTCGGAGCGGCACAGCGAACCGGTCTTGATCTGACCAGCAGCAGTACCCACGGCCAGGTCGGCAATGGTCGAGTCTTCGGTTTCACCGGAACGGTGCGAGATCACTGCGGTGTAGCCGGCAGCCTTGGCCATCTGGATGGCTTCCAGGGTTTCGGTCAGCGAGCCGATCTGGTTGAACTTGATCAGGATCGAGTTACCGATGCCCTTCTCGATGCCTTCCTTGAGGATCTTGGTGTTGGTCACGAACAGGTCGTCACCTACCAGCTGCACCTTTTCACCGATCTTGTCGGTGAGGATTTTCCAGCCAGCCCAGTCGGACTCGTCCAGGCCGTCTTCGATCGAGATGATCGGGAAGCGCTCGGTCAGGCCTTTCAGGTAGTCAGCGAAGCCTTCGGCGTCGAACGACTTGCCTTCGCCGGACAGGTTGTACTTGCCGTCTTCGTAGAATTCGGAAGCCGCGCAGTCCAGGGCCAGGGTTACGTCGGTGCCCAGCTTGTAGCCGGCTTTTTCGACGGCTTCGGCGATGGCAGCCAGGGCGTCTTCGTTGGAAGCCAGGTTAGGGGCGAAGCCACCTTCGTCACCTACGGCAGTGTTCAGGCCACGGGCCTTCAGCACGGCTTTGAGGTGGTGGAAGATTTCAGTACCCATGCGCAGGCCGTCGGAGAAGGTCTTGGCGCCAACTGGCTGAACCATGAACTCCTGGATGTCGACGTTGTTGTCGGCGTGCTCGCCACCGTTGATGATGTTCATCATCGGAACCGGCATCGAGTACTGGCCTGGGGTGCCGTTCAGGTTGGCGATGTGCGCGTACAGCGGCAGGTCCTGGTCCTGGGCAGCAGCCTTGGCGGCAGCCAGGGAAACAGCCAGGATGGCGTTGGCGCCCAGCTTGGCCTTGTTCTCGGTACCGTCCAGTTCGATCATGGCGCGGTCCAGGGCCTTCTGGTCGGCAGGGTCCTTGCCCAGCAGCAGGTCACGGATCGGGCCGTTGATGTTGGCGACGGCCTTCAGCACGCCCTTGCCCAGGTAACGGCTCTTGTCGCCATCACGCAGCTCCAGCGCTTCGCGCGAGCCAGTGGAAGCACCGGACGGCGCGCAAGCACTGCCGATGATGCCGTTGTCGAGCAGTACATCGGCTTCCACGGTGGGGTTGCCACGCGAATCGAGAACTTCACGACCTTTGATGTCGACGATTTTTGCCATTGTTGTAAGCACTCCAGAATTGACGAAAACAACGCAGCTTTAGGGAATTCTTGCCTTTCACCAGGCGGGGATGCGGCAGGCAGGCCTGGCAAAAGCAACCCCTGACCGAACGGTCAGGGGTAGATCGGGGCGTACTTTACCCGAGAAATGAGCCTTGCGCGGCCTTAACCGTCGGAAAACTCAACAAAGACCTGAAAAATCAGGCCTTGTTCTTCTGGGCCAGAGCCGCCTTGACGAAGCCGCTGAACAGCGGGTGGCCGTCACGCGGGGTGGAAGTGAACTCCGGGTGGAACTGGCAGGCAACGAACCATGGGTGGTCCTTGGACTCGACCACTTCGACCAGCGCGCCGTCTTCGGAACGGCCGGAAACCACCAGGCCGCCGTCGACCAGCTGCGGCAGCAGGTTGTTGTTCACTTCGTAGCGGTGACGGTGACGCTCGGTGATCACGTCCTTGCCGTAGCAGTCGTGCACCTTGGAACCGGCAGCCAGCTGGCAGTCCTGTGCGCCCAGGCGCATGGTGCCGCCCAGGTCGGAAGCCTCGTTGCGGGTCTCGACGGCACCGGTGGCATCAGCCCATTCGGTGATCAGGCCAACAACCGGGTGGCCGCTGTTGCGGTCGAACTCGGTGGAGTTGGCGTCTTTCCAGCCCATCACGTTACGGGCGAACTCGATCACGGCCACCTGCATGCCCAGGCAGATACCCAGGTACGGCACCTTGTTCTCACGGGCGTATTGCACCGCAGTGATCTTGCCTTCCACGCCACGCAGGCCGAAACCGCCCGGTACCAGGATGGCATCGGCACCTTCGAGCAGGCTGGTGCCCTGGTTCTCGATGTCTTCCGAGTCGATGTAGCGCAGGTTGACCTTGGTGCGGTTGGTGATGCCGGCGTGACTCATCGCTTCGATCAGCGACTTGTACGCATCCAGCAGCTCCATGTACTTGCCGACCATGGCGATGGTCACTTCGTGCTCCGGGTTGAGCTTGGCATCGACCACTTTGTCCCACTCGGACAGGTCGGCGCCATTGCACTGCAGGCCGAAACGCTCGACGACGAAGTCGTCCAGGCCCTGTGCGTGCAGCACGCCCGGGATCTTGTAGATGGTGTCGACGTCTTCCAGCGAAATCACCGCACGCTCTTCAACGTTGGTGAACAGCGCGATCTTGCGACGCGACGAGGCATCGACCGGGTGGTCGGAGCGGCAGATCAGCACGTCAGGCTGCAGGCCGATGGAGCGCAGCTCCTTGACCGAGTGCTGGGTCGGCTTGGTCTTGGTTTCGCCAGCGGTGGCGATGTACGGGACCAGGGTCAGGTGCATCAGCATGGCGCGCTTGGAGCCCACTTCGACGCGCAACTGGCGGATGGCCTCGAGGAACGGCTGCGACTCGATGTCACCCACGGTACCGCCGATTTCCACCAGGGCAACGTCGGCATCGCCGGCGCCCTTGATGATGCGACGCTTGATTTCGTCGGTGATGTGCGGGATGACCTGGATGGTCGCGCCCAGGTAATCACCACGACGCTCTTTACGCAGCACGTGCTCGTAGATGCGGCCGGTGGTGAAGTTGTTGTTCTGGGTCATGGTGGTGCGGATGAACCGCTCGTAGTGGCCCAGGTCGAGGTCGGTCTCGGCGCCATCCTGGGTGACGAATACTTCACCGTGCTGGAACGGGCTCATGGTGCCCGGATCGACGTTGATGTACGGATCCAGCTTGAGCATGGTGACCTTCAGGCCCCGCGCTTCCAGGATGGCCGCCAGGGAAGCCGAGGCAATGCCTTTCCCCAATGAAGAAACAACACCGCCCGTGACGAATATGTAGCGCGTCATGAAAAACCCTAGAAGTCTGCGTTAAGGCGGCCAGCGCCGCCGGAGAAAGCGAAGGAAGGCCGAAGCCCCCGATCACCTGCGTCAATCACAGTGCATCTCGAAAAACTGCCGCGTCTGTACAAACCAGGGATATCCCCGGCATGGAGCTCGCTCGTCATTTCCAGAATCAGCCCAGCAAAAAACTGCTTGGTAATCGGCAACTGCTGTGTTTTCGCGGAACCCACAGAAGTTGTATCAAGAAGGGAGGGTAGTCTACCGGAATGTACCCTTCAGCTCAAACCTTGCGCGTTCGTCGGTAACTGCCAATTCAACTGGCAATCCGCCTGTACCAGCCCGGGCAGGTTGGCCACCGCCAGCAGGCGCTCGCCGTGGTACAGCAACGGCAGGCGCGAACGCAGGAAATGCGGCACCTGCTGCTCGTTGAGCAGGCGCTTCAGGTCGCGCCGGCCACGGCCGGCAAGCTCGACAACTTCGCCGCCCAGGCGGTAGGCAATGCGCAGCCCGTCCAGCGGTGCTGCGCCAACAAGACGCACGGTGCCGTTACCAGGCAGCTGCAAAGGCAGAGTTGTATCGACCCAGGCCAGCTGACCAGCGGGCGGCTGCAGCCAGTCGCCACTCAACCACCAGATACGCCCGTGACTGCGCAGCAGTAGCCCATCGGCAAGCCGCCAGACCGGCTGGGCATCGGCGGCGGCATCACGCAGGTCTGCCCAGCCGGCCCAGTGCCGGCTGTCGGGCAAACGGGTGCGCTGGCTCAGCCAGTATTGCAGGGCATTGCGCTGACGGGCCGGCGACAGGGCCGCGAGCGTGGCCAGGCCAAGGGAATCCAGCCCAGGCCAAGCCACCGGCGCCCCCTCCCCCGCGAGCGCCAGGTCGCCTTGGGCCACTTCGTCCAGCAATCCCAGCGCCTCGCCCAGGTGCCCTGCGGCACGGGCGAGGTTCTGGCTGGCCTGCGGCCACCGTTGCTGCAATTGGGGGAACACTTCACCGCGCAGGTAGTTACGGGCGAACTGTGTGTCAGCGTTTGACGGGTCTTCGATCCAGGCCAAACCATGGGCCGCGCCGTAGTCCTGCAGCTGCTGGCGGGAACAAGCCAGCAATGGCCTGACCAGGCTGCCCTGCCCTAGCACCCGCTGCCCAGGCATCGCCGCCAGGCCACGCAGGCCGGCGCCACGTAGCAGACGAAACAGCAGGGTTTCGGCCTGGTCGTCGCGGTGCTGGCCGGTGAACAGGATGTCGCCTGGGCCGAGGGTTTGTTTGAAGGCGGCATAGCGGGCGTCGCGGGCGGCCTGCTCAAGGCTGGCGCCGGGGCTGACCTGGACGTGAATGACCTGTAGTTCGATGCCGAGGTTATCGCAGATGGCTTGGCAGTGGGCAGGCCAGGCGTCGGCGGCAGGCTGCAGGCCGTGGTGGATGTGGATGGCGCGCAGCGCAGGGGCTGTGTGGTGGCGGGCGTAGTCAGCCAGCAAGTGCAGGAGGACGGTGGAGTCGAGGCCGCCGGAGAAGGCGATGTACCAGGCGGGGGCGTTGAGCCAGGGGGTGAGGTTGATCATCTGTTCCTCACTTGGCTTGAGAAAACCAAGCCCCCTGTGGGAGCGGGTTCATCGAGGCGTCGAACCGCCGCGAACACCGGCGAAGCCGGTGCCATGCACCGTGTCGCCTTCTTCGCGGGTAAACCCGCTCCCACAAGGGCCGCAAAGCGGCCCCCGGGGCCAATCACAATCAGAGGCCGTAGCTCATCAGGCGCTCGTAGCGACGGGCCAGCAGCGCGTCGTTGTCGAACTTGCCGAGCATGTCCAGCTGCTGCACCAGGTCGGCGCGGATGCTTTCCGACATTTTGGCCGGATCACGGTGGGCGCCGCCCAGCGGCTCCTGGATGACCTTGTCGACGATGTTCAGGCTCTTCAGGCGCTCGGCGGTGATGCCCATGGCCTCAGCTGCGTCAGCTGCCTTGTCGGCGGTCTTCCACAGGATCGAGGCGCAACCTTCCGGCGAGATCACCGAGTAGGTGGAGTACTGCAGCATGTTCAGCTGGTCGCATACACCAATCGCCAGTGCACCGCCGGAACCACCCTCACCGATCACGGTGGCAATGATCGGGGTTTTCAGGCGCGCCATCACGCGCAGGTTCCAGGCGATGGCCTCGCTCTGGTTGCGCTCTTCGGCGTCGATACCCGGGTAGGCACCCGGGGTGTCGATGAAGGTCAGGATCGGCATCTTGAAGCGCTCGGCCATTTCCATCAGGCGGCAGGCCTTGCGGTAGCCTTCCGGGCGCGGCATGCCGAAGTTGCGGCGTACCTTTTCACGTACTTCGCGGCCCTTCTGGTGGCCGATGACCATGACCGGCTTGCCATCCAGGCGCGCAGTACCACCCACGATGGCGGCGTCGTCGGAGAAATGGCGGTCACCGTGCAGTTCTTCGAACTCGGTGAAGATGTGCTCCAGGTAGTCCAAGGTGTAAGGACGACGCGGATGACGGGCCAGGCGGGCGATCTGCCAGCTGGTCAGGTTGCCGAAGATGCTTTCGGTCAGGGTGCTGCTCTTGTCTTGCAGACGGGCAATTTCATCGCTGATGTTCAGCGAGTTGTCGTTGCCCACCAGGCGCAGGCCTTCGATTTTGGCTTGCAGGTCGGCAATCGGCTGTTCGAAATCGAGAAAATTCGGGTTCATAGTCATCCGTCTTGGGTCTACGGCCAGGCGGCCGGCCGGTTGATCCGTTTGGCGCCCTACCTTAAGGGATCAGGCGCATTCAGGTCGAGATTAAATTTTTTTCGGTTCAACGATATTGCAGGAAGACGTTCTCACGCCCGAACTGGTCACGCAGTGCCTGAATCAGCCCATCGGCAGGGTCGATCGCCCACTGCTCGCCGAACTGCAACATGGCCTTGGCGTCGCTGCCGGTGTATTCCAGGGTGATCGGGCAAGCGCCGCGATGGCGGGTAATCAACTCGCCCAGCCACTTCAGCCGGTCGCCCTTCAGTGCCTCGTGTGCCACCTTCAGGCGCAGGCTCTCGGCCAGCTTGGTGCGCGCGTCTTCCATGGTCATTACTTGCTTGACCCGCAGGCGCAAGCCACCGGAGAAGTCATCATTGCTGACCTCGCCTTCGACCACCACCATGGCATCGTTCTGCAGCAAGGACTGTGCCGCAATGTAGGCGTCGGCAAACAGCGATGCCTCAATGCGCCCGGAGCGGTCATCCAGGGTGACGAAGCCCATCTTGTCGCCCTTCTTGTTCTTCATCACCCGCAGGGCAATGATCATCCCGGCGATGGTCTGGGTTTCGCGCGATGGCTTGAGGTCGATGATGCGCTGGCGGGCGAAGCGGCGGATCTCGGTCTCGTACTCGTCGATCGGGTGGCCGGTCAGGTACAGGCCCAGGGTGTCCTTCTCGCCCTTCAGGCGTTCTTTCAGGGTCAGCTCGCGCACCTTGCGGTGGTTGGCATAAACATCGACATCCGCTTCATCGAACATACTGCCGAACAGGTCGACGTGGCCACTGTCCGCGGTGTGGGCGGCCTGCTCGGCGGCCTTCACGGCCTCGCCCAGCGCCGAGAGCAAGGTGGCGCGGTTCACGTCGATGTTGGCCTGGTAGGCCTTGATCTCGTCATGGAAGTGCGGGCCCAGGCGGTCCAGCGCACCGCTGCGGATCAACGCGTCGAGGGTACGCTTGTTGACCCGCTTGAGGTCGATGCGCTCACAGAAGTCGAACAGGTCCTTGAACGGGCCACCCTGGGCGCGGGCCTCGACAATCGCCTCAACCGGGCCTTCGCCGACACCCTTGATCGCGCCCAGGCCGTAGACGATGCGCCCGTCGTTGTTCACGGTGAACTTGAAGTCGGAGAAGTTCACGTCCGGCGCGTCGAGGCGCAGCTTCATGCTGCGCACTTCCTCGACCAGCACCACCACCTTGTCGGTGTTGTGCATGTCCGCCGACAGTACCGCTGCCATGAACGGCGCCGGGTAGTGGGTTTTCAGCCAGGCGGTCTGGTACGACACCAGGCCATAGGCGGCGGAGTGGGATTTGTTGAAGCCGTAACCGGCGAACTTCTCTACCAGGTCGAAGATGTTACCGGCCAGATCCGCATCGATATTGTTGGCCACGCAACCTTCGATGAAACCACCGCGCTGCTTGGCCATCTCCTCGGGCTTTTTCTTACCCATCGCCCGGCGCAGCATGTCGGCGCCGCCGAGGGTATAGCCGGCCATGACCTGGGCAATCTGCATCACCTGTTCCTGGTACAGGATGATACCGTAGGTCGGTGCCAGTACCGGCTTGAGGCCTTCGTACTGGTAGTCCGCGTGCGGGTAGGCCAGCTCGGCGCGGCCGTGTTTGCGGTTGATGAAGTCGTCCACCATGCCGGACTGCAGCGGGCCTGGGCGGAACAGTGCCACCAGTGCGATAAGGTCTTCCAGGCAGTCTGGCTTGAGCTTCTTGATCAGCTCCTTCATGCCGCGCGATTCAAGCTGGAACACCGCCGTGGTTTCGGCCTTCTGCAGCAGCTCGTAGGTCTTGCGGTCGTCCAGCGGGATGAAGTCGATGTTGAGATCGGGCAGGTCTTTCTTGGCCTGCTCGCGGTTAATGATCTCCATCGCCCACTTGATGATGGTCAAGGTACGCAGGCCGAGGAAGTCGAACTTGACCAGGCCGGCGGCCTCGACGTCGTCCTTGTCGAACTGGGTTACCAGGCCGCCGCCCTCTTCGTCACAGGCAATCGGCGAAAAGTCGGTAAGCTTGGTCGGGGCGATTACCACACCACCGGCGTGCTTGCCGGTACCGCGGGTGACGCCTTCCAGCTTCAGGGCCATGTCCCAGATTTCGCGGCCGTCCTCATCGCTCTTGAGGAAGTCGCGCAGGATCTCTTCCTGCTCGTAGGCCTTCTCCAGGGTCATGCCCACTTCGAACGGGATCATCTTCGACAGGCGGTCGGCCAGGCCGTAGGACTTGCCCTGCACCCGCGCCACGTCACGCACCACGGCCTTGGCGGCCATGGTACCGAAGGTGATGATCTGGCTTACCGCGTTGCGGCCATAAGCCTCGGCCACGTAGTCGATGACCCGGTCACGGCCGTCCATGCAGAAGTCGACGTCGAAGTCGGGCATGGAAACACGTTCAGGGTTGAGGAAGCGCTCGAACAGCAGGTCGTAGGCCAGCGGGTCGAGGTCGGTGATCTTCAGTACGTAGGCCACCAGCGAGCCGGCACCCGAACCCCGCCCCGGGCCAACCGGCACGTCGTTGTTCTTGGCCCACTTGATGAAGTCCATAACGATCAGGAAGTAACCGGGGAAGCCCATCTGGATGATGATATCCAGCTCGAACTTCAGGCGGTCCAGGTAAACCTGGCGCTTCTCTTCGTAATTGGGTGTGGTGTCTTTCGGCCACAACACCGCCAGGCGCTCTTCCAGGCCTTCGTGGGAGACATGCCGCAGGTAGTCGTCGATGCCCATGCCGTTGGGCGTGGGGAAGTCGGGCAGGAAGTATTTGCCCAGCTGTACCTGGATGTTGCAGCGCTTGGCGATTTCGACAGTGTTGGCGATGGCGTCGGGCAGGTCGCTGAACAACTCGGCCATTTCCTCGGCCGACTTCAGGTACTGCTGGTCGCTGTAGCCACGCGGGCGGCGCGGGTCGTCGAGGGTCCAGCCTTCACCGATGCACACACGGGTTTCGTGGGCGTCGAAGTCGGATTGCTTGACGAAACGCACGTCGTTGGTGGCCACCAACGGGGCCCCGAATTTGTCGGCCAGGGCCACTGCAGCGTGCACGTATTCTTCGTCGCGGGCACGGTTGGTGCGCTGCACTTCGACGTAAAAGCGCTCAGGGAACATGCCCATCCAGTCTTGCAGCAGCGCTTCGGCCTCATCGTCGCGGCCGCTCAGCAAGGCCATGCCGATGTCGCCTTCCTTGCCCGCAGACAGGGCAATCAGGCCCTCGCTGGCGGGTGCGATCCATTCACGCTGGAGGATGACCAGGCCGTTGCGCTGGCCGTCGGTCCAGCCGCGCGAGATCAGCTCGGTGAGGTTGCGGTAGCCCTGGGGGTCCATGGCCAGGAAGCAGATACGCGACAGCGGTGCTTCCGGGTCGGTACCCGCCAACCACAGGTCGGCGCCGCAGATCGGCTTGATGCCGGCGCCCATGGCGGTCTTGTAGAACTTTACCAACGAGCACATGTTGCTCTGGTCGGTGATCGCCACCGCCGGCATGTTCAGCCCCGCCAGCGCCTTGGCCAGCGGTTTGATCCGCACCAGGCCGTCAACCAGCGAGAATTCGGAGTGGACGCGCAGGTGAACGAAGGGAACCGACATGGAAGATCCTGTAGCAATGCTGAACGACAAGGGCGGGATTGTAGCTCAATTGGGGATGGGATTTGGGGCTGCTTGTAGGAGCGGGTTTACCCGCGAACCAGGCACCGCGGTGGATGGCACCGGCTACGCCGGTGTTCGCGGCTAAAGCCGCTCCTACAGGGGATCGCGTAACGCCTGCAGGAATGGCCCCATAGCTCAGATCAGGGAATCGGTGACGCCTTCACGCGCTTCCCAGGCCGCCCGCACCGGGGCGAAGGAACGCCGATGAATGGGCGTGGGCCCAAGCCGCGCCAGGGCCTCAAGGTGCACCGGCGTCGGGTAACCCTTGTGCCCACCCATGCCATACCCCGGGTAGATCAGCTCGAAGGCGCTCATCTCGCGGTCACGGGTCACCTTGGCCAGGATCGAAGCGGCTGCAATGGCCGGCACCTGGCTATCCCCTTTGACAACCGGCGCCGCTGGCACAGCCAGCTTCGGGCAACGGTTACCGTCGATCAGGGCCAGCTTCGGCGTGACGTGCAGGCCTTCCACCGCACGCTGCATCGCCAGCATCGTGGCCTGCAGGATGTTCAGCCGGTCGATTTCCTCGACCTCGGCACGGGCGATGCAAAAGCTCAGGGCCTTTTCGCAGATTTCGTCGAACAACGCCTCGCGCTTGGCTTCGGTGAGCTTTTTCGAATCGTTCAGGCCGAGGATCGGCCGCGCCGGGTCCAGGATCACCGCCGCTGTTACCACCGCGCCGCACAGCGGGCCACGGCCCACTTCGTCGACGCCGGCGACCAGGTCTTCGACCAGGTTGAAGTCCAGTCCAATTTGCATGTCAGCGGTCCTTGAGCAAGGCCAGTACCGCCTCGGACGCCTGGTTGGAGGCGTCACGGCGCAGGGTGCGGTGAATTTCGTCGAAACGTTCGGTCTGCTGGCTGCCATCGCGTACCAGCGGCGCCAGGGTGTTGGCCAAGGCTTCACTGGTGGCGTCGTCCTGCAGCAACTCGGGCACCAGCTCGCGCTGGGCCAGCAGGTTCGGCAACGACACGTAAGGGCTCTTCACCAGGCGCTTGAGGATCCAGTAGGTCAGCGGTGCCAGGCGGTAAGCCACTACCATTGGCCGCTTGTACAACAGCGCTTCAAGGGTGGCTGTGCCCGAGGCGATCAGTACCGCATCACAGGCCGCCAGGGCCTGGTGCGACTGGCCGTCGAGCAGGGTCAGCGGCAGTTGGCGCCCTTCAAGCATCTGCTCGACCTGGGCGCGCCGTGCGGCGTTGGCGCAAGGCAACACAAAACGCACGCCCGGCACCCGCTCACGCAGGCGTTCGGCGGCATCGAGGAACAACGCACCCAGGCGCCCTACTTCGCCACCCCGGCTGCCCGGCATCAGCGCCACCACCGGCCCCTCGCCAAGGCCCAGCGCGGCACGCGCCGCCGGGCGGTCGGCCTGGAGCGGGATGGTATCGGCTAGCGGGTGGCCAACAAAACGCACTGGCACGCCCTGCTCTTCATAGAAGCGCGCCTCGAACGGCAGCAGCGTTAGCATCAGGTCGCAGCCTTCGCGGATCTTGAGCACACGCTTCTGCCGCCAGGCCCAGACCGACGGGCTGACGTAGTGCACGGTCTTGATCCCGGCCTGGCGCAGTTTCAGTTCGATGTTGAGGGTGAAGTCAGGGGCGTCGATGCCGATGAACACGTCCGGCTTTTCGTCGACCAGGGTCTGGATCAGCAACTTGCGGCGCTTGAGCAACTCGCGCAGGCGCCCCAGCACTTCGACCAGGCCCATGACGGCCAGGCGCTCCATGGGGAAGTACGATTGCAGGCCTTCGGCTTCCATCAGGGGGCCGCCAACGCCGATAAAACGTACGTCGGGGTGGCGCGCCTTGAGGGCGCGCATCAAGCCTGAACCGAGAATATCGCCGCTGGCCTCACCTGCGACCAAGGCTACGCAAAGCTGAGCCATGTCAGCGGGTGATGCCGCGGGCGGAGTTCACGATCGACTGACGGAACAGCTCGACCTCAGGGTGCTTCGCGGCCGGTTCGGCCAGTTCCTTGAGCGCGTCTTCAACGGTCAGGCCCTGGCGATAGACAATCTTGTAGCAACGGCGCAGCACATGGATAACCTCGTCGCTGAAACCCCGACGGCGCATGCCCTCGAAGTTCATGCTGCGGGCTTCGGCGGGGCTGCCGAACACGGTAACGAACGCCGGGACGTCCTTGCCGATGGCCGTGCCCATGCCGGAAAACGCGTGAGCGCCGATATGGCAGTACTGGTGCACCAGGGTATAGCCGGACAGGATCGCCCAGTCACCGACGTGCACATGGCCGGCCAAGGCCGTGTTGTTGACCAGGATGCAGTGGCTGCCGATGACACTGTCATGACCGATGTGGGCATAGGCCATGATCAGGTTGTGGTCGCCCAAGGTGGTTTCCGAACGGTCCTGGACGGTACCGCGGTGAATGGTCACCCCTTCGCGGATCACATTGTGGTCGCCGATTACCAGGCGCGTCGGCTCACCCTTGTACTTGAGGTCCGGGGTGTCTTCGCCGATCGAGGAAAACTGAAAGATACGGTTGTGCTTGCCGATGCGGGTCGGCCCTTTTAGCACAACATGCGGGCCGATAACGGTGCCCTCCCCGATTTCTACATCAGGGCCAACAATCGACCAAGGGCCGACCTCGACACCATCGGCCAGCTTGGCCGACGGGTCGATAATGGCCCGTGGATCAATCAAATTCATAGGGAGCGTTCCGCGCAGGTGATCTGTGCCGAGCAAACCGGCTTGCCGTCGACCAGGGCACGGCACTCGAATTTCCAGATCATACTCTTGCGGCTGAGGAACTTGGCTTCCAGAACCAGCTGGTCACCCGGCAGCACCGGCTGACGGAAACGCAGTTTGTCGGAACCGACGAAGTAGTACAGGGTGCCATCGGCCGGCTTGGCGTCGAGCATCTTGAAACCAAGGATCCCGGCCGCCTGGGCCATGGCTTCGATGATCAGGACGCCCGGCATGATCGGGTGCGCCGGGAAATGGCCATTGAAGAACGGCTCGTTGATGCTGACATTCTTGTAGGCACGAATGCTCTGGGCCTCGAAGTCCAGGTCCGTCACACGGTCCACCAGCAGGAACGGGTAACGGTGAGGCAGGTATTCGCGAATCTCGTTGATGTCCATCATTTCGGGGGGGAAGCCTGTAATAAGAATAGGGAGCGCAGGTGCTGACCACACGCTCCTTTTGCAATCCAAAGAGGAGCCAGCTAGCGACTGATCACTCTTGCTCAGGGAATGGTATCAGCCTTCTGATGCCGGTTGGCCACCTGAGGTCACGGTATCGACGCGTTTTTCCAGCTGCTGGAGACGCTTGGCCATGTCGTCCAGGTGGCGGATACGCGCGGCGCTCTTGCGCCAGTCAGCCAAAGGCTGCATGGCTGTGCCGGATGAATAGGAACCGGGTTCGGTGATCGAACGGGTTACCATGGTCATCCCGGAAACAAATACGTTATCGCAAATATCAATGTGCCCCACCAGGCCCACACCGCCGGCCAGCATGCAATGCTTGCCGATGCGTGTACTGCCGGAGATGCCCACGCAAGCGGCCATGGCGGTGTGGTCACCGATCTGCACGTTGTGGGCGATCTGGATCTGGTTGTCGAGTTTGACCCCGTCGCCGATCCGCGTGTCGGACAGCGCGCCACGGTCGACGGCAGTATTGACGCCGATTTCCACGTCATCACCAATGGTCACGCCACCGATCTGGGCAATCTTGCGCCACACGCCCTTCTCGTTGGCAAAGCCGAAGCCTTCACCGCCGATCACGGCACCCGACTGGATGACCACGCGCTTGCCGATGGTTACGTCATGGTACAGGGTGACCCGTGGGGCCAGCCAACCGCCTTCACCGATCACGCAACGAGCGCCGACCACGCAGTGTGCACCCACGCTGACATTGGCCGCGATGCGTGCGCCGCTTTCAATGACCGCGAACGGCCCGATGCTGGCACTGGCATCCACCTGCGCGTCCTCAGCCACCACGGCGCTGGGATGAATACCCGCCACAGCCTTGGGTTTGGGGTCGAACAGGTGGGAAATGCGTGCATAGGCCAGGTACGGGTCGGCAACGATCAGTGCATTGCCGGCAAAGCCTTCGGCATCCGCCGCCTTGAGAAGCACCGCGGCCGCCTGGCTGTTATCCAGGAATTTGCGGTACTGCGGGTTGGCGAGGAAGCTCAGCTGGCCGGGGCCAGCCTCCTGCAAGGTGGCCAGCCCGGTAATCTGCAGCGCCTCGGGCCCCTTGAGGGTGGCACCGAGGGCCTCGGCCAGCTGGCCTAGCGTCATGGTCACACTCATATCAACGTGCTTGGTTCATGCGCTCGATGACTTGGCGGGTGATGTCGTACTGAGGCTTGACATCGATGACCGCGCCACGCTCGAGGACCAGGTCGAAACCACCCTTCTTGATCACTTCTTCGACAGCGCCATCCAGCTTCGGCTTCAGCTGCTTGAGCATGTCGCGATCGGCAACGGCCTTGGCTTCGTTCAGCTCCTTGGACTGGAACTGGAAGTCACGGGCCTTTTGCTTGAACTCGAGCTCCAGGCGCTCACGCTCCTGCTGCTGCATCTTGTCGCCGCCCTTGATCAGGCGGTCCTGGATGCCCTTGGCGCTGCTTTCCAGGCTTTTCAGCTTGGTCAGCTGCGGGCCGAACTTCTTCTCGGCATCAACCGCGTATTTCTTGGCGGCATCCGATTCGAGCAGGGCCATCTGATAGTTCAGGACGGCAACCTTCATTTCGGCGAAAGCCGGGGTGGCGACCAGCGCCGCGGCCACTACGGCCAATTGAGCCAATTTACGCACGATGCACTCCTGGATAAACCGTTGTCATTAAGCAGGGGCCGACCTTAGAAGGTCTGGCCCAGAGAGAATTGGAACACCTGGGTATCGGCATCGTCCGGCTTCTTGACCGGCATCGCCAGGCTGAAGCTCAACGGGCCCAGTGCAGTAATCCAGGTCACGCCCAGGCCGACCGAACTGGCCATGCCCGAGAAGCCGACCTTCTCGCAATCAGGTTGGTTGCCGCAATTGGTGTCGAACACGTTACCCACGTCCCAGAACACGGAGGTGCGCAGCGAACGCTGGTCTTTGACGAACGGCAGCGGGAACAGCAGTTCGACACCGCCTTGCACCAGCACGTTACCACCAAACGGCAACGGATCCTGGTCCGGGTCGGCGATGGTGCCGGGCTTGCCACCCGGGTTGCCTTCACCGCGGCT
This sequence comes from Pseudomonas sp. NPDC089392, assembly GCF_044749595.1. Lineage (NCBI taxonomy): Bacteria > Pseudomonadati > Pseudomonadota > Gammaproteobacteria > Pseudomonadales > Pseudomonadaceae > Pseudomonas > Pseudomonas sp. NPDC089392. The sequence continues at coordinate 25,106 of NZ_JBIVIF010000066.1, forward strand.
CGGGGTACTGCGTGGGCCCAGGCTGCTGTCCTTGAAGCCACGGACGGAGTTGAAGCCACCCGCGAAGTAGTTCTCGTAGAACGGCAGGCCGGAGGTGCTGCCGTAACCATCACCATAGCCCAGCTCGGTGTGCAGGCGCAGGGTGTAGTCGTTGGTGATCGGCTTGAACAGCTGGCCACGGTAGTCCAGCTTGAAGAACGACAGGTCGCTGCCTGGAATGGTGGATTCCAGGGTCAGGCTTTGCGAATGACCACGGGTGGCCAGCACGCCTTTGTTCAGGGTCGACTCGGACCAGCCGATCGAGGCCTTGAAGTTCAGGAAGTTGTCGCCTTCCTGGTCAAGGAAGTCGAAAATCTCGTCAACGGTGTACTTGCCGGTCTTGATCTTGTCCTGCTGAACGCTCAGGCCATAGGTCAGGCGCGAGGTCTCGCTGATCGGGTAGCCCAGGCTGACGCCGGCACCATAGCTGTCCACCGCATAGCTGGCCACGTCGACGTCGAGGTCATCGTAGTCGGTGCTGCGATAGAAGGCGTTGTAGCCCAGGCTGACGCCGTCGGCAGTGAAGTAGGGGTCAACGAAGCCGAAGTTGTAGCGGGTCTGGTATTCCGAACGGGTCAGGCCGATGGATACCTTGTTACCGGTACCGAGGAAGTTGGTCTGGCTGATCGAACCACCCAGGATCAGGCCGG
>NZ_JBIVIF010000067.1:0-22834 GCF_044749595.1 Pseudomonas sp. NPDC089392
AGGGACATGAACCGAGCTCGTAAAAACAGAGCTCGTTTCTATTGTGGCTTGGCGAGCAAGTCAATTTCTTAACTGACTGGCATTAGGGCTTGCCCCGCGAAGCGCCGCGCGGGCGGCGCTCGATCTCATAGGCGCTAAAAATCCCAAGGCAGGCACCTTTAAGCCCCCATGACCAGGCAGCCTGAGAATACCTTTCAGCCCGGCCGCACAACCTCACCAGTAGCCAAATTACGAATCACACTCGGATTCTTCCGCCCCCCCAGCGCCCCACCCAACACCAAATCCAGCTGCCCATGGAAGTACTGCTCCACCCGCAACCGGGTCTTCGCCGCCGGGCGCCCGCCTGGGTTACACGAGGTGGAAATCAACGGCCCCACCAACGCACACAGCTCACGCACCACCGGGTGGTCGCTGACCCGCAGCGCCACGGTGTCATGCTGCCCGGTCACCCACTCGGGCAACAGGTCCTGGTGCGGCACCAGCCAGGTGTTCGGCCCCGGCCAGGTGCTGCCCATGCGGTCGATCCAGTCCTCGGGGAAATCCTCGAACAAAAAGTCGAACTGGCGGATGTTGTCGGCGATCAGGATCAGCCCTTTATCCACAGGCCGCGACTTCAGCGCCAGCAGGCGATACACCGCGTCCTCGTTCCATGGGTCGCAGCCCAGGCCCCAGACCGCTTCCGTCGGGTAGGCGATCACTGCACCCGCCCGGATCTCACGTGCGGCTTGTTGCACACGAAAACTGCTCACCATTGCTGTTACTCCGCCTATATACCTTGCATATGCGCAGTGTACTTAGCCCGCGCGGGCAAACCAACGCCCGGCGTCACTGCTGACCCGGCCTTCCAGCTCAAGCTCGGTAAGTTGTGCCAGCACTACGGCCAGCGGCTGCTCGCTGCAGTGGGCCAGGCTTTCGCTGGTTTGTGGTGCGGCATGTAGCAAGGCAAGCAAGGGATGGTCGAATTTGTCGGCAACCGCAGGTGGCAGGTTCTGCCAGCCCTGCAGGGTTTCCATGATCTGCTCCACGGTTTCCACCAGTAGCGCGCCGTCACGAATCAGCTGGTGGCAGCCCTTGGACCCAGGGTGGTGGATAGAGCCCGGTATGGCATACACCTCACGGCCTTGCTCGGCCGCCAAACGCGCCGTGATTAGCGAACCGCTGGCCAGGCTGGCTTCAACCACCAGCACGCCCAACGACAAGCCACTGATGATCCGATTGCGCCGCGGGAAGTTACCCGGCAGCGGCCCGGCATCCAGCGGGTACTCCGAAACCAGCGCGCTGCCACTGTCGATCATCGCCTGGGCCAGCTCTCGGTGGCGCTGTGGATAAAGTTTTTGCAACCCTGTACCCAACACACCAATCGTGCCCCCTCCCGCCTGCAACGCGGCCCGATGAGCGGCACCGTCGATGCCTACGGCCAGCCCGCTGGTGATGACGAAACCCGCCTGCGCAAGGTAGCGGGAAAACGCCCCGGCAGTATCCAGGGCCGGGGGTGTAGCACGTCTGCTGCCCACAATTGCCAGCTGAGGACGGGCAAGCAGTGCCGGGTCGCCAGCCACGAAAAGCAGCGGTGGGGCATCGTCGATTTCTGCCAGCAGCGCGGGGTAATCCGGGTCGTCCCACATCAGTAAATGCTGGCCGGGGCCCTCTAGCCAGGCCATTGCGGCCAAGGCGCCATCGCGTACCTCAGCGCTGCGCCGGGCATTGATGGTGGCCTGGGAAATGCCAAGCGCACGCCAGGCAGAACCCGGCGCGCTAAGTGCTGAAGAGGCGCTGCCAAAGGCATCGAGCAAGTTGTGAAAGCGTCGCAATCCTGTCTCGGGAAGGCGGTGCAGCCGCAGCCTCGCCTCCAGTTCGGCAGGCGAGCAAGGCGACGAATGGTGCATGGACATAGCGATCATCCTTGATCAAAACGGGGCCATCAACGTGGCACAAACTGTGGATAACTTTGTGGGTAACACTTTGAAAAGCTGTCCATTGATTGGGGGCTATCAAGCCCATAGACACCCTAGACGAGCTTGCCAGGTGCCGAAATCCCCGTTTCCCTTTATTATGTGTGCTCAGTTTTCAACCGAACGCACAGTGACTGCCTGACCTTATGGCCATCTTGAACATTCTCGAATTCCCGGACCCGCGCCTGCGCACCATCGCCAAGCCGGTGACGGTGTTCGACGACGCCCTGCGTCAGCTGATCGACGACATGTTTGAAACCATGTACGAAGCCCCTGGCATCGGCCTGGCCGCCACCCAGGTCAACGTGCACAAGCAGGTTGTGGTCATGGACCTCAGCGAAGACCGTAGCGAGCCGCGGGTCTTCATCAACCCCACGGTCGAAGAGCTGACCCACGACATGGGCCAGTACCAGGAAGGCTGCCTGTCGGTACCGGGCTTCTACGAGAACGTCGACCGTCCGCTGCGTGTCCGCGTCAAGGCCCAGGACCGCGACGGCAAGCCGTACGAGCTGGAATGCGAGGGCCTGCTGGCCGTGTGCGTACAGCACGAATTCGATCACCTCAACGGCAAGCTGTTCGTCGACTACCTGTCGCAGCTCAAGCGCGACCGGATCAAGAAGAAGCTGGAAAAGCAGCACCGCCAGCAAGCCTGATCCCCACCTTCCAGAAGGCTTGCTCCGGCAAGCCTTTTTCTTTTTTGAAGCGAGAACTCCATGCGCATCGTCTTTGCAGGCACCCCAGAGTTTGCCGCCGAACACCTCAAGGCCCTGCTCGACAGCCCGTACGAGATCGTGGCCGTCTACACCCAACCCGATCGCCCTGCCGGCCGTGGTCAAAAGCTGATGCCGAGTGCGGTCAAGGCACTGGCGGTGGCCAATGACATCCCGGTGTTCCAGCCGCAAACCCTGCGAAACGCCGAGGCACAGGCCGAGCTCGCTGCGCTGAAGCCGGACCTGATGGTGGTGGTCGCCTATGGCCTGATCCTGCCGCAAGTCGTGCTGGATATCCCGCGTCTGGGCTGCATCAACAGCCACGCCTCGCTGCTGCCGCGCTGGCGCGGTGCGGCGCCAATCCAGCGCGCCGTGGAAGCCGGCGACGCCGAGAGCGGCGTGACCGTGATGCGCATGGAAGCTGGCCTGGACACTGGCCCGATGCTGCTCAAAGTGATCACCCCGATCAGCGCTGACGACACCGGCGGCAGCCTGCACGACCGCCTGGCCGAGATGGGCCCGCCCGCGGTAGTGCAGGCCATCGCCGGCCTGGCCGACGGTTCGCTGCAAGGCGAGGTACAGGACGATGCCCTGGCCACTTATGCACACAAGCTGAACAAGGACGAAGCGCGCATCGACTGGAGCCGCCCGGCCGTCGAGCTGGAGCGCCTGATCCGTGCCTTCAATCCATGGCCGGTGTGCCACAGCACCCTGGATGGCGAAAGCGTGAAGGTGCTGGCCGCCAACTTGTCCACAGGCAAGGGCGCCCCAGGCGAGATCCTCTCTGCAAGGAAGGACGGCCTGGTGGTTGCCTGCGGTGACCAGGCACTGAGCCTGACCCGCCTGCAGCTACCCGGTGGCAAGGCGCTGAACTTCAGCGACCTGTTCAACAGCCGCCGCGAGAAGTTCGCCGCCGGCAAGGTGCTGGGCCAATGAACCCACGCCTCGCCGCCGCCCGTGCCCTTGCCGCTGTACTCAGTGGCAAGGCCTCGCTGAACAGTTCCCTGCCAGCCCAGCTGGACAAGGTCGATGAACGCGACCGTGGCCTGACCCAGGACCTGGCGTTCGGCACCGCCCGCTGGCAACCACGCCTCGACCTGCTGGCCGCACAGCTGCTGCAAAAGCCGTTCAAGGCTGCCGATGCCGATGTGCAGGCACTGCTGCTGGTCGGCCTGTACCAGCTGTTCTACACCCGCATTCCGGCCCACGCCGCCATCGGCGAAACCGTCGGCTGTGCGGACAAGCTGAAAAAGCCGTGGGCCAAGGGCCTGCTCAATGCCGTGCTGCGCCGCGCCCAGCGCGAAGGCGAAGAGCTGCTGGCCGGCATGGAGCGCGACCCGGTGGTGCGCACCGCCCACCCGCGCTGGCTGCAAAAGTCTTTGAAGGCCTTCTGGCCGGAACAGTGGGAAGCCATCTGTGCCGCCAACAATGCCCACCCGCCGATGATTTTGCGGGTCAACCGCCGCCACCACAGCCGCGATGCCTACCTGGCACTGCTGACCGAAGCAGGCGTTGGCGCCAGCGCCTGCCAGTACAGCCGTGACGGCATCGTGCTGGCCGAAGCCTGCGACGTGCGCGGCCTGCCGGGCTTTGCCGAAGGCTGGGTGAGCGTGCAGGACGAAGCCGCGCAACTGTCCGCCGACCTGCTGGAGCTGGCCCCCGGCCAGCGCGTACTCGACGCCTGCTGTGCGCCGGGCGGCAAAACCTGCCACTTGCTTGAAGCCGAACCGGGCTTGGCCCACATGACGGCCATCGATCTCGAAGCCAAGCGCCTGACCCGTGTGCGCGAAAACCTCGACCGCCTGCAGCTGGACGCCGAGCTGATCGCCTGCGATGCCCGCGACACCGCCAACTGGTGGGACGGCAAGCCGTTCCAGCGCATCCTGCTCGATGCGCCGTGCTCGGCCACTGGCGTGATCCGCCGCCACCCGGACATCAAGCTGACCCGCCAGGCCGACGACATCCCGGCCCTGGCCACGCTGCAAGGCGAGCTGCTCGATGCTCTGTGGCCGACCCTGGAAGTGGGCGGCATGCTGCTGTACGCCACCTGCTCCAGCCTGCCGACCGAGAACACCGAAGTGATCGATGCCTTCCTCGCCCGCACCCCGGGCGCCCGTGAGCTGGACCTGGCCACCGAAGCCGGCCTGCGCCAGCCCCATGGTCGCCAGTTGCTGGCCCAGGAAGGCGGCCACGACGGCTTCTACTATGCCAAGCTGATCAAGATCGCCGCTTCGCGCGGATAAGAACAAAGGGTAGGGAGTAGCGGATGAAGATCATCATCCTCGGCGCAGGGCAGGTAGGCGGTACGCTGGCGGAGCACCTGGCGAGCGAAGCCAACGACATCACCGTGGTCGACACCGACGGCGAACGCCTGCGCGACCTCGGTGACCGCCTGGACATCCGCACCGTGCAGGGCCGCGGCTCGCTGCCCACGGTGCTGCGCCAGGCCGGCGCCGACGACGCCGACATGCTGGTGGCGGTGACCAACAGCGACGAGACCAACATGGTAGCCTGCCAGGTGGCCTATTCGCTGTTCCACACCCCGACCAAAATTGCCCGGGTGCGCGAGTCGGCCTACCTGACCCGCGAAGAGCTGTTCGACAACGACCATATCCCGGTGGACGTGCTGATCAGCCCCGAGCAGGTGGTGACCAACTACATCAAGCGGCTGATCGAACACCCAGGCTCGCTGCAGGTGATCGACTTTGCCGAAGGCAAGGCCCAGCTGGTAGCGGTAAAGGCCTACTACGGCGGCCCGCTGGTCGGCCAGCAACTGCGCCAGATCCGCGCGCACATGCCCAACGTCGACACCCGCGTGGCGGCCATCTTCCGCCGCGACCGGCCGATCACCCCACGTGGCGACACGGTGATCGAAGCCGATGACGAAGTATTCTTCATTGCCGCGAAGAAGGACATTCGCGCCGTGATGGGCGAACTGCGCCGCATCGACGAGACCAATAAACGCATTGTCATCGCCGGTGGCGGGCAGATCGGCGAACGCCTGGCCGAAGCCATCGAAAGCCGCTACCAGGTGAAGATCATCGAGATGAGTCCGGCCCGCTGCCGGCACCTCTCCGATACCCTCGAAAGCACCGTGGTGCTGCAGGGCAGCGCCTCGGACAAGGACCTGATGCTCGAAGAGAACATCGCCGACGCCGATATTTTCCTGGCGCTGACCAACGACGACGAAGCCAACATCATGTCGTCGTTGCTGGCCAAGCGCCTGGGCGCGGGCAAGGTGATGACCATCATCAACAACCCGGCCTACGTCGACCTGGTGCAGGGTGGCGATATCGACATTGCCATCAGCCCGCAGCTGGCCACCATCGGCACCCTGCTGGCGCACGTGCGCCGAGGCGATATTGTCAGTGTGCATTCGCTGCGCCGTGGTGCAGCTGAAGCGATCGAGGCGGTGGCACATGGCGATTCGAAGTCGAGCAAGGTGGTCGGCAAGGCCATCGAAGACATCGCCCTGCCACCGGGCACCACCATTGGCGCGATCATCCGTGACGAAGAGGTGATGATTGCCCACGACGACACCATGATCGAATCGGGTGACCATGTGATCCTGTTCGTTGTGGATAAAAAGCATATTCGCGATGTGGAGAAGCTGTTCCACGTCGGCTTGAGTTTCTTCTAGGAGAAGAGGGCATGCGCGAGTCGCTGGAAAAGATGCTGGCCAAGGGTGTGGATAACCCGTTGCTGCGGTTCGGGCTGGGCAAGGCCTGGCTGGATGAGGGGAATGGTGCTGAAGCGGCGGTGCACCTGGCGCGCTGCGTGGAGCAGGACCCGAAGTATTCGGCGGCTTGGAAGCTGCTGGGCAAGGCGTATCAGTTGCAGGGTGACCTGGAGGCGGCGCGCAAGGCCTGGGAGGACGGGATCGTGGCGGCCCAGGCCCATGGTGACAAGCAGGCCGAGAAAGAGATGACCGTGTTTCTGAAGAAGCTCAACAAGGCCTTGGGCTGACCCGGTCCATGTAGGAGCGGGTTCACCCGCGAATGCGATGCTGGATCAACCGACGCATTCGCGGGTAAACCCGCTCCTACAAGGCATGGTGAAAGGCTTAATACCAGCGCGGCTCGCCGGCCGGGCGCTTCTTGAAGCGCTTCATGCTCCACATGTACTGGCTCGGGTACTCGCGCACATAACGCTCGACCACCTTGCTCATCGCCGCCGCCGACACGTTCACGTCGGTGCTGTACATCTCTTCCGGCGCAGCTTCCAGGAACACCTTGAAGCCCGAGCCATCCGGCAGCCGCAGTGCATGCAGGAACACCCCCACCGCCTTGCCACCCGCCAGCATGTTCGGCACGAACTTGCTGGTCAGCGCCTGGGTGCCGAGGAACGGCACGAACACACCTGCCGACTCGGCCGGCTCCGGGTCGGCCGGAATACCTACCTGGCCACCCCGGCGCACTTCCTTGATCACGCTCAGGATGCCTTCCTTGGTCGAAGGCGCCACGCGGTTGCCCATCTGCACGCGCTGCTCGCGCAGCAGGTCATCCACCGCCTTGAGCTTCGGCGGGCGGTAGAAGATGATCGGTTTGCACTGGTTGCAGTAGAAGTGGTTCAGCACTTCCCAGTTGCCCAGGTGGCTGGTGATGCCGACCACGCCCTTGCCCGAGGCCAAGGCCTGCTCCAGCACTTCCAGGCCGTGCACTTCCTTGACCAGCTCCAGCGAACGCTGCGGCGGCCAGATCCAGGCACAGGCGCTTTCGACGAAGGATTTGCCGATATCCCGCAGGGCCTGACCTACCAGTTGCTCACGGGCAACCGGGTCCATTTCGGGGAAACATTTGGCCAGGTTGATCCGCACCACGTTGCGCGAACCGTTGGGAATCTTCCACATCAGCCAGCCGATACCGGCGCCGACACGCTGCACAGCGCCCCAGGGCAGCTTGGCAAACAGACGCAGCACCCCGACCATCAGGGCGCCCTTGAACTTTTCCACAGGCGAATTCCTTATTTCAGCAAGGCGCGCATTGTAACCCCTCAGCGCAACAAGGCGGCGTAGCGATCGCAATCGGTGGTGTGGTCCATGACCATGCCGGTGGCCTGCATGAAGGCGTAGCAGATGGTCGGGCCGACAAAGGTGAAGCCGGCTTTCTGCAGGGCCTTGCTCATGGCCTTGGCTTCATCGGTCACCGCCGGCACGTCGCTGCGGCCGGTGAAGTGGTTGACCTTCGGCGCACCACCAACGAACGACCATAGCCACTCGGCGGGGTTATCCACAGCCAGCCAGGCCTGCGCGTTGCGCCGGGCAGCCTTGAGCTTGAGGCGGTTGCGGATGATGCCGGCATCCTGCATCAGTTCTTCGATGCGTTCGTCGCTTATGGCCGCCAGTTTCACCGGGTCGAAGCCGTGCATTACCTCGCGATAACGCTCGCGTTTGCGCAAAACGGTGATCCACGAAAGCCCCGCCTGGAACCCTTCGAGCAAAAGCATCTCGAACAGCAACGCCGGGTCACGCTGCGGCGTTCCCCATTCCTGGTCATGGTAGGCCTGGTACAACGGATCGTCGGTACACCAAAAGCAGCGTGGCATAAGGCTCCAATGAGTAGAGGGCGAGGCGAATCAGGTTATACTCCCGCTCTTTACATCCGCATCCCCAGATACAGGTGAATTTCGTGAGCCAGCCTACGCCAGCCGTGCGTACCTTCCAAGACCTGATCCTCGCCCTGCAAAACTACTGGGCAGCTCAAGGTTGTGTGGTGCTTCAGCCCTACGATATGGAAGTAGGCGCCGGCACTTTCCACACCGCTACATTCCTGCGCGCCGTGGGTCCAGAGACCTGGAACGCCGCCTACGTGCAGCCTAGCCGTCGCCCTGCCGACGGGCGGTATGGCGAAAACCCCAACCGCCTGCAGCACTACTACCAGTTCCAGGTAGTGCTCAAGCCGAACCCGGCCAACTTCCAGGAGCTGTACCTCGGCTCGCTGAAAGCCATCGGCCTGGACCCGCTGGTCCACGACATTCGCTTTGTCGAAGACAACTGGGAATCGCCGACCCTCGGCGCCTGGGGCCTGGGCTGGGAAATCTGGCTGAACGGCATGGAAGTCACCCAGTTCACATACTTCCAGCAGGTAGGCGGTATCGAGTGCTACCCGGTCACCGGTGAAATCACTTACGGCCTGGAGCGCCTGGCCATGTACATCCAGGGCGTCGACTCGGTGTACGACCTGGTGTGGGCCGACGGCCCATTCGGCAAGGTCACCTACGGTGACGTGTTCCACCAGAACGAGGTGGAGCAGTCGACCTACAACTTCGAACACGCCAATGTCGAGAAGCTGTTCGAACTGTTCGACTTCTACGAAAGCGAAGCCAACCGCCTGATCAAGCTGGACCTGCCGCTGCCGACCTACGAAATGGTCCTGAAGGCCTCGCACACCTTCAACCTGCTGGATGCCCGCCGCGCCATCTCGGTAACCGAGCGCCAGCGTTACATCCTGCGCGTACGTACCCTGGCCCGGGACGTGGCACAAAGCTATCTGCAAGCCCGCGCACGCCTGGGCTTCCCGATGGCCACCCCTGAACTGCGTGACGAAGTGTTGGCTAAGCTGGAGGCTGCACAATGAGTGCTCAAGATTTCCTGGTAGAACTGGGCACCGAAGAGCTGCCACCCAAAGCCCTCGCCAGCCTCGGCGACGCCTTCCTGGCCGGCATCGAGAAAGGCCTGCAGGCCGCTGGCCTGAACTACACCGGCAAGCAGGTATACGCCGCGCCGCGTCGCCTGGCCGTGCTGATCCGCCAGCTGGACGTGCAGCAGCCTGACCGCAGCATCAACATCGACGGGCCACCCCTGCAGGCTGCTTTCAAAGACGGCGAGCCGACCCAGGCAGCGCTGGGCTTCGCCAAGAAGTGCGGTGTAGAGCTGGCCGAAATCGACCAGAGCGGCCCCAAGCTGCGTTTCTCCCAACACATTCCGGGCAAGGCCACCGCCGGCCTGCTGCCGACCATCGTCGAAGATTCGCTGAACGACCTGCCGATCCCCAAGCGCATGCGCTGGGCGGCCAGCCGTGAAGAGTTCGTGCGCCCCACCCAGTGGCTGGTGATGCTGCTGGGCGACCAGGTGGTCGACTGCACCATCCTGTCGCAGAAAGCCGGCCGTGAATCCCGTGGCCACCGCTTCCACCACCCGGAAAACGTGCTCATCACTACCCCGGCCAACTATGTCGAAGACCTGCGCAAAGCCTACGTGCTGGCCGACTTCCCCGAGCGCCGCGAGCTGATCAGCAAGCGTACCGCCGAGCTGGCCATGCAGCAGGAAGGCACGGCTATCGTGCCGCCGGCGCTGCTGGACGAAGTGACCGCGCTGGTCGAGTGGCCGGTGCCACTGGTGTGCTCGTTCGAGGAGCGTTTCCTCGAAGTGCCGCAGGAAGCCCTGATCACCACCATGCAGGACAACCAGAAGTACTTCTGCCTGCTGGACAGCGAAGGCAAGCTGCTGCCGCGCTTCATCACCGTGGCCAACGTCGAAAGCCGTGACCCGAAGCAGATCGTGCAAGGCAACGAGAAGGTCGTGCGCCCACGCCTGACCGACGCCGAGTTCTTCTTCAAGCAGGACAAGAAGCAGCCGCTGGAAACCTTCAACGAGCGCCTGAAGAACGTGGTGTTCCAGGCTCAGCTGGGCACTGTGTACGACAAGGCCGAACGCGTTTCCAAACTGGCCGCCTTCATCGCCCCGCTGATCGGCGGCGACGCCCAGCGCGCTGGCCGTGCCGGCCTGCTGTCGAAGTGCGACCTGGCCACCGAGATGGTCGGCGAGTTCCCTGAAATGCAGGGTGTTGCCGGTTACTACTACGCGCTCAACGACGGTGAGCCGGAAGACGTCGCCCTGGCCCTGAACGAGCAGTACATGCCGCGCGGTGCTGGCGCCGAGCTGCCGCAGACCCTCACCGGTGCTGCCGTGGCCATCGCCGACAAGCTCGACACCCTGGTCGGCATCTTCGGCATCGGTATGCTGCCTACCGGCAGCAAAGACCCGTACGCCTTGCGCCGTGCCGCCCTGGGCGTGCTGCGGATCCTGATCGAGAAGCAGCTGGACCTGAACCTGACCGGTGCGGTCGAGTTCGCGGTCAAGCAGTTCGGTGCCAAGGTCAAGGCTGCCGGGTTGTCCGAGCAGGTTCTGGAGTTCATCTTCGACCGCCTGCGTGCGCGCTACGAAGACGAAGGCATCGACGTGGCCACCTACCTGTCGGTACGTGCGCTGCAGCCGGGCTCCGCCCTGGACTTCGACCAGCGCGTACAGGCCGTGCAGGCCTTCCGCAAGCTGCCGGAAGCCGAGGCCCTGGCTGCGGTGAACAAGCGCGTGTCGAACCTGCTAAGCAAGGCCGAAGGCGCCATCGCCGAGCACGTCGAACCGAAGTATTTCGACAACGCCAACGAGTTCTCCCTGTACTCGGCCATCCAGCAGGCCGACCAGGCCGTGCAACCGATGGCAGCTGCACGCCAGTACAGCGAATCGCTGGCCCGCCTGGCGGCCCTGCGTGATCCGGTCGACGCCTTCTTCGAGGCGGTGATGGTCAACGCCGAAGACGCCAAGGTACGTGCCAACCGTTATGCCCTGCTCAGCCGCCTGCGCGGCCTGTTCCTGGGCGTGGCCGACATTTCGCTGCTGGGGTAAGCCTTGAAACTGCTGATTCTCGACCGTGACGGGGTGATCAACTACGACTCCGACGCCTACATCAAGACGCTGGACGAGTGGATTCCGATCCCTGGCTCGGTCGAAGCGATCGCGCAGTTGAGCAAAGCCGGTTGGACGGTGGCCGTGGCCACCAACCAGTCCGGCATTGCCCGTGGCTACTACCCGCTGGCAACCCTCGAGGCCATGCACGTGCGCCTGCGCGAGCTGGTGGCCGAGCAGGGCGGCGAGGTGGGCCACATCGTGTATTGCCCGCATGGGCCGGACGAAGGCTGCGATTGCCGCAAGCCCAAGCCTGGCATGCTGCGGGCGATTGCCGAGCATTACCAGGTCGACCTTGAAGGCACCTGGTTCGTCGGCGACAGCAAAGGTGACCTGGAGGCCGCCCTGGCCGTCGGTGCACAACCCGTGTTGGTGAAAACCGGCAAGGGCGAGCGGACCCTGGAAAAAGGCGTCCCGGAAACTACACTGATTTTCGACGATCTGGCAGCTATCGCCAGAGAACTAATTTAAACAGTGCGCCTACGGGCGCACTTTTCTCAGGCGGGCATGCCCCGCAATGGTACAAGCCACTATGTCGATCCTGCAGGCGATCAGAATCTTTCTTTTTTACCTGCTGCTGGGCACCAGTTCACTGCTGTGGTGCTCGCTGAGCTTCTTCGTCGCGCCGTTTTTGTCGTTCCCCAAGCGCTACAAGTTCATCAACGTGTACTGGTGCCGCTGCGCGCTGTTCCTGGTGCGCACCATCCTGGGTATCGACTACAAGATCACTGGCGCCGAGAACGTGCCGGCTGAGCCTTGCGTGATTCTGTCCAACCACCAGAGCACCTGGGAAACCTTTTTCCTGTCCCAGTACTTCTCGCCGTTGAGCCAGGTGCTCAAGCGCGAGCTGCTGTACGTGCCGTTCTTCGGTTGGGCCATGGCCATGCTGCGGCCGATCGCGATCAACCGCGACAACCCCAAGGAAGCGCTGCGCCAGGTGGCGAGCAAGGGTGATGAGCTGCTCAAGCAGAAGACTTGGGTGCTGATCTTCCCGGAAGGCACCCGCGTGCCGTTCGGCACCATCGGCAAGTTCTCCCGCGGCGGTACAGCGCTGGCTGTGAATGCCGGGCTGCCGGTACTGCCGATTGCCCACAACGCTGGCAAGTTCTGGCCGAAGAATGGTTGGGGCAAGCGCGCCGGCACCATCGAGGTGGTGATTGGTGAGCCGATGTACGCCAACGGCACCGGGCCACGTGCCATCGCCGAACTCAACGACCGCGCTCAGGCGTGGAACGAAGCGACCCAGCGGGCCATGGGTTCGCTGCCGCCAGCACAGGAAAAACCCCAGGAACAGATGGCCTGAGCATCTGTGGATAACTTGTGAGCAGTTTTTCGATGAAATGCTTGAAGTGATCGCTAAGTGATTGAATTAGCTGTTTATTTCTTTGTATGACATTTTTCTGAAAAGCGTGCATAAGTTTTTTCGGGGCATAAAAAAGCCGGCTTTTACAGCCGGTTTTTTTATGGCTCCATGCAAGCACGGATCGCTTTGTGTAGGAGCGGCCTTGTGTCGCGATCGGGCCGCACAGCGGCCCCGGCAATTTGTGCATCAAGGCAGAAATCCTGGGGCCGCTGTGCGGCCCGATCGCGACGCCAGGCCGCTCCTACAGGGGTCCGCGCCAGCCTTTTAGATCTTGTCGATATCCACATCCTTGGTTTCTTTCAGGCAGAAGATCCCCACCACCAGGCTAACCCCGGTCACCAGCACCGGGTACCACAGCCCGTAGAAGATATCCCCGGTGTACACAACCAGCGCGAACGACACCGTCGGCAGGAAGCCACCAAACCAGCCGTTGCCAATGTGGTAAGGCAACGACATCGAGGTATAGCGAATGCGGGTCGGGAACAGTTCGACCATCACTGCCGCCAGCGGGCCATAGGTCATGGTCGCGATCAGGATCATCGCCACGATCAGTACCACCACCATCACCTGGTTGACCTGCGCCGGGTCGGCCTTGGCCGGGTAGCCGGCCTGTTCCACTGCCGTACGCATGGCCGCTTCGTCGAAGCCGTTGATGGTCTTGTTGCCAATGTTGACCACCACATCACTGCCCGCCACGTTCACCGAGCTGTATGGCAGGCCCTGCTTGACCAGGAACGTCTTGACCTTGTCGCACGGGCTGTCGAAACGTGCCTTGCCGACCGGGTCGAACTGGAAGGTGCAGCTTTGCGGATCGGCGGTAACCACGATTGGCGCCTGGCGGCTGGCGGCATCGATTTGTGGGTTGGCGTAGTGGCTCAGCGCCTTGAACAGCGGGAAGTACAGCACCGTTGCCAGCAGCAGGCCGAGCATCAGGATCGGCTTGCGGCCGATACGGTCCGACAACCAGCCGAAAAACACGAAGAACGGCGCACCGATCACCACACTGATGATCAGCAGGGTGTTGGCCTGGGCCGGGTCCATCTTAAGCATCTGGGTCATGAAGAACAGCACGTAGAACTGCGCCGTGTAGAAGGTCACGGCTTGCCCGGCGTTGATACTGAACAGGGCAGTCAGCACCACTTTCAGGTTTGGCCAGGAGGTAAACGACTCGCGGATCGGCGACTTGCTGACCTTGCCCTGGGCCTTCATTTTCACGAAAGCCGGCGACTCGTGCATGCTCATACGGATCCAGGTGGAGATGGCCAGCAGCACGATCGACAGCAGGAACGGCAAGCGCCAGCCCCAGGTTTCGAATTGGTCACCACTGATGTAGCGGCTACCCAGCACCACCAGTAGCGACAGCAACAGGCCGAGGGTGGCGGTGGACTGGATGAAACCGGTGTGGAAGCCACGCTTGCCATGCGGCGCATGCTCGGCCACATAAGTAGCCGCACCGCCGTATTCACCGCCCAGCGCCAGCCCCTGCAGCATGCGCAGGATCACCAGGATGATCGGTGCGGCGATGCCGATGCTGGCATAGGTGGGTAACAGCCCCACGGCGAAGGTGGACAGGCCCATCAGCACGATGGTGACCAGGAAGGTGTATTTGCGCCCGATCATGTCGCCCAAGCGGCCGAACACCAGCGCGCCGAAAGGCCGCACCAGGAAGCCGGCGGCAAAGGCCATGAGGGCGAAGATGAAGGCGGTGGTGTCGTTCACACCCGCAAAGAACTGCTTGCTGATGACCGCTGCCAGCGCGCCATAGAGAAAAAAGTCATACCACTCGAAAACCGTCCCGAGGGATGACGCGAAAATGATCTTGCGTTCTTCACGACGGCTGGAGCTGCTGGCCGCCGCACCCTGCTCTTGGATGTAATCCGACATCGTTGCTGTCCTCGGCCCGTAGGCCACAGTGATTATTCTTGTTGTTCCACTGTCGGCAGCTTTCGACCGCAAGCTGCCGCTACTGCACGCACCCGGGTCAGGGGGTCGGTAACGCGTCTTCGTTCAAGTAGGTCTGGGTAGCAGCTCCTTTGAGGATAAGTTGCGCCGCCTTCTCGGCGATCATCAGGGTGGGGGAACAGGTATTGCCGGAGGTGATCTGCGGCATGATCGAGGCATCGGCCACGCGCAGGCCTGGGATGCCATGCACGCGCAGCTGGTTATCCACAACGTCCAGGGCGCCATTGCCCATCCGGCAGGTGCCGACCGGGTGGAAGATGGTGGTGCCGATCTTGCCGGCAGCTTCGAACAGCTCTTGCTCGGTTTGCAGGGACGCGCCCGGCAGGTATTCCTTGGGCTCGAACGCGGCCAGGGCAGGGGCCTGGACGATGCGCCGGGTGAGGCGGATGGCATCGGCGGCGACGCGCAGGTCCTTAGGGTCGCTGAGGTAGTTGGGGTCGATCAGCGGTGTGCTGTTCATGTCGCTGCCGCGAATATCGATTCGCCCGCGGCTGGCTGGGCGCAGGTTGCACACGGAGGCAGTGAAGGCCGGGAACTGATGCAACGGCTCACCGAAGCGCTCCAGTGACAGAGGCTGCACGTGGTACTGCAGGTTGGCGGTGGGCTGTTCCGGGCTTGAACGCATGAACGCGCCCAGCTGGCTCGGTGCCATGGCCAGCGGGCCACTGCGATCGTAGAGGTAGCGCAGGCCCATGCCCATCTTGCCCCATAGGCTGTTGGCCATCTGGTTCAAGGTACGGGTGTTGCGAATCTGATAGATCAGCCGCAGTTGCAGGTGGTCCTGCAAGTTGCCACCGACGCCGGGCATATCGTGGCGAACGCCAATGCCCAAGCTTTCCAGTAGCTGGCGCGGGCCGATACCGGAGCGCTGCAGGATGCCGGGCGAACCGACGGCACCAGCACAGAGAACGATCTCGCGGCGCGCCGCAAACTCATGCCAGGCGCCTTGCCAGAACGCCTTCACCGCCCGTGCGCGGGTGTTGTTGAGCAGTACCTGGTCAACCTGCACGCCAGTCAACACGGTGAGGTTGGCGCGGTCCTTGATAGGCCGCAGGAAAGCTTTTGAAGCGTTCCAGCGCACACCGCTGCGCTGGTTGACCTGAAAATATCCACAGCCTTGGTTGTCGCCAGCGTTGAAGTCATCGACCTTACCGATGCCGCTTTGCTCGGCGGCATCGCGGAAGGCATCGAGGATCGGCCAACTGTAGCGCTGGCGCTCGACCCGCCATTCGCCATCACCACCATGGTGCTCGCTGGCACCGGCAAAGTGGTTTTCACTGGCCTTGAACAGTGGCAGCACGTCTTTCCAGGCCCAGCCTTCGTTGCCTTGTTCGGCCCAATGGTCGTAGTCGGCGGCCTGGCCGCGCATGTAGATCATGCCGTTGATCGAGGAACAGCCACCGAGCACCTTGCCCCGTGGATAACCCAGCGCGCGGCCACCCAGGCCGGGCTGAGCCTCGGTCTTGAAGCACCAGTCGGTGCGTGGGTTGCCGATGCAGTAGAGGTAACCGACTGGGATGTGGATCCAGGGATAGTTGTCGCGGCCGCCCGCTTCCAGCAGCAGCACGCGGCAGGCAGGGTCGGCGGACAAACGATTGGCCAGCAGGCACCCGGCGGGACCGGCCCCTACGACCACGTAATCGAAGACAGAATCGGCTGATGGCATGTGCAACCTCGGGCCTGATTATTATTCTTGTCCCGATCCATCTTAGTGAGTAATTTCGTGGGGGAAACACGAGATTTCGCGCAGCCGTTGTGCGTTTTAGCACAGTGGTAAGCCTGTGCTGGCCCCTTCGCGGGCACGCCCGCTCCCACAGGGTTTCGCTGTACCTGTGGGAGCGGGCGTGCCCGCGAAGAGGCCGGAACGAACTGCCAAAAAGGATCAGCATGTTCGACTGGAACGATCTGCGGTTTTTCCTTGAGTTGCAGCGCAGCGGCCGCCTGCTTACCGCGGCCAAGCGCCTCAACACCACCCACAGCACCGTGGCCCGGCACATCGAGAGCATCGAGCAGAGCCTGGGCACCGCGCTGTTCGTGCAGCATGCCCAGGGCTACGAACTGACCCCCTCGGGCCAGGCCCTGCTCAAGCATGCCGAAGCCATGGAGAACGTCGCCCTGCTGGCGCAGGAAGAAATCACCCAGGCCATCACGCCGCTGGGCAAGATTCGCCTGGGGTGACCGAAGGCATCGGCATCATGTTCTTCACCCCGCGCATGAACGCGCTGTTCGAGCGCTACCCCGGCCTGGAGGTGGAACTGGTGGCGGTGCCACGCTTTGTCAGTATCCTCAACCGCGAGGCGGAGATCAGCATCCACCTGGAACGGCCCAACGCCGACCTGCTGATCACCCGCAAGCTCACCGACTATCGCCTGGCCTTGTACGCCAGCCAGGATTACCTGGACCGGGCGCCACCATTGCGCAACCGCGAAGACCTTGCCCGGCACAGCTGGATCGGCTACGTCGACGACTTGTTGTTCAGCCAGGAACTGCTGTTTCTCAACAGCTTCTGCCGGGCACCCAATGTGGTGTTCCGCAGCACCAGCGTGATCGCCCAGCAGGCCGCCGCCCGCGCCGGCCTGGGCATCGCCGTGCTGCCCAACTACATGGCCCGCCACGACCCGACGCTGGTGCGTGTGCTGCCTGGCGAAACCATCCAGCGCAGCTACTGGATCTGCACCCGCCGCGAACTGCACAAGTCAGTGCGCCTGCGGGTGGTGTGGGACTACCTGCTGGCGCTGTGCGCGGCGGAGCAGAGCGAACTGCTAGCCCAGTAGCGCTTTACCGGCCAGCAGCACAGCAGCAGCCCAACCTGCAACGGCAAACATCTGCTGCAAGCGCGGCCCGGCCAGCTTGGCCGCCAATGGCCGCGCCAGCAGCAAGCCGAGTACCGCACCGATAGCGAACGGAGCGCCGACCTGCCAGTGCATGACTCCCGCCAGGCTGGCGCTGACCACACTGCCGGTGGATACCAGGGCGATCACCGCCAGCGAGGTGGAGACGATGCTGGCCATGCGCAGGTTGGTGTAGCGGTTCAGGGCCGGAATGATGACGAACCCTCCGCCCACGCCGAGCAGGCCCGACAGCAACCCGGACAACGCTCCGGTAAATGCCAGGGCACGCGCGCAGGGCAGGGTCCAGCGCAAGCGGCCCTGCAACGGGTTCAGCACACACGGCTCGATAAACCGGTGGGCATCATTGGCTTTGCCGCGCAGTTCTTTAGCCGCCTTGCGCCAGATGCGCAGGCAGGCGTAGACCAGCACCCCGGCGAACACCAACTGCAAGGGTGTGTTCGGCAGGCGGTGCGCCAGCATCAACCCGAAGGGTGCCGCCGCCACACCGTTCAGCGCGATAAACAATGCAGCGCGGTAGCGCACCAGGCCTTGGCGCAGCCCCAGCACGGCGCCAACCGCCGCCGCCATACCTACGGCCAGCAAGCCGACCGGTGCTGCCTCGACCATCGACAGCCCAAGGCCGAACACCAGCAAGGGCACCGCAAGAATGCCGCCACCGGCTCCGGTCAGCGCCAGTACGGCGCCGATAATTGCGCCCAGGCCCGCCCCCAGTAATTGATGTTCGATCACTGCCCACCCTCAGTCACCAGCTGCGGACGTGCCAGCCACTCGCGACCCTTGAGCATGCCTTGCCAGTACAACGGTGGCAGGGCTTGCGCCTTGAGCAGCCAGGCCAGGCGCGTGGGCTTGCGGCCATCCAGTATCCAGTTGGGAAAGCTCGGTGCCAGCTTGCCGCCATAAGTGAACTCGGCCAGTACGATCTTGCCGCGCTCGACAGTAAGTGGGCACGAGCCATAGCCATCGTACTGGGCCAGGGTAGGCAACCTGCCCAGTGCCACGAGCACGTTGTTGGCCACCACCGGCGCCTGCTTGCGAGCAGCCGCAGCGGTCTTGGCATTGCTGGTATTGGCTACGTCACCCAAGGCATGCACGTTGGTGTATTTGCGATGGCGCAGGGTATGCGGGTCGACATCGACCCAGCCGGCGCTGTCGGCCAATGGGCTTTCGCGAATGAAGTCCGGCGCTACTTGTGGGGGTACCACATGAAGCATATCGAAGGCCTTGATGTGGGTGTCGCTGCTGCCATCGGGCAAGGTTCGCACGAAGGTCGCGCGCTTGTTCGGGCCGTCTACAGCTACCAGGCGGTGAGAGAAATTGAGGTCCACGGCGTACTTGTCGATGTACTTCATCAGCGCGGGGACGTAGTCCGCCACACCGAACAACACAGCGCCAGCATTGAAAAAGCTGGCCTTCACCGCCCCCATATGGCCTTGCCGCAGCCAGTGGTCGCAAGACAGGTACAGCGCCTTTTGCGGTGCGCCAGCGCACTTGATTGGCATGGGCGGTTGGCTGAACACGGCGCGGCCTTGCTTGAGTTTCTGTACCAGCTCCCAGGTGTAAGGGGCCAGGTCGTAGCGATAGTTGGAGGTGACGCCATTGCGGCCCAGCGTTTCGCTGAGCCCAGCGATGGCTGCCCAGTCCAGCTTGAGCCCGGGGCAGACGACCAGTTGTTCATAACTGATGGCGCGGCCGTCTTCGAGGAGGACCAACTGGCCCAGCGGGTCGAAACCCTGCACCCGTGCCTTGTGCCAGCGCACACCGCGCGGGATGGTCGAAGCCATGGTGCGGGCTGTGCTCGGTGCCTTGAACACACCGGCACCGACCATGGTCCAGCCGGGCTGGTAGTAATGCACTTCGGCGGGGTCGATCAAGGTCACGTCCAGCGACGGGTCACGGCTGATCAGGCTGGAGGCGGTGGCGATACCAGCGGCACCGGCACCGACGATGACCACTTTGTGGTGGTCGCTATTGGCAGGGGACAACAAGGCAGGCATGGCGGTAAATCCTGGAAATCTGGTTATGGGGCAGGGCGCTTACAGCTTGTTCAGCGGGATCTTCAGGTAACTGACGCCGTTTTCCTCAGGCGCGGGCAGTTGGCCGCTGCGCATGTTCACCTGCACCGAAGGCAGGATCAGCACGGGCATGTCGAGGGTCTTGTCGCGGGCTTCGCGCATGGTAACGAAGCTGTCCTCATCGATACCCTGGTGGATGTGGATGTTGCTGGCGCGCTGCTCGGCCACGGTGGTGACGTACTGCATCTCCCGCCCACCAGGCAGGTAGTCGTGGCACATGAACAGCCGGGTCTGGTCGGGGAAGGCCAGCAGGCGGCGGATCGAACGGTACAAGGTGCGGGCGTCAGCGCCAGGGAAGTCACAGCGGGCGGTGCCGTAGTCGGGCATGAACAGGGTGTCGCCAACGAACACTGCGATCTCGCCGGCGTCCTCGATCATGTAGCTCATGCAAGCGGGCGTATGCCCCGGGGTGTGAAGTGCACGGGCATGCAAGTTGCCAATGCGGAAACCTTCCTCGTCCTCCAACAGCACGTCGAACTGGCTGCCGTCGCGGGCAAAGCCAGGCTCGGCATTGAACAGAGCTCCGAACACTTTCTGCACCTGGGTGATGTGCGCGCCGATAGCGGTATGGCCGCCGAGCTTTTCCTTCAGGTAGGCCGCGGCCGAAAGGTGGTCGGCGTGCACATGGGTTTCCAGTACCCAGCGCACACTGGCATTCAGCTCGGCCACGCGCTCGATCAGGCGATCTGCCGAAGCACTGCAGGTACGCCCGGATTTGGGGTCGTAATCCAGTACGCTGTCGATCAATGCGCATTGTCGGGTTTCACGGTCCATGACCAGGTAGCTGATGGTCGAGGTCGCCTTGTCGAAAAAGGCGTCCACGTGAAGGTTGTTGCCGATGATCATCGCGTTCTCCAATTTATCCACCGCGCCTTGTACAGGCGTAGGCAGTGACAGGAGGTTTATCAAGATGCATGCCAGGCTTTTTCCTGCGCATGGCCCAATGAAACCGGCCCGTTGCTGACAGCCGTCGGCGACATTGGCAGCATGGCTGGCAGTCGACTGTCAGCCAATGGCAGTGTTTGGCAGTCCTTGTTACCCTGCGCCGGTCATCCAAACGGTGCCGTCATGCCTGAAGCCCATCCCCTCATCCTAGCTCTGGTTTCTTACCTTGAGCACGATGCCCTGCCGACCATCGTGCTGGACACCGACTACAACATCCTGGCTGCCAACGCGGCCTATCGCCGCCAGTTCGGCCAGCATGACCAGGCGCCGCTGGGCGAGAAGTGCCATAAGGTCTCGCACCACTACGCCGTACCGTGCGACCAGGCTGGCGAGCATTGCCCGATGCGCAAGGCATGGCACAGCAAGGTACCGGAGCGGGTGTTGCACATTCATCACACGCCACGTGGTCCCGAGCATGTGGATGTCGAGCTGCGGCCGATCTTGGACGAACAGGGCAGGGTGGTGGCCTTTGTCGAACGACTGACCACCATCACCCTCGCTTCGGCGCAGCCCCAGGAGCAGGGCCTGGTTGGCCGAGCGCCAGCCTTCAAGGCTGCGCTGGCCTGCCTGCAACGCGCTGCGCCAGCACAGATCCCGGTGTTGCTGCAGGGTGAGTCGGGCACTGGCAAGGAACTGTTCGCCCGCGCACTGCACATGGGTAGCCCCAGGGCCTCCGGGCCGCTGGTGGTGGTCGACTGCACCGGCCTGACCGAGTCGCTGTTCGAGAGCGAGTTGTTCGGTTACGAGAAGGGCGCGTTCACCGGTGCCAACCAACGCAAGATCGGCCTCGCTGAAGCAGCCCATGGCGGCACGCTGTTCCTCGATGAAATTGGCGAAGTGCCGCTGGCGATGCAGGTAAAGCTGCTGCGTTTGATCGAGTCCGGCAGTTTCCGTCCGGTGGGCAGCCTGCGTACGGTGCATTCCGATTTTCGCCTGGTGTCGGCAACGCACAAACCGCTGAGGCAGATGGTTACCGATGGCAGCTTCCGTGAAGACTTGTACTACCGCATCAGCGGTTTTCCGATTCGTCTGCCAGCGTTGCGCGAGCGGGTAGAGGACCTGCCGCTACTTGCGCAAAGCC
This sequence comes from Pseudomonas sp. NPDC089392, assembly GCF_044749595.1. NCBI lineage: Bacteria > Pseudomonadati > Pseudomonadota > Gammaproteobacteria > Pseudomonadales > Pseudomonadaceae > Pseudomonas > Pseudomonas sp. NPDC089392. The sequence continues at coordinate 21,621 of NZ_JBIVIF010000067.1, forward strand.
TGCTACAGCGCATGGCTGGCAAGCCGACGCCCAGCTTGAGCGACGATGCCTTGCAACGGCTTGGGTTGCATCCGTTCCCGGGCAACATTCGCGAGCTGCGCAACATTCTGGAGCGGGCGCGCTTGTTTGCCGATGACGGGGTGATTCGGCCGGAACATTTGCCGGAAGACATTGGGCCATCTTCGGTGGTGAAGTCAGGCGGCCGGCGTAATGATTTGGGGGAGTTGGCGCAGGCTCTTGAACAGTTCAAGGGTTCGCGTAGCGAACTGGCCAGCCACCTTGGCATGAGTGAGCGTACGTTGTATCGCCGCTTGAAGGCGCTTGGTCTGAATTAACGCGTTGTCCGTGCCGGCCCTATCGCCGGCAAAACCCCACAGGTACAGCGCAGATCCCGAATAGAGCGCAACACCTGTGGGAGCGGGTTTACCCGCGAAGAATTTGACGCGGTGCATGGCACCGGCTTCGCCGGTGTTCGCGGCGGTTCGACGCATCGATGAACCCGCTCCCACATGGATGGCGAAAGCCTGGAGACTCTCGTATACCTTTACCGGACCTTTACCTCTGTCCTTACATTAAACGGCAAAAACCATGGTCTGATTGGTTAACCGTACCCGGTACCTGAAAGTTCCAGCCGGGCGTTAACATGCAGAGGACCGCATTAAATGAAGAAAACCCTAACCGTGATCTGCGCCGCGCTGATGCTCAGCGCACCTCTGGCCAGCTTCGCGCAGCCGGGCCCACCTGACCGGCATGATGGCGGCCCATCGCACCAGGGCAACCCGCCGCATGGTCAGCCACAGCAACAAGGCCGACATGACAATGGCCGCGGGCCGGCGTACCGAGACCCGAACTTCCGCCCGCAACAAGGCATGCCGGTACCCCATCAGCAGTGGCAGCGTGGGCATGCGGTTGACCCGCATTACCGTGGCGACCGTTACTGGGTGACCGATTGGAAAGCGCGCCACCTGTATGCGCCGCCGCATGATCACCGCTGGTTGTATGTGAATGGGGACTATGTGCTGGTGAATATTGCCAGCGGTGTCATCGTCAACATCCTCAGCGGCTACTGATTTCTACAGGCACAAAAAAAGCCCGCATCAGCGGGCTTTTTTGTGCCTGGTGTCCCGTCCTGAATAAGGTTTACACCTCCCATCCCGAATTTCCGGAGAGTCAGATGGAGCAAGGTGTAAAACGCACACAGCGTGATTACTCAC